>NZ_JBFUAF010000007.1:0-230835 GCF_056406415.1 Arthrobacter sp. P1_C12_2 | reverse complement strand
CCTTCGAACCCATCATTGTCCACAGCCTCCACAAGAGCATCTCCCACCTGGAAGCCGCCTGCCGCACCCTCACGGCCCGCTGCGTCCGGGGCATCACCGCCAACACCGAACATCTCCGCCTCACGGTGGAACAGTCAATCGGCCTCGTCACCGCCCTCAACCCGCAGCTGGGCTACGCCACGGCCACGGCCATCGCGCAGGAAGCCCTCGCCACCGGCAAGGGCGTTGCGGAACTCGTGCTCGAACACGGGCTGCTCACTGCTGAGCAGCTCACCGAGCTCCTGAGCCCGCAGCGCCTGGCCAACCTGAGCAAGTAGCGCACCTCCGAACTCCGAAGGACCCCCATGACTTCTCCTGACACTGCCCGCGCCCAAAAACAGACCCAGCCAAAGCCGGCTGTCTCGGACCACACCATTCCGGCGCACGCCCATGCCTCCGGGGCCGCGCTCCACGCCGAGGACCAGGGCTACCACAAGGGCCTGAAACCCCGGCAGGTCCAGATGATCGCGATCGGCGGCGCCATCGGCACGGGCCTGTTCATGGGCGCCGGCGGCCGTCTCGCCACCGCCGGACCGGCCCTGATCATCAGCTATGCCGTCTGCGGGTTCTTCGCCTTCATGATCCTGCGCGCCCTCGGCGAACTCGTGATGCACCGGCCCTCGTCGGGCTCCTTCGTCTCCTACGCCCGCGAATTCTTCGGAGAGAAAGCCGCGTTTGTCACCGGCTGGCTGTACTGGCTGAACTGGGCCATGACGGCGATCGTGGACATCACCGCCGTCGCGCTGTACATGAACTTCTTCAAAAAGTACTGGGCGCCCATCGCCGACGTGCCGCAGTGGACCTGGGCCCTGGCGGCCCTGATCCTGGTCCTGGGCCTGAACCTCATCAGCGTCAAGGTGTTCGGCGAGCTTGAATTCTGGTTCGCGCTGATCAAGGTCGTGGCGCTCGTGTCCTTCCTGCTCGTAGGCATCTACTTCGTCATCTTCGGCACGCCCGTGGCCGGCCAGGAGGTCGGCTTCAGCCTGATCGCGGACAACGGCGGCATGTTCCCCAACGGCCTGCTGCCGGCCATCGTGGTGATGCAGGGCGTCGTGTTCGCCTACGCCTCGATCGAACTGATCGGCACCGCCGCCGGCGAGACCGAAAACCCGGAGAAGATCATGCCGCGGGCCATCAACACGGTGATCGTGCGCATTGCGGTGTTCTACGTTGGCTCGCTCGTACTGCTTTCCCTGCTGCTTCCCTACAGCTCCTACAAGGCCGGCGAAAGCCCGTTCGTGACGTTCTTCGGTTCCATCGGGGTGGACGGCGTGGACGCCATCATGAACCTCGTGGTCCTTACCGCAGCGCTGTCCTCGCTCAATGCAGGCCTCTACTCCACCGGCCGGATCATGCGTTCGATGTCCATGGCGGGTTCCGCGCCGAGATTCGCCGGCCGGATGAACAAGTCCGGCGTCCCCTACGGCGGCATTGCCCTCACTGCCGCAGTGGCTGTCCTGGGCGTGATCCTGAACGCCGTGGTCCCGGCCGAGGCCTTCGAGATCGTCCTGAACGTCGCATCGCTGGGCATCATCAGCACCTGGGCCATGATCGTCCTGTGCCAGATGCAGCTTGCCCGGCTCGCAGCCCGCGGAGAACTGCTCCGGCCCGCGTTCCGTATGCCGGGCGCACCCGTCACGGGCTGGATCACCCTGGCCTTCCTCTTGGCGGTGCTGGTCCTCATGGCCTTCGACTCACCGGTAGGAACGTGGACCATCGCCTCCCTCGCGGTCATCATCCCGCTCCTCATGCTCGGCTGGCGCCTCTGCCGGCACCGCATCCTGGAAATCGCCGCCGTCCGCGACGGCTTCACCGGCCCGTACCCGCTCGTGGCCACGCCTCCCGCAGGGAGGAACTCAGCCAACGCCGGCGGCAATTCGGAATAGCACCCGGCATTCCGCCGCGTAACGCAACGTCCCCGCAACTTCTCGTGCACGCGGTTCGCATATGCTCAGCGGACAGACTCAACATGGCTCAGCGACGAACCACCCGGGAGACAGCTCATGACCAATTGGCGGATCAGGGATTTTCATTCGGCCGACCTCGACGGCATCCTGCATCTCTGGGAATCCCTCAAAGAATCAAATGTCGAGCCCGTCTACGCGCTCTCGGAGGTCCTGGCCTCGTGCGAAAAGGACCACGCCGTCGTCGCGGTGCAGGGCGAGCAGGTGGTGGGCGCCGCCGTCGGACGGGCCGCCCATGACCAGGGCTGGATCGTTTTCCTGGCCACGTTGCCCGAGTTCCGGGGCCGCGGAATCGGCACCTCGCTGCTGGCCGCGGTCGAGAACCGGATGGCCCCGCACGGGCTCAACAAGCTCTCGGCCCTGATGCCGGAATCCGAAACCCGGGTGGAGGCGTTCCTGGGCCGCGGCTTCGCGCTGAAGAAGAACCTGCGCTACTTCGAACGGAAAATCCCGGTCCAGCGCCAGGAGCTCGAACCCCTCAGCCTGCTGGGCGGCCGCATCCTGGCCCGTGACCTGTGGGAGAACGTGGCCGGCATGCGCAACGAGAAGGAACTGCTGGAACGCCGGCTGGTCCTTCCGCTCGCCGAGGCCGACCTCGCCGACGAATACGGTGTGGTGCCGCCGCGGGCCGTGGTTCTCTTTGGACCGCCCGGTACCGGCAAGACGACGTTTGCCAAGGCGATCGCGTCCCGGCTCGAATGGCCGTTTGTGGAGGTCTTCCCCTCCCGGCTGGCCGCCGACCCGAAGGGACTGGCCGGGGCGCTGCGCGAGACCTTCCTGGAGATCGCCGAGCTGGAGCACGCGGTGGTCTTCATCGACGAGGTCGAGGAGATCGCCGCGCAGCGCTCGGGCGAACCGCCTTCTCCCCTGCAGGGCGTCACCAACGAGCTCCTCAAGATCATCCCCGCCTTCCGGGAACAGCCCGGCCGGCTCCTGGTCTGCGCCACCAACTTCATCCGCGCCCTGGATTCGGCGTTCCTGCGGCACGGCCGGTTCGATTACGTCATCCCGATCGGCCTGCCGGACCGGCAGGCCCGCGAGGCGATGTGGCAGCGCTTCATCCCCGTTGCCGTGGTGGACGACGTCGACGTCGAGCTCCTGGTGGACCGCACCGAGGGCTTCTCCCCCGCGGACATCGAGTACGCGGCCCGCAGCGCCTCCCAGCGGGCTCTGGAAAAGGCGGTGTACGACGACGGCGGCGCGTCGTCCGGGGGCGACCCCGCCTCCCGCGCGGCTGTCCGGAAGGGCCCCTCGACCCAGGACTACCTCGATGCCATCCGCGACACCAGGACAACGGTCAGCGACGAGGTGCACCAGGACTTCCTCGAGGACATCGACGCCCTGGGCCGGGTGTAGCGGAAGCGTGGTCCTGTTTCTCACAATTGTGAGCGGCCTGGCCTGGACCGTGGTCTACGTCGATGCCATCCGGATCGGCTTCAAGGACAGGAGCTACGCGATCCCGGCCGCCGCGCTGGCCCTGAATTTCGCCTGGGAGACCATCTACGCCACGCGCTCCGTCGCGACGGGAATTACCGCCCAGGGAGTCTTCAATATCGCGTGGGGACTGGCCGACGTCGTGATTGTGTACACCTTCCTGAAGTTCGGCCGTTCCGAGCTGCCGGACTGGGTGACGCGGCGGCTGTTCATCGGCTGGGCGCTCCTGCTGGGTGTCACGTCCTTCGCGGTGCAACTGCTGTTCGTCGTCCAGTTCGGCTGGGACGACGCGGCCCGCTATGCGGCCTTCCTGCAGAACCTGCTGATGTCCGGGTTGTTTATCGCCATGTTCGTTGCCCGTGGCGGCTCACGGGGCCAGACCCAGCTGATCGCCGTGGCCAAGTGGATCGGCACCCTCGCGCCTACCATCGCTCTGGGCTGGTACGGCAACTCGCCCCTCATCCTGGGCGTGGGGATTCTCTGCAGCATCTTTGACCTGGCGTACATCGGCCTGCTGTGGCGGGCCCGGCAGCCGGGACCCGCTAGAGGGTGACGACGATCTTGCCCTTGGCATGGCCCTGTTCGAGCGCGGCGAAGGCCTCCGCAATCTCCGAGAACGGGTAGGCGCGGTCCACGACCGGCTGCACGTGGCCGGCGTCGACGAGTGCCGCCAGGGTGCGCAAATCATCCCCGCTGGGGTGCATGAACAGGTAGCGGTAGCTGGCCTTCGCCTTACGGGCACGGCGGCGGATGCCCATGCTCATCAGCCAGAACAAGGCGGTGATCCATGGCGGCGAGCCCAGGTCTCTCGTCGCGGTGAGCGGCTCAGGAACGCCGGCGATGGATACCACCCGGCCGCCGGACCTGAGAATGCGGAAGGAATCCCGGAGCGTCACACCGCCGACCAGGTCCAAGACCGCGTCGAAATCGTGCAGCACTTGGGCGAAGTCCTCCCGGTTGTAGTCGACGACGGCATCCGCCCCCAGCCGCCGCACCAGCGTCTCGCCGCGGGCAGATGCCGTGGTGGTGACCTCGGCGCCGAAATACTTGGCGAGCTGGATGGCCAGCGTTCCCACGCCGCCCGCGCCGCCGGAGATGAAGAGCCTGGTGCCACGGCCCACACCAAGTTCATCGCGGAGGGCCTGCAGCGCCGTGAGTCCGGCCAGCGGCAGACCTGCGGCCTCGGCGAACCCGAGCGAGGCCGGCATGGCGGCCACCAATTCCTGTTGCACGCACACCAGCTCGGCGAACGCTCCAAGTCTGGCCTTGTCCACCCGGGCATAGACGCGGTCTCCGATGGAGAAGCGGTTGGGCCCGGGTCCGACTGCCTCCACCGTCCCGGCCACTTCACAGCCGGCGACGATCGGGAGGCGGACGTGGCTGATGGGACGGAGCGCGCCCCGGCGGAACTTGAAGTCCACCGGGTTCAGCCCGGCCGCTGCGACCTTGATCCGGACATCACCCGGGCCCGGCTGGGGAGCCGGAACATCCCGGAACTCCATCGCGTCCGGGCCGCCGTAGCGCGTGAGGACGTAGGCACGCACACTTAGTCCCGGGCGGACTCGGTTTCGCCGGCCGGAGTCCCGCCCGGCGCAGCCGCCGTGTCTTCAGCCGCCGTGTCTGCCGCCGGGGCGTCTTCTGCCGGGGCGTCGTAGGAGAGGAACTCGTAGTCGGTGTCGTCCGCCTCGTCGAGCATGTCGTCCAGTTCGTTGAGTAGCCAGGGATTGATCCGGGCCAGGATTTTCCGGGTTTCCTCGACAGGGACGGCGGCGTAGAGCACCGGCCGGGCGTCGTCGTAGCGGGTGACCGGGGGCTTGTCGGGCCACTTTTCGGCCAGCGCCTTGACCCGTTCTGGCAACGAATTGTGCGCGTTGTCGGCAATCTTCACGAGCGTGGCGTCGTGGTCCTCGGCGATGTACCGGATGCCGGCCTGGTAGTCGTCCGGGTTCTCATGCAGGCGCTTCGTGACCCGTTCGACGATGTCCACGGCCCGCTCGGAGACGCCCATGTCCAACAGCGCCTGCCGCGTCATCGGGGTGTCCTCGGCGATGTCGTGGAGGTACCCGGCGATCCGGATGTCGTCGTCGAAGTCCGCCAGGGCATCCCCGACGGCGAGCACATGCTCCCGGTACGGCCGCTTGAGCTTGTCCTTCTGGCGGTTGTGGGCCACCTCGGCCAGGACCTTGGCTGTCTCGACAGTGAAGCGGGGCTGGGGGTGTGCGGGCTCGGTCATGAATCCAGCCTACGCGCCGCGGCTGTCCGTCCCTGCCCGGAGGCCGGTTCCCGGAAGCGCTCCCGGCACACCGGGCCACACCCAGGGCTCGCGCGGCAGCGCGGCGGGGTCGAAGGCGGCGAGTGCATCTTCCAGGCGGCCGGGCGGGAGTCCCAGGGAGGCCAGCAGCGCGTCCCGGACCTGGTCCGCGCCCACCCCGGCCAGCGCCAGGTCGGCGAGCGTGACGGCGCCGTCGCGCTTGGCCAGCCGGGCGCCGTCGGCGTTCAGTACCAGCGGCACATGTGCATATTCCGGAACGGGCATATTGAGCAGCGACGCCAAATATGCCTGCCGCGGCGTTGAAGGCAGCAGGTCGTCGCCGCGGACCACCTGATCGATGCCCTGCGCGGCGTCGTCCACCACCACGGCCAGGTTGTAGGCGGTCACGCCGTCGTTGCGCCGGAGCACGAAGTCGTCGACCACACCGGTGTAGCTGCCGTGCAGCACGTCCTGCACGGTCACCTCAGCAACGATGGAACGGAGCCGGACAGCCGGCGGCCGGGCGGCCCGTTTGGCCTCGCGCTCGGCGCCGGTCAGGTTCCGGCAGGTCCCCGGATAGGCGCCCAGCGGCGCGTGCGGCGCGGACGGGGCCTCCTGGATTTCGCGGCGGGTACAGAAGCACTCGTAGGTCAGGCCCACCGCCGTCAGCTCCGCGATCGCCCCGGCATACAGATCCTCACGGTCCGTCTGGCGCACGACGCCGCCGTCCCAGCTCACGCCGATCGCCGCAAGGTCGCGGAGCTGCTCGGCCTCGGCGCCGGCCCGGGCACGGTCCAGGTCCTCCACCCGCATCAGGAACCGCCGCCCCCCGGAACGGGCGAACAGCCACGCCAGGATGGCCGTCCGGAGGTTGCCCACGTGCAGTTCGCCGGAGGGACTGGGGGCGAAGCGGCCAGCTGAGGTCATGTCACAAGCCTATGCGGAGCAGCACAAGAGCCCCTCAGCTACCGATGACTTCGGGAAATCCGACGTCGGTGGCTCAGGGGCTCTTGCCGCGGGGCGCGTTGTGCGGAATGACGATGCGTGAACAAGAGTCAATCAGCGGCTGGTTCCTTGCGGGAGCCTCATCCGGGGTCCGGGTGGTGTGCCGGGGTGTCCGTAGCCTTCGGGATCGTGGCGGTGGCCTCGTCCTCTTTGTTGTCACCATTTGAGCAGAAGCCATACAGTTGGTGCAACGGACCAGCGCTGAAGTAGCCAATCTGATCAACAACAGCTGGGACGGTGAACAGGAAGTGGTCATTTTGCAGGAGCTCGACGTGACGGACCGGCGGATTCTCTCCGCGCTGGATGAAGATCCCCGCGTGCCGGTCATGGTGCTGGCGCAGAAGCTGGGCCTGGCCCGCGGCACTGTCCAGTCCCGCCTGGAGCGGATGTCGGCGTCGGGCGCGCTCCGCCCGAACAGCAGCCGGGTGCTGCCGTCCGCCCTGGGCCGGGGCGTGGCGGCCGCGGTCAGCGCGGAATTGGACCAGAGCCACCTCAACGAGGCGATCGCTGCCCTGCGCAATATCCCGGAAGTACTCGAGTGCCACGCCCCGGCCGGCGACACCGATCTCCTGATCCGGGTGGTGGCCAAGAGCCCGGACGATCTCTACCGCGTGTCCGAGGAAATCCGGCTGTGCCCGGGAATCGTCCGGACGTCGACGAGCATGTTCCTGCGCGAGGTCATTCCCTACCGGACCACGGGACTGCTCGGCGCCTGAACCCTCCGTCCAGACCGGCGCGCCCCGGCCTTCCAGTCCTCGCTTAGACCGGCGGCCCGGCGTTGGCTTTCAGGTTCTTCATGACCAGCGTCGACGTCAGGCGTTCGACGCCGGGCAGCGAGGTCAGCTCGCTGTCATAGAAGCGCTGGTAGGACGGCAGGTCCTCCGCGATGACCTTGAGCAGGTAGTCCGGCGACCCGAAGAGCCGCTGGGCCTCGACGATATTGGGATTGCCGGCCACCCGGCTCTCGAAGATCTCCATGGTGGAACGGTCCACCTGCCGCAGCGTCACGAACACGATCGCCTCGAAACCGAGCCCCACGGCGGCCGGATCAATGTCCGCCCGATAGCCCCGGATGATCCCGGCGGCCTCCAGATCCCGCAGCCGGCGATGGCACGGGGCCACGGTCAACCCGACCTTGGCCGCCAGGGCCGTGGCAGTCATCCGGCCGTCCGATTGGAGGTAACGCAAAATACTTCTGTCAATGGTGTCGATCACGCAATTATCTTACCCAAAACCCGCGTTTCGTCAGTAAATAGGAGAACACTTCCCGGCCGAATTTGCCTAGAGTTTTCCTTGTACCCGCCACGAGGTGCCGCACCCCTGGAGCCCGCCATGAACCCCCAGCTTTTCCTCGCCTTCCTGGTCGTCGCCGTCGCCCTGGCATGCACCCCCGGCGTCGACTGGGCCTATTCGATCGCGGCGGGGCTCAGGCAGCGCAGCTTCGCGCCCGCCGTCGCCGGGCTCTGCGGCGGCTACGCCCTCCACACGGCGCTGCTGGTGCTGGGACTGGCGGCACTGCTGGCCGGGATGCCCGGCGTGCTGGGCTGGCTGACGGCCGCGGGCGCCCTCTACCTGCTCTGGCTGGGCTTCAGCACCCTGCGGTCCTGGCGCGGGGCCACCTTCAGCACCGGCGCGGCCGCTGCCGGCGCGGCCGCGCCCGCGAGCCAGTTCCGGATCTTCCTCCAGGGCATGGGCATCAGCGGAATCAACCCCAAGGGCCTGCTGTTCTTCGTGGCCCTGGTGCCGCAGTTTGTCAGCCCTGACGCCGCGTTGCCGGTTCCGGTCCAGTCGGGACTGCTCGGGCTGACTTTCATCCTGCTCGTGGGCGTCATCTATAGCTGCGTGGCACTCCTGGCGCGGAAACTGCTGCAGGCCAGGCCGGGCGCAGCCCGCCAGGTGACGCTGGCCAGCGGGATCATCATGCTGGTCCTGGGCGCCTTGCTGCTCTCCGAGCAGATCGTGCCCGCCGTCAGCGCAGCCATGAACCGCGGCTGAGGGCGGGAATCCCGGCTACTTGCGCTGCATGTACCACTCGGTGAAGGACGACGCGCGGCCGTCCGCGGTCAACTGGATGATCCACAGGTTGTCATAGCTTCGGCTGTTGCCGCGGTACGTCGTCAGGCCTTGCACAAACGCCCGGCCGCCGTCGACCCCCAGCAGCTTCCACTCAAACGTCCAGTCATCCGGCTCATCGCGCCCGGCAAGCCAGTGCTCCACGATGTCGTCCCGGCCCCGCCACGGTTCGGCTTCCTGGGGGCTGGTCGCGTAGACGGCATCCTCGGTAAACAGCGCCCGGATGTCCTCCGGATCGTTCGTCGTCCACGCTGTGAGGTAGTGCTGCATCCAGCGCTCCACCGCATCTCTCATGCCTCGTTTGTACTCCCCGCCCAAGGGGCCCGCAAGAGTAGTGGATACGTGGATTTGGCCGTGATCGGGCGCCGAAGCTTGTCAGTCGTCGTCAGTGCGCCCGTATTCACGGTCCCAGAGTTCGTGCATTTCGGCGTCCTTGCGGATGGCCTTCACGGCCTCCAGCTGCGCCGGTTTGTGGCGCTGCCAGTCCCGGCCGCCGAGGGTCTTGCGGCCCGCCTCGAGCAGGAGCAGGGCCGTGTCCGTCAGCGCGTCGCTGCGGAGGGTGAAGTCGGTCTTCCTGCGCCGCAGGACTTCCTGCAGGGCCGAACGGGAAGCGGTGTAGGCTCCGAGCCTGCGCAGCGACCGGGCACGCACCAGCAACAGCGCTGCGGACAGATCGTCCGCGTTCAGCAGGCCTTCGGTCTCTGCCACCACGTCAGCGTCGCGTCCCAGCTCGGCCTCCAGCGAACAGCGCGCCAGGGCGAGCGGCAACGACGGCGGCAGGCCGGCCAGCGCCGCAAGCGCCGCCTCCGGCTGGCCGGTCTCGCGCAATGAGTGGGACAGGGCCAGGAACACGGCCTCCTCACTGAAAAGCACCGGAACCTCGATCCGCTCGGCCACCTCCACCCTGGTGACCACGCCGGCCAGGTACACGGAGGCGTAGCGGTTGGCGTCCTCGTCGTTCCGCAGTCTCAGGCCATGCTGCAGGAGCTCGGACGCGCGCAGATGCCCGCCGTGGGCGTACGCCAGCAGCCCGGCCATGAGGTAGCAGACCCCGGCCCAGCCGGGGTAGGCGCGGGCCAAGGTGATCAGGCGGTCCGGATCGGTGCTGCCGAATACGGCGGAGTGCACGGCTTTGGTCCTCTTGGCGGACGTCCGGCCCCCCACCCTGCCCAGGCGGGGCACGCCGCCCTCGGCTGCCAGCGTCCCGGGCGCCCGGCCCGCCATGAGTCCGGTCACGACGCCGCCCACGTTGCCGGCCAGGCCGCGGACGGGTGTCCGGATCACGACCTTGCGGAAGGGCGTCAGGTCGCGGGTGTCCGTGTACGGCGTGCGCTGGCCGGCGGGAATCTGCGCGGCGGAAATGCGGCCGTCAGGAATGCGGCCGTCGGGAATTTGGGGGGCGGATCCGCCAAGTCCGGCGCTCATTCCCCCATGGTAGTAGGCTCCGGCAGGCCGTTGCTAGGCGGCCGAAGCCACCCAGAGGCCGATCACCCAGGTGCTCGCGGCGAGGCAAGCGAGGCCGAATTCCACGATCATGCCAAGGCCCGTGGCCTTCAATGCGGCCCAGCTCGAGGCAACCGCAGTGCCGAACGCGCGGGTGCGCTGCAGCTCGCTGAGCAGGAGCCCGGCGGCGAAGCCCACAAAGAGCCCCACCACGGGGATGATGAACATGCCGGCCACGCCCAGCACCAGGCCCACCACCACGGAGCGGCTGGGGATGCTGTGCTCCTTGAGCTTCCGGCCTGTCAGGACGGCGCTGGCGGCCATGCCGGCCAGGACGAACACCATTCCGATCCCGAAGACCACCCAGCCGGTGGTCCCGGCGCCGCCCCACAGCGCCCAGACAAGCAGGCTCGCCCCGATCAGGATGCTGCCGGGCAGGACGGGAATGATGGTCCCGGCCACGCCCACCAGGATGGCGAGGCCGCAGAGCACAGTCACCAGAGTCTCGGGGTTCATGGGCCCAGTCTAGGCGGGGATCGGACCCCACCAGGCCCGCCCACGGTGGCGCTCCCGCAAGGCAGCGCCACCGTTGGGCCCGCAGTGTGCGCTGATCTACTCGGCTTCCACCGCCGCGGCGACGGCAGCGGAGACGGCCGGGGCCACGCGCGGATCCAGCGGGCTGGGCACGATGTAGTCGGCGGAAAGGTCGTCCTCGGCCAGTTCCGCGATGGCCCGGGCCGCGGCGAGCTTCATGGCCGGCGTGATCCGGCGGGCGCCGGCGTCGAGGGCGCCGCGGAAGATGCCGGGGAAGGCCAGGACGTTGTTGATCTGGTTCGGGAAGTCGCTCCGCCCGGTGGCGACCACTGCCGCGTACTTGCTCGCGACCTCCGGCAGGACTTCCGGGTCCGGGTTGGACAGGGCGAACACGATCGAGCTGTGGTTCATCAGCTTCAAGTGCTCCTCGTCGAGCTTGGCGGAGGAGACACCGACGAACACGTCGGCGCCGAGCAGCGCCTCGCCCGGGCCGCCGGTCACGCCGCGCGGGTTGCTGCGGGCGGCGAGCTGGGCCTTCTTGCTGGCCGGATCCGCGGCGATGTCCGCGCGGTCCTTGCTGATGGTGCCGCGCGAGTCCAGGAGGACGACGTCGCCGATTCCGGCCGTCAGCAGGATTTCGGCGACGGCGATCCCGGCCGCCCCGGCCCCGGAGACCACGACGCGCAGGCTATCGAGCGTCCGGCCGGTCACCTTGGCGGCATTGGTCAGGGCGGCGAGGACCACGACGGCGGTGCCGTGCTGGTCATCGTGCATGACCGGGCAGTCCAGCGCCTCGATGAGCTTCTCCTCGAGTTCGAAGCAGCGGGGTGCGGCGATGTCCTCGAGGTTGACGGCGCCGAAGCTGGGGCGCAGGCGGACAAGTGTCTCGATGATTTCGTCGACGTCGGTGGTTTTGAGGACCAGCGGGATGGAGTCGAGTTCTCCGAAGGCCTTGAAGAGCGCGGACTTGCCCTCCATCACGGGCAGCGAGGCGCTGGCGCCGATGTTGCCCAGGCCCAGCACGGCGGTGCCGTCGCTGACCACAACCACAAGGCGCTGGGCCCACGTGAGCGTCTTGGCGAGCTCCGGGTTGGCGTGGATGGCGCGGCTGACCTGGGCGACACCGGGCGTGTACGCGATGGAAAGGTCGCGCTTGCTGGCGAGCGGGACGGTGCTGGAAATCGAAAGCTTGCCGCCCTCGTGGGATGCGAAGATTTCCTCGTCGCTGAGCACGGCTACTGCCTCAGCCGGGGAAGTGGAATCGGCGGGAATGATCGTTTCAGTGGACACGTCGTTGTCTCCTGGGACTCACCGTGGGCGCACGGCTCATGGAAGCTCAAGCAGGGATGCTCAAGTTGGTCGGGCGGGGGCGGTGGCGACCAAGGGTGGCGGTCGCCGGTGGAGCCCCCGATTTGCTGGCGTCAGCCGTAGCCGGTCCATCGATGGTAAACAGGGCACCCCGCCGGTTACGCCGGGTGGGAGAGGTTAGACGCCGTGGTGAAACGTTTCTCCACGCTTTTAAGTGACCCGGATCACACACTGGAGGACGTTTCCGCTCCGCTGGTCTAGACCGGTTACGCGGCCCGCCGGGCGCGCTGCAGGAGGGAGCAGGCCTTCTTCAGGTCCTCCTCCGCTTCGAATAGAGACAGCCGGCGGCAGCGGACGGCCTGGACCAGTCCCGTAACCGTCAGCAGCAGGACCCGGGCAACTGCGGCGTCACCGCACGCTGCCGTCACTGCCTTCTCGGCCGTCGCATCGATCTCACGGAGCACCCGTGTCGTGTCGGTGTCCTTGATGTAGACCGCGTGGTTGAGAGCCTGCTCCACGGCGGGCTGCATCAGGCGCATATGGAAGATCTCCATCACCACTCCCGCGAGGGCCGCCACCTTTCCCGCCTCGTGCGTCCCCGCGAGCAGTTCGCTCAATTGCTTGCGGTACAGCGCCAGGACCAGCTGAGTGGCCGAGGGGAAGTACCGGTACAGGGTCCCCAGCGGCACATCCGCCTTGGCCGCCACCTCGGAAAGGACCACCGAGTCCAGGCCTTTACGGGCAAACCCCGCGGCAACGTCAAGGATCCGCACGTAACGGAGCCGTTGCCGGGGCAGAGTAGGGGGAGGGGCCATCGGTGGAAGATCTGAGTGAAAATCAGGCATCAGCAGCGTTCCGGGGGTCGTTTTTCTCGGCAGCCGGGCGCGATCCGCCCACCCAGCTGCCGCGGCAATTCCCGTCCACTATACGCCACGAAACCGGACGCCCCGCTAGTCGACCGGGGCCCCGGAAGCCCCTGAACGGGGACGCTCGCGGCTCAGTCCACGCCCTTGATCTTGACCACGAACACGGCGCCGAGAAGCCCGATCACGGCGGCCGCGACATACAGCGCAACATAGCCGCCCCAGAGGGCCACAAACGGATACGCGATCAGCGGGGCGAGCACTTGCGGCAGCGAGTTGGCGATGTTGATGACGCCCAGGTCCTTGCCCCTGTTCAGGGCCGTGGGCAGCACCTGGGTGATGAGGGCGAAGTCCACCGCCAGATAGCAGCCGAAGCCGATGCCCAGCACCGACGCGCCGATCAGCGCCCCCGGCCATGTGGGCGCGAACGCAAGAATGAGGGAGGCCGCGGCGATCACCGCGGACGAGGTGATGACCAGCGGCTTCCGGCGGCCCATCCGGTCGCTCAGCCGGCCGCCGATCACACTGGTGATGATCACCATGACCGCATAGAGGCCCGTGAGGATCAGGACACCAAACTCGGGCTCGATGCCTTGGGTTTCGCGGACCCGAACTGCGTCGTTGAGGAAAAACAGCAGGTAAAGCGTGACCATGTGGTTGCCGATGTTCACCAGGAGCCGCGTCAGCCAGGCCCAGGCAAAATCCGGGTAGCGGGCCGGGGAAATCCAAAAGCCCCGCACAAAGCCGGCCAGGCTGAACGGGGGACGGGCCTGCGCGGGCAGCGGCACGTCGTCGTTCTTGAAGAAATAGAGCACGACGCCGGCCAGCAGCGCCACTGCGCACACCAGGTATCCGGCGGCGAAGTTTCCCGTGACGGCGGCGGCGATCACCGCCCCGATGAGGATTCCGACCGTCTGGCCCATGGCGGCCAGTCCGCCCACCGTGCCGCGTTGCGGGACCGGCACGCGGTCCGGGATGGCCGCCGTGATGGCGGCGTAGGCGCCGTTGCAGCCGGCCTGCACGAGGCACCAGAGCAGAGTCATGACGGCGACGTTCGGCGCCCCAGCCAGCGCGATCAGGGCCGCGGCGCCAAGGACCGCCCCGAACAGCACCCACGGCACCCGGCGGCCCAGCCGCGAGGTGGTGCGGTCGCTGAAGGCGCCGAACAGGGGGTTGGCGACGAGCGATACCGCGGCGCCGGCGCCCGTCACGAGAGCGAGGATGGCTTCCTTGTCCCCCTCACTGAACGCCGCCGCCTGTTGGCCGAGGAGCACCTGGAGCGGGCCGAAGAACGCCGCATTGATCCCAAGGTTGACCAGGACCACGCCCGCGGTCCAGACCGGACGGACACGCCGCTCCGGCTCGGCGAGCGCCGCCGACGTCGGAGCTGGGCTCGGTAGGTCGGACAAGCTCATATGGTTCCCCCCGGAACTGGCGACTCAAGCTGATGATCTGTGTGGGGCCAGACTATCGTGGCGGAAGTGCCGCGACGACACGGCTGGCGCTCATTGGCGGTCCGGCGCAGTAAGGTCATCGTTGAACCTCCAACTATGGAGAAAGTCACCATCACTCATTCCGTGGGGGAATACATTTTGTTGTCACAAATATCGGGCTCTGCTGCCCGAACCAAGGCCATAGGGATCGCTATGGCAGCACTGCTGGCCCTCAGCGGCTGCAACTCCGGTCCGGCCGCCGAGACGAAGACCGCCGTGAGCTCGGATTCCGAGTCCGGGCGGGTTCAGGCAACTGTCGTACGAATCATCGACGGCGACACTTTCAAGGCTTCAACAAATGGTGAAGAAAAGACTGTCCGTCTGTTGAATGTGGACACTCCGGAGACCAAGGATCCCAACGCGCCCGTGGAATGCATGGGCCCCGAGGCGACCAAAGGCCTAGAAGAACTTCTTCCCATTGGCGCCAAAGTCACGCTTGAACTGGACGTCGACCCCTTGGACAAATACGGACGCACTCTGGCTGGGGTGTTCGACTCAGGCGGAAAGCTGGTCAACGCTGAGGTCGCCCGCCTGGGACTCGGAGTACCCGTCCTGATCGAGCCCAACAAGAAGTTCTATCCGCCGGTTGTTGAGGCCTTTGACGAGGCCCGCACTAGGGGCGTAGGCCTGAACTCCTCAAACGTCGCCTGCCTGCCGTCCCAGCAGGTTGCAATTGCGGCGCAGACTGTTGAAACCCTGGCCGCCGCTCCCCTGACCAATTCCGTGTCCGAGCTGGACCAGGGCCATGCCGGCCTGGTCGCCGCCCTCGCGACGGTCGCCGCGCTCAAGGCAGTGGCCAAGGCCAAAGATGGAATCCATTGGGCCGCATACAAGCCGGCGCAGTTGGCGGCGATGATGACCAAACTGGATTCAGCGGCTACGGCCGGGGCCGCCAGGCAGACCGCCATTGCCGCAAAGAAGAAGGAAATCGGAGACGCAGCCGCAGTAGCTGCCGCCCGCCAGGCCGCCGAATCCGCTGCCGCAGCGGCTGCTGCCGCCGAAGCCGAGCGGATCCGCAACCTGCCGCCAGCGCCGGCGCGTTACGTGCCCCCGGCACCTGCCCCCTACGTCCCGCCGGCTTATGTCCCGCCCGTATATGTGCCGCCCGCACCGGCACCCAATCCATATCCGGGATACAACGGCCCCCGCTGTTATGCCCCCGGCGGCAAGACGTGGACTCCTTGTAGCAAGAGGTAGCTCTGACCCCGAGACTCGGCAGATCTGTTCGGAATGTGCGAGTCTCGGGGATGAGCCCGCCGTCTACCTTTCAGCCAGGAGCAACCGTGAACGCCTCCAGCGTCAACACCGCCGACCTCTACGACGAGCGCGGCGAGGAGCTCAGCTCCTTGGCCGTGCAGTTCCAGTCCCTGGGCGGCCGCAGCCACTTCAGCGGGCCGGTCCGGACCATTCGGTGCTTTGAGGACAACGCGCTGGTCAAGTCCGTGCTGGCCACTCCCGGCAGCGGCTGTGTACTCGTGGTCGACGGCGCCGGTTCCCTCCGCACGGCGCTGATGGGGGACATGATCGCGGCGAGCGCCGTCGCGAACGGCTGGGCCGGCGTCGTTATCAACGGCGCCATCCGGGACCGGGCCGCCATCGCGGGGCTGCCGCTCGGGGTCAAGGCACTGGGCAGCAACCCACGCAAGAGCGCCAAGGACGGCGGCGGGGCAATCGACGTTCCCCTGGAGATCGACGGCGTGGCCATCCGCCCCGGTGCGATGATCTGGTGCGACCCGGACGGGATCCTGGTCGAACGCTGAGACCTTCTTCGCTGAGGACATTTTCGGCCTCGAGGTAGTGGCGGGAACAATTCAGCCAGTAACATAGTTACTGAAAGCAACTATCCGCTTGATCCCCACACTTCACCTTGGAGCAGTCATGTCCAAAACCACCTCCGTGCGCGCCGCGGGAGAGGTCCTGACCCACCGTCAGACCATCACCGTCATGGTGGGACTCATGCTCGGCATGTTCCTGTCTTCGCTGGACCAGACGATCGTGTCCACCTCGATCTACACGATCGCCAACGACCTCGACGGCCTTTCCCTGCAGGCCTGGGCCACCACCGCCTACCTCATCACCTCCACGGTGAGCACGCCGCTCTACGGCAAGCTCAGCGACATCTTCGGGCGCCGCCCGCTCTACCTCATCGCCATCGTGATCTTCCTCGCCGGTTCGCTCTACGCCGGCTCGGTCCACTCGATGACCGAACTCGCCATCGCCCGCGGCATCCAGGGCATGGGCGCCGGCGGCCTCCTGGCCCTCGCCCTGACCATCATCGGCGACATCGTCGCGCTCAAGGACCGGGCCAAGTACCAGGGCTACTTCATGTCGGTCTTCGGCATCTCCTCCGTCCTGGGCCCGGTAATCGGCGGCGCCTTCGCAGGCACCGAAACGATCCTCGGCATCGATGGCTGGCGCTGGGTGTTCCTCATCAACATCCCGATCGGCCTCGCGGCCCTCACGGTGGTGTTCATGTACCTGCACCTCCCCGCCAAGCACGTGAAGCAGAAAATCGACTACTGGGGCGCCGCCGCCATCACGCTGGCCATTGTGCCGCTCCTCCTCGTCGCCGAACAGGGCCGCACCTGGGGCTGGAGCTCCGCGAACTCCTACCTCTGCTACGGGCTGGGCGTTATGGGCATCATCGCGTTCCTGCTGGCCGAACGGCATGCCGCCGACTACGCGCTGATCCCGCTCCGGCTGTTCCAGAACATCACCTTCGGCCTGTCCTCGCTGCTGAACTTCATCATCGGCATCGGCATGTTCGGCGCCATCGCGATGCTCCCCATGTACCTGCAGCTGGTCAAGGGCCTGACCCCCACCGAGGCCGGCCTCATGATGATCACCTTCACCGTGGGCATCCTCACCGGCTCCATCACGGCAGGCCGGACCATCTCCGCCTCGGGCACCTACCGGATCTTCCCGATCCTCGGCACCGCAACGCTGACGGCGGCCGCCGTCGTCATGGGCCTCTCCCTCGGCGTCGACACGCCGCTGTGGGTCCCGGGCGCCATCGCCGTGTTCTTCGGCCTGGGACTGGGCTTCTGCATGCAGCCGCTGACGCTGGCCATGCAGGTTTCCGTGCCCTCGAAGGACATGGGCGTGGGCACCTCCTCCGCCGCGTTCTTCCGCTCCATGGGCGGCGCGGTTGGAACGGCCGTGTTCATTTCGATGCTTTTCAGCCTCGCGGCGGACAAGATCGCCACCGGCATGAAGGACGCCGCGCAGAGTGCTGACTACCTCAAGGTGCTCAAGGATCCGGCCGTGGCCGCCGACCCGGCCAACGCCCAGCTCTACGACTTCTTCAAGAACGGCGCCAGCAACGACTCGCTGAACGACACCAGCTGGCTGCACACGGCCAACCCGACGCTGACCCGTCCCATCGTCGAAGGCTTCGCGCAGTCGATCGACGCGGTCATGCTCACGGCCGCCGTGCTCACCGGCATCGCCTTCCTGATCACGTTCGCCCTGCCGAACAAGAAACTCACGGACCCGAAGGCGGCCGCCAGGGAAGTGGCCACGGCCGCAGCCCACTAGGGCCGTCCCGACGGCTGGAACACGTCACGGCAGGCAGTCTTGTGGACTGCCTGCCGTTGTCGTCTGCCGAAAAACCGGGCTCCGGGAGGGCGTCCGACGCCGTAAGCCGGCCCTCCGTGACGTCTTTCGGCCCCCGGCCCGGAAGGCACACCCGCAGCAGCTGCAAAGTGTATGTTTCGTCTCACTTTCCGGTGGTTGTGACAGGGGGCACGCCGGGTCAGGTGTAAGACTGGGTAGCTGCGGCGAAGGCCGTGCACCGCGAACTGCCAAGGGAGCCGTATGACCACCACCCATGACCAGACCGCCGCCAAGATCCCGAAACGGGTCATTTGGCTGGCCGTGGCGGGCGCCGTCGGCGGCTTCCTCTTCGGCTTTGACTCTTCCGTCGTCAACGGCGCCGTCGACGCGATCAAGGATGAGTTCGCCCTCAGCGAGGCCGTGACCGGCTTCGCCGTCGCCGTGGCCCTCCTCGGCTGCGCGGCGGGGGCCTACCTGGCCGGCAAGATCGCCGACCGCTACGGCCGGATCCCGGCCATGAAACTGGGCGCGCTACTGTTCCTCGTCAGCGCCATCGGCACCGGATTCGCGTTCGGCGTCTGGGACCTGATCTTCTGGCGCCTGGTGGGCGGGCTCGGCATCGGGCTGGCATCGGTGATCGCGCCGGCCTACATTTCCGAAATCTCCCCCCGCCACGTCCGTGGCCGCCTGGCCTCGCTGCAGCAGCTGGCGATCACCACCGGCATTTTCGCCGCCCTCCTCTCCGACGCCCTGTTCGCGACGGCGGCCGGCGGCGCGGACCAGGCCCTGTGGTTTGGTCTGGAAGCGTGGCGCTGGATGTTCATGGCCGCCGCCGTCCCCGCAGTGGTCTACGGCTGGATCGCCTTCACCCTGCCCGAATCGCCGCGGTTCCTGGTGTTCCAGGGCAAGGACGAGGAGGCCCTCAAGGTCTTCAAGTCGATCGCCCCGGACGACGACTCGGACCGGCACCTGCGCGACATCAAGAAGGCCATCGACGAGGACAAGGTCGCCGGCCAGAAGGGATCCCTGCGCGGCAAGGCCCTGGGCCTGCAGCCGGTGGTCTGGATCGGCATCATCCTGTCCGTGCTGCAGCAGTTCGTCGGCATCAACGTGATCTTCTACTACTCCACCACCCTGTGGAAGGCCGTGGGCTTCCAGGAAAAGGATTCGCTCACCATCTCCGTGGCCACCGCCATCACCAACATTCTGGTGACGCTCGTGGCAATCGCCCTGGTGGACCGGATCGGGCGCCGTCCCATCATGCTGGCAGGCTCCATCGGCATGGCCCTCTCGCTGGGCACCATGGCCCTGGCCTTCGGCTCGGCCACCGGGTCCGGGGACGCGATCTCGCTGCCCGGCGCGTGGGGTCCGGCCGCGCTGGTCGCCGCCAACGTCTTCGTCATCAGCTTCGGCGCCTCCTGGGGCCCGCTGGTGTGGGTGCTGCTGGGTGAGATCTTCCCGTCCCGGATCCGCGCCCGCGCCCTGGGCCTGGCCGCGGCCGCGCAGTGGATCGCCAACTTCGCCATCACCCTGAGCTTCCCCGTGATGGCCGCGGCCTCCCTGCCGTTGACGTACGCCATGTACGCGCTGTTCGCGGCGGCGTCTTTCTTCTTCGTCATGTTCAAGGTGCCGGAGACCAACGGCATGTCCCTGGAACAGGCCGAAACCCTGTTCGTGCCGAAGGGGTCCGCGAAGGAATCCGCGAAAGAGTCCGCCAAAGTCTGATCCGGCGCCGCCTGAGGTCGCCGGTGCACTCAGCGACGTGAAAAGGAACGCCCATGCTTCCGAGGAAGCATGGGCGTTCTTTGTCACCGCAGCGGGTTCTGCACGAAGCAGGCGCTGCTACACCACGTGCGGCTCGTGCGCTGCCAGGTAGCGGCGTCCGCCGAAGACCACGGCAATCGCGGCCACCATGGCCAGCGCGCCGGCGAAGAAGGGCACCTGCGGGCCGAAGTGCTCGCCCAGCTGCGCGGCGGCAAAGGGTGCCAGGGCGCCGCCCATCCAGCGCACGAAGTTGTAGCCGGCGGAGGCCACCGGCCGCGGCGAATCGGAAACGCCCATGGCCAGCTCGGTGTAGATGGTGTTGTTGATGCCCAGCAGCGCCCCGGAAATCACCACGAGGACGACGACGGCGGGCACCGAGTGCCCGGCGGCCAGGCCCAGTCCCACAAGGTCCAGCATGAGCAGGACCAGGGTGCCAGTGAGGACCCGGACCGCTCCGAAGCGGTTCTGCAGCACGGGGGCGGCAAACACCGAGAAGACCGCAACGGCCACACCCCAGCCGAAGAACACCCCGCCGATCCCGTAGGCGTCCATGCCGAGGATGAAGGGCGTGAAGGCAAGGACGGTGAAGAAGCCGTAGTTGTAGAACAGGCCGCTGGCCGCCGTCGTCCGCAGTCCCTTGTGCCCCAGGGCCAGGAGCGGATCCCGGAGCCGGACTTTCCGCTCGGGCAGCGGGGTCTTGGGCAGCAGGGCAATCAGCGCGATGAACGCGGAGGCCATCAGCACGGCGGTGCCGAAGAACGGGGCGCGCCACTGCCAGCCGCCAAGCAGTGCACCAAGGAGCGGGCCGAGGGAAATGCCCAGGCCAAGGGCGGCCTCGTACAGGATGATCGCCGTGCCGGCGCCGCCGCTTGCGACGCCGACAATCACGGCCAGTGCCGTGGCCACGAACAGGGCGTTGCCCAGCCCCCAGCCGGCGCGGAAGCCGATGAGCTCGGCCACGCTGCTGGACGTGCCGGACAGCGAGGCGAACACGACGATCACCGCCAGCCCGATCAGCAGCGTCCGCTTCCCGCCGATCCGGGAGGAGACGTAGCCGGTGATCAGCATGGCGACGGCGGTCACCAGGAAATAGCTCGTGAAGAGCAGCGACACCTGGCTCGGGGAGGCGTCCAGGTTCTTGGCGATCGCCGGCAGGATGGGATCCACCAGCCCGATCCCCATGAAGGCGAACACCGCCGCGAGGGCCGTCGCCCACACCGCCTTGGGCTGTTTGAGTAGTGAGGCCTTCTCGGCCTCGAGGGTTACTTCCGCTGCCGGCAGGGTGTCGGCGGGGTGGCCGTGCATGGGGGAACTCCTAAATGATGGGAATTTTTGGGTGAAGATCAGGCCAGAAGCGTCGCGTTGATCCTGCCGATGACCGGAAGGGCGGCCGCGAGGGCGGCACGGTCATCGTCCGACAGGGACGAGAGGACGCCGGCCATGACGGCGTTGCGGCGCTCATTGGCCGATGCGACGGCGGCGAGTCCGGCTTCCGTGAGGGTTACGCGGACGGCACGGGAGTCGTCGGGGTCCGGTTCCCGACGGGCGAGGCCTGCGCGCTCAAGCTTGATGATCTGCTCGGTGGCACTGGGCACCTTGACGCCGAGGTTCCGGGCAATTTCGCCCACCCGCACGCCGCTGCCTGCGGCGGGTCCGGCGTCCATCAGCATCTTGAGCGTGCTGAGCTGGGCGGCGCTGAGTTCGCCGTCGGCGTCCAGACGGCGAACGAGATAGATGCTGTGGCGGAGGGCCTCGCGGAAGTCCTCGGCGAGAGCGAGAAGGCCGGGGTCGGCCGGTTCACTGGCGTTCATAGTTAGGTAGCCTAACAGTTAGGCTACCTAATGGTCAAGGGAGGAGCGTTGCCCTATCACTCTTGGTCTCCAAAACCGGCGAATGGGAGCCATAAGTGATAGGGCATCGGGTAAAAACGCCGACGCCGGAACTCACGTGAGTTCCGGCGTCGGCGCCCAGCTAGGGCGTTGATCAGACGACAGCCTTGGCTTCTTCGATAAGGGTGGAGACGGCGGCGAAAAGCGGGTGGTCCGCCGCCAGGCCGGTGATCTTCTCCGTGGCCTCGTCCGGCGTGGACGCGGAGAGGATTTTCGCCAGCTCCACGGACTCGGCGTCGGCCGGATCATTGAAGCGCAGGGCCGCGGCGATGGCCCCGAGCAGCGCCTCGGGGACAATTCCGCGTTCGGCCAGCTCGGCGGCGGGGCCGATGAAGCGTTCGTGCCGGCTGAGTTTGCGCAGCGGGGCACGGCCCACCCGGGTGACGGTGTCCGGCAGGTGCGGATTGGAGAAGCGGCCAAGGATCTTCTCCACGTACGCCTCCTGGTCCGCCCGGTTGAAGCCGTGCTTGGCCACCAGCAGCTCCTTGGTCTCCTCCAGGACGGCGCGCACGTCGGCCGCGACGTCCTGATCGGCCATGGCCTCGGAAATCTTGCCCAGGCCGGCCTCGAATCCGAAGTAGGCCGCCGCGGCGTGGCCCGTGTTGACGGTGAACAGCTTCCGCTCGATGTACGGCTCCAGATCGTCCACGAACGTCACGCCCGGGACCACCGGCTCCTTCCCGGCGAACGGGGTACGGTCGATCACCCACTCATAGAACGTCTCCACCGTGACGTCCAGGCCCTGCCCGGCCTCCTGGTTCGGCACAATCCGGTCCACCGCCGTGTTGGCAAACACGGCGGCAGCGTCCAGGGATCCTGCGGCCGGATCCCACTGGGCAACGACCTCGGACTTCAGGATGTCGGTGGCGTTGATCGCGTTCTCGCACGCCATCACCTGCAGCGGCGCCAGCCCGGCGGCGCGGGCCGCAATTCCCTTGGCGATCACGGGCGCCACGAACTTCAGGATGTGCGGCCCCACGGCGGTGGTGACGATGTCCGCCGTCGCGATTTCCGCGACGACGGCGGCTTCCTGGGTGCCTGAGTTCAGCGCGCGGAAGTTGTTGACGGTACGGACGGCGGGATTCTCTCCCACTTCGTGGACCTCGTAGCTGTCCGCGTCGGCCAGCTGGGTGATGAGGGCGTCCGCGACGTCGGCGAACACCACCTCATACCCCGCGTCGTGCAGCAGCAGGCCCACGAATCCGCGCCCGATGTTTCCGGCTCCGAAATGAACAGCCTTCACTAGGAATTGACCTTTCCGAACAGGGCCAGCACTTCGTCAACCGTGGTGGCCGCCTCAAGCTGGGCCACCTGGGCCTTGTTGGTGAAGACCTTGGCGATCGAGGACAGGATGTGCAGGTGTTCGTTGTTGATCCCGGCCACGCCGACCACGAACTTCACTTCCTTGCCGTTCCAGTCGATGCCGTTCGGGTAGCGGATCACCGAGACCGCGGACTTCATGATGTGGTCCTTCGCGGCGTTGGTGCCGTGCGGGATGGCGAGGAAGCTGCCCATGTAGGTGGAGACGGATTCCTCGCGTTCGTGCATGGCGTCCACGTAGCCGGAGTCGACGGCGCCGCGGTCCAGCAGGAGCTGCCCGGCCTCGTCGATGGCGGCGTCCCGCGTGGTTGCGGTGCCGTTGAGGACGACGCTTTCGGCCACCAGGATGCCCGCGGGACCCGTCTCGGCTTCTGCCTCGGCTGCCGCGGGGGCCTCCGGGGTTGCCACGGCGCCCGGGGTGCCGGCCGCGGCGGGGGCCGCTTCCGCGCTCGTGTTGCTGGCCTGGACCAGCTCCACGATCTCGTCGTACCGCGGGCTGTTCATGAAGTTGTCCACAGAGACATGCACGGCGCTGGCGGTCGCGGGCTTGGCCCGCTCGGTCAGGTCCTGGTGGGTGATGACGACGTCGTACGTGTCGGTGAGGTTGGCGATGGCGGAGTTGGTGACCTTGACGTCCGGGAAGCCGGCGGCCTTGATCTTGTTGCGGAGCACCGAGGCGCCCATCGCGCTGGAGCCCATGCCGGCGTCGCAGGCAAAGACGATGTTCGTGATCGGGGTTGCGAGGACGGCCACGCCGCTGGCACCCACGCCCTCACCGATCAGGGCGGCGGACACCGAGCTCTTCTTGCCCTTCAGGGCCTCCATCCGGTGCGTGGCCTGGTCGAGGTCGTCCTCGGCGGGCTCCTTGCTGGCCTTCAGGATCACCGAGGCGATGAGGAAGGACACGGTGGTGGCGAACAGAACGGAGAGCGTCACGCCGACGTAGCTGTCGCGTGCTGTTGAGGCATAGACCGCGATGATGCTGCCCGGGGCTGCCGGGGACCGGAGGCCGGCGCCGGTGACCACGAGCGTGAAGATGCCGGTCATGCCGCCGCCGATTGCGGCGAAGATCGTCATCGGCTTCATCAGGACGTACGGGAAGTAGATCTCATGGATGCCGCCGACGAACTGGATCACTGCCGCGCCCGGTGCGGACGCCTTGGCCAGTCCCTTGCCGAAGAAGGAGTAGGCGAGCAGGATGCCGAAACCGGGACCGGGGTTGGCTTCGAGCAGGAACAGGATGGACTTGCCCTGTTCGAGCGCCTGCTGCGTGCCGAGCGGGGTGAGGATGCCGTGATTGACGGCGTTGTTCAGGAACAGGACCTTCGCGGGCTCGATGAAGATGCTGGTGAAGGGCAAGAGACCGTTCGCGACCAGGAATTCGACTACGGCGCTGGCGCCGTTGCTGAATGCCTTCACGATGGGGCCGACCACCAGCATGCCGACGACCGCCATGGCGGCGGCGAGGATGCCTGCCGAGAAGTTGTCGATCAGCATTTCGAAGCCCGGCTTGACGCGGCCTTCCCAGATCTTGTCCGCCTTCATCATCAGCCACGCGGTGAGCGGGCCAAGGATCATGGCGCCGATGAACATCGGGATGTCGGTACCGACGATGACGCCCATGGTGGCCACTGCACCCACCACGCCGCCGCGCACTCCGTAGACCATCCGGCCGCCGGTGTAGCCGATCAGCAGCGGGAGCATGTACGTGATCATCGGCCCGACAAGCTTGCCGAGCTCCGAATTGGGGAAGAAGCCCGCCGGGATGAAGAGCGCCGTTATGAAGCCCCACGCGATGAACGCGGCAATGTTGGGCATGATCATTCCGGACAGGAACGTCCCGAATTTCTGGACGTGTACGCGCACGCTGGTGCGAGGCTTCGCAACTGTCTCTGTTGCCATGTGAGTTCCTAACCGTCATTCCCGCAGCTTTGCGGGATGGTCCGATAATTTCGCCGAGCTAGCTGGTGGAGCTGTTGGAGATCCGGTGGAGCCACTCGAGGAAGAGCTTGAGTTCCGAGCTGGAGAGCTGGTCCGAGTGGGACGCCTGGAGTGCTGCGTTCAATGCGATGGCCGCCACAACCACTGAGGATTTTCCGCTGTCAACAGAACCGTTGTCCCTGGCCTGCTCGGTGGAAACCGCATAGATCATGGCATCGCGGGTCATGGTGGAGAGCTCGAGGTTCCGCTCCGGCACCTTTTCCGCGATCAGCATGAGGGTCATGCCCACGTTGGCCGCCAGGATGGACCTGGCCGCCTCCTTGGGCGGGACGTTGAGCTGGCCGGAGACAGCCGCCTTGTTCAGCATTTCCTCCATGAGGGCCTCGGCATCGGCGACGATCGCCGGACGGCTCTCAGGACGGATATTGCCAAACATGACGAGATACAGCTCCGGCTGATTCAGCCCGAACTGGACATGGTTGTCCCACATCCTCCGGATGTCCTCCAGGGGTTGGCCAGAGGGCGCGAAGTCACGTTCGCCCGCGACATATTCGTCGAAACCTGCTGCGACGACGGCGTCGAACAGCCCTTCCTTGTCACCAAAGTGGTGGTACAGGGTCGGTGCCGTGACACCGGCCTGCTGCGTGATCTGGCGGGTCGAAATTGCGGATCCGCCGGAGTTGGCCAGCAGCTCGGCGGCCGCACGCAGCAGCCGGGCCTTGGGTGGTAGCTGGCCATCGATACTCATAACCGCTACCCTAGCACCTATAGCAACGCTATATGAACTGCATCACATACAATTTTTGCAGGATGCCGTGACCCGCCACTGACGTAGCTGTCAGCCGCAGGCACAAATGAGCAGCAGGGTCAGCGGCGGCACCTGGTTTACCGGCTTAGTGGCCACTGGCCTACGACAGAGAATGAGGACCTTCAGTGCAGAACTTCCCAGGAGTAGGCGTCAGCCCCGGCCGCATCATCGGCACCGTCCGGCAGATGCCCAAACCGATCAGCGAACCGCCCGCCGGAGAGCAGCTTCCCGCCGGCGTCACGGCGGAAGACGCGACGGCGGCGCTGAAGGCCGCGGCGAAATCCGTCCACGACGAGCTGAAGGCCCGCTCTGAGACCGTCACGGGCGACGGCAAGGCAGTTCTCGAGGCCACGGCCCTCATGGCCACCGACACCATGCTGCTCAAATCCGCCGCCAAGCTGATCGGCCGCGGCACCTCCGGGCAGCGGGCAATCTGGGAAGCCGGCGCCTCCGTCTCGGAAATGCTGCACAACTTGGGCGGCTACATGGCCGAGCGCGCCACGGACGTCCTGGATGTCCGGTCCCGGATCGTGGCGGAACTGCGCGGAGTCCCCGCGCCGGGCATTCCCGTCTCTTCCACCCCGTTCATCCTCATCGCCGAGGACCTGGCCCCGGCCGATACCGCCACCCTGGATCCGGAAAAGGTCCTGGCGCTCGTCACCGCGGGCGGCGGCCCGCAGTCTCACACCGCGATCATCGCCCGGTCGCTGGGTCTGCCCGCAGTGGTCGCCGCAGTCGGAGTCGACGAACTCGCCGACGGCACCGAGGTCTACGTGGACGGTGCGGCCGGCCTCATCACCGCGAACCCCGACGAGTCCCAGCGTGCGGCCGCAGCCCACTGGGCCGCCACGGCGTCGCTGCTTGCCGCCTTTGACGGGACCGGCACGACGGCGGACGGCCACCTCGTGCCGCTCCTGGCCAACGTCGGCGGCGCCAAGGACGCCGTGGCCGCGGCCGGGCTGAACGCGCAGGGCGTGGGACTGTTCCGGACCGAGTTCTGCTTCCTGGAGCGGGACACCGAACCGACCGTGGAGGAACAGGCCGCCGCCTACCAGG
The DNA here is from genome assembly GCF_056406415.1 of Arthrobacter sp. P1_C12_2. Lineage (NCBI taxonomy): Bacteria > Bacillati > Actinomycetota > Actinomycetes > Micrococcales > Micrococcaceae > Arthrobacter > Arthrobacter sp. P1_C12_2. The sequence continues at coordinate 204,095 of NZ_JBFUAF010000007.1, read as the reverse complement.
GTGTCTTCGACGCCTTCCCGGGCAAGAAAGTGGTGCTCCGCACGCTCGACGCCGGCGCGGACAAGCCGCTGCCGTTCCTGACCGACGCCACCGAGCCCAACCCGGCCCTGGGCGTCCGCGGCTACCGGACCGACTCCACCACGCCGGGGGTCCTGGAGCGCCAGCTGCAGGCGATCGCCCTGGCCGAGAAGGCATCCGAAGCCGACGTCTGGGTGATGGCCCCGATGATTTCCACCGCTGAGGAAGCGGCCCGTTTTGCCGAGCTGTGCGCCGCGGCAGGGATCAAGACCCCCGGCGTCATGGTGGAGGTCCCGTCGGCGGCACTGACGGCCGAGGCCATTCTCCGCGAGGTCGGTTTCGCCAGCCTGGGCACCAATGACCTCACCCAGTACGCCATGGCCGCCGACCGCCAGCTCGGCCCGCTGGCCGCCCTCAACACCCCTTGGCAGCCGGCCGTCCTGCGGCTCGTGGGCCTGACGGTGGAAGGTTCGGCGGCCGAGGGCCACGACAAGCCGGTGGGCGTGTGCGGCGAGGCCGCGGCGGACCCGGCCCTCGCCGTCGTCCTCACGGGGCTGGGCGTCACCACGCTGTCCATGACGGCGCGTTCCATCGCCGCCGTCGCCGCCGTGCTGAAGACCGTCACCCTGGCCGAAGCGCAGGAGCTGGCCAAGCTGGCCTTGTCCGCGCCGAGCGCAACCGAGGCCCGGGCTTGGGTGCGGGCAAACCTGCCGATCCTGGAGGACCTTGGGCTGTAACTGGGGATCCGCCACGACGCTGCCGCTAGGATGCACTCATGGCACTGATAGCCCCACGGGTGACGGCCGGCCTCCCGGCCGAGGATGCGCAGAAACTTAGGTACGCCCTCGACGGCAGCCACGACATCACGGTGTTCGTGGACGGCACCGTCCACCGGCTGCCGACTGCGGCGCGGGACGCCGTCGTCGATCTGCTGGGCCGCTTCAGCCGCGGCGAGGCCGTGACGGTCAGCAGCGTCGAGGAAATGCTGACGACGTCACGGGCCGCGGAACTTGCGGGGATCTCGCACACGTATCTGCGGAACATGACCGACCGCGGTGAGATCCCGGTGGAATACCGGGGAACGCACCGCCGGATCCGGCTGGCCGACATCATGGCCTGGCTCGACACGCAGAAGAAGAACAGTGCGGGCGCCGTGCCGCCGGCCGGCCGGCATGACGAGGGCGCCGGTGTTTAGGGAACAGATGCTTAATGAAGAGCTGTTTCATGAAGCAGTGATAAGGATCAAGCAACGATCCCGGTCCTGCGCGGAAGCACTGATATGCCGCGGGTTAAGCTTGGAATGTGGGTAAATTCAGAGGGTGGCACATCGTGGCAGGTATCGCCGCCATGCTGCTCGCTGGCATCTTCGGAACCGCGATGGGCCTGAACAACACCGCCACCTATTTGGCCAGCGGCGTCGCGTTCGTTGCGGTGTCGCTCTGGGTGGACAGCCGGATTTCCCGCCGCCGGAGTGCGGTCCGCCATGCCGGCCCCGCCGCCGGCCAGGGCCCCGGCCAGGACGGGACACGGGCCCTCGACGTCGATCCCTCGAAGCACGAGGGCTGACCCGAAGGCTAAACTCCGGAGCTAGATTCTGGGCCGGCCCGCCCAGCGCCGCGCCTTGAGCCCCGCATGCAGTTCCAGCCGCACCATCCCCTTCAACGGATCCACGCCCAGCAGCTGGCGGATCCGGCCGAGCCGGTTGTAGATGCTGCTCCGGTGCAGGTGTAGCTTGGCCGCGACCTCCTGGACCGAGCCGTCGTTGTCGTAAAACAGCTCCAGCACGGGCAGCAGCTCGTGGTTGCGGTCGTGGTCCTCGAGGATGCGGAAATACACGGAACCCGCATCTGCCCAGGCCCCCGCGCCGCCGCCGGCCGAGGCCAAAAGCTGGTAGACGCCGGTGGCACGGCAGTCGACGAGCTCGCCCAGCTGCGGATCCACTGCCGCGGCCTGGGCCGCCTGCCGTGACTGCCGGTAGGCCTCGGCGAGTTCCCGCGGCTTGGCAAATCCCTCGCTGGTGCCCAGGATGATCCGCCGGACCGTGCGCCCGGAGCGTTTGGCGAGTTCGAGTTGGTAGTGGACCAGCACCTGGGCGTGGTCCGCCCGCCCCGTGGATTCCTTGAAGAGCACCACCGCGTGGGTTTCCGTGCCGGCGCTGAAGAGTGCGGCGTCCACGCCGATGGTCGCCTGCAGCGCCGCGGAACGGTGAATGAGCGTGTCGGCGATGGGGTCCGAGCCCCCGGCCCAGCCATCCGCGTCCAGGACGGTCACCAACTGCCAGGGCCCCTTGCCTTGGACCTCTTTCCAGCCCGCCACGGCCGCCGCCGCGTTGGCCTCGCCGGCGCAGGCGGCCAGGAACTCCTGTTCGCGGCGGCGCCGGAACTCGGACTCGGCCGTGTTGGAATCCAGCAGCAGGGAGGACAGCTGCTCCAGCTCCGGGGCCACGTCCTGCAGCTGGGCCAGGACGGTCGCGGCGCTGGGCTCCTCGGCGTCGAGCTGGACCCACAGGTACCCCACCCGGAAGCCCCGGACCAGCAGCGGCACGCACACGCGCCCCAGCATGCCGAGGTCCGCGTTGGCCGGCACCACGACCGGCCGGACCGCCGTCGCAATCCCGTGGGAGAGCTGCCACGCGATGACGTCCACGGGGACCCGCTTGCTGAGCAGGAAGTTCACCCGGACGCGGTCCGCATGGGATTGGTTGGAGCTGTAGGCGAGGAGCAAACCGTCGAGGTCCTCGAGGGAGAGGCCGCGGCCCAGCCGCTGCGCCACCTGCTCCACGAGCTGCTCCACGTCCTGCTGCTGCATCCTGCCAGACTACTGCCCCGGCCTGCCGCCCTGCGAATGCCGCCGCGACGAACACGAGCCGACACCTGACGCCCACTCCCTCGACAAATGTCTATCCGGTGATTTGAAAAACCCCGGAATGTCGCGGCGGGCGTCCAGCGCCCGGCTGCGGCTCTTGTCGCCTGCCTCACAGTGGGAACTACTCTGGAAGTACGCAATCCCCCGCACATCCAGGCCCGCGAGGCCGCCATATCTGGAGCCAAAAAATGATCATCGGTGTACCCAAAGAGATCAAGAACAACGAGTTCCGCGTCGCCATCACGGCAGCGGGCGTCCACGAATTCCGCACCCACGGCCACGAGGTTCTCGTTGAGCGCGGCGCTGGCCTGGGCTCCGGCATCACGGATGAGGAATACGCGATCGCCGGTGCCGAGATCGTCGCCGAGGCCGACGACGTTTGGGGCCGCGCCGACATGGTGCTGAAGGTCAAGGAACCGGTCAAGGCCGAATACCACCGCTTCCGCAAGGGCCTGGTCCTGTTCACCTACCTGCACCTGGCCGCCGAGCCGGAACTGACCCAGGCGCTCATCAACTCCGGCGTCACCGCCATCGCCTACGAGACCGTCCAGGAGGGCAGGTCCCTGCCGCTGCTGGCCCCGATGTCCGAGGTTGCCGGCCGTCTGTCCGTGCAGGTCGGCGCCACCTCCCTGATGGCCCCGGCAGGCGGCAAGGGCGTGCTGCTCGGCGGCGTCCCGGGCGTCCGTCCGGCCAAGGTCGTTGTCCTCGGCGCCGGTGTTGCCGGCAACAACGCCGCCGCCATGGCCCTGGGCCTGGGCGCCGACGTCACCATCCTGGACATCAACATCAACCGCCTCCGCGAACTGGACGCCCAGTACCAGGGCCGCCTGAAGACGGTCGCGTCCAACTCCTACGAGATCGAGAAGTCCGTGGTCGACGCCGACCTCGTGATCGGTTCGGTTCTGATCCCCGGCGCCAAGGCCCCGAAGCTCGTCACCAACGAACTCGTGTCCCGGATGAAGCCCGGCTCCGTGCTGGTGGACATCGCCGTGGACCAGGGCGGCTGCTTCGAGGACACGCACCCCACCACGCACCAGGAACCGACGTACAAGGTCCACAACACGATCTTCTACTGCGTCGCCAACATGCCCGGCGCCGTCCCGAACACCTCCACGTACGCGCTGACCAACGTCACCCTGCGCTACGCTGTCTCGCTGGCGAACCTGGGCGTCAAGGCTGCATTCGAGCGCGACGCCGCCCTGGCCGCCGGCCTGAACATCGCCGGTGGCAAGGTTGCGCACCGCTCGGTCTCCGAGGCGCACAACCTGCCCCTCGTCGCCGACTGGCACGAGCTGGTCTCCGCGTAACCAGCGGCTCTCCGCCTAGCACGCACCGCATCGGCTGCTCCGTAACTGCCCTTTTGGACCCCCAGAACGGCAGTTACGGAGCAGTCGATTGCTGTTTTAAGCCGGTTTCAGGCCAGGGACCGGACCTGTTCGATCAGCTGCAGCACCTGGACGGGGCCCGCGGGGTCGACGGGGACGGGCAGCGCCGAGCCGGCACCGCCGTCGGCGATCTTCGCGGCCAGGATCCGGTAGAACTCCGGGTAGGCGCCGCGCTCGGTGGACAGCCGGTCCAGATGCCCGTCGCGTCCCAGCAGCCCGGCCCAGTCCGGATCTTCCACGCCGTAGTCGGCGTCCAGCGGGCTTCCGCCGGCCACGATGTAGGGCTCCTGCGGGTCCACGCCGTGCTTGGTGAAGCCGCCCTCGCTGCCTAGGATGCGGTAGCGCGGGCCCTGCTGGGCGCAGAGCATGTTCATCCATAGGTGGCTGGTCACCCCGGAGCTGTGCCGCAGGGCCACGAAGACGTCGTCGTCCGCGTTTCCTCCGGGCCGCCGGGCCGCCAGCTCCGCGTGCGTGACCGTGGCGGGCCCGAAAAGCTGCACGGCCTGGTCCAGCAGGTGGGTGCCGAGGTCAAACAGCACCCCGCCGCCGTCGTCCGCCGTGGCGGCCGCCTTCCACGCCTTGGGGACGTCGGGCGACCACCGCTCAAAGCGGGACTCAAAGCGGCTCACAGTACCGAAGGCGCCCGCGTCCATGAGGGCCTTCACCGTGAGGAAGTCGCCGTCCCAGCGCCGGTTCTGGAACACCGTGAGCACCCGGCCCAGCCCCGCGGCCAGGTCGATGAGTTCCTGCCCCTCGGCGCTGCTGACGGCGAACGGCTTGTCGACGACGACGTCGAGTCCGGCTTCCAGCGCCGCCTTCGCCAGCGGGTAGTGGGTGGCCGGCGGCGTGCCGAGCACCACCAGGTCCAGTTCGCCGGCGAGCTCCAGGATGTCGGCCGGGGTGTCGACGATCCTGGCCGCCGGGTAGCTGTGCGCGGCGGCCGACTGCCGGGCGGCGTCGGAGGTGGAGATGGCATCGAGCGAATAGGCGGGGTTCGCGGCGATGAACGGGGCGTGGAAGACGCTGCCCGAAAGGCCGAAGCCGGCGACGGCGGTGCGGATGGGCCGGGTTGAATCATTGCTCATGGTGCCAAGGCTACCGGCTCGGCATGCGGCCGGGTGGCTGACCGGCAGGGGTAGTTAATCGAACGAGGCCGGCGCCGCCCGGATGGTTCCGGGGGCACCGGCCTCGGCCGTTGCTGTGTATTGCTTAGTGCTGCTTAGCCAGCAGGGGTTACTTCTTGTCCCAGCCGACGACGCTCCAGTCCGGGGTCTGGAACAGGCTGGCGCCGTAATTGGCCAGGCCGGTGCGGGCGAAGTAGATCTGCGGGCCGTTCATGATGACGCCCATGGAGAAGTACTTCTCCATGTGCTTCTTCTCGACGTCCATGGCGGCCTTGTTGCGCTGGGTGTCATCCTGGATGGATGCGAGGTCCTTGATGGCCTTGTCCAGCTCGGCATCGCCGAGTTCGTTCTCGTTGGTCTTGGAATCGTAGAACTGCTTCACGCCGGAGGTGGCGTCGGCGCCCACCGTGTAGCCGCTGATGGTGAGCTGGAAGTCGCGGCTGCCAACCACCTTGCCGAAGTCGGCGTCGCCGCGCTGGTCGATGCCGACGTCCATGCCGGCCGCCTGCAGCTGCTTCTGCAGCGTCTGCACGGTGGCGAGGGCGGTGGGGTCGTCACCGAAGTTGGTGACCTTGAACGACGCCGGGACGCCGTCCTTTTCCATGATGCCCTTGGCGTTGGCCTTGTAGCCGGCCTCGGTCAGGACCTTCTTGGCCGCGTCGGCGCCGGTTTCCTTGACCGGGTAGTTGTCCTGGTAGTACTTCGAGAACGGCATCAGCATCATCGAGCCCGAGCTGTTCTCTTCCCAGTTCAGTCCGCCGAAGCGGACGGCGCGGATGGCGGGGCGGTCCACGGCGGTGAAGATCGCCTTGCGGACTGCGACGTCGGTGAGCGGCGCCTTCAGGGCGTTGAGGTTCAGGCCGCCGGCGAAGAGGCGCTGGCCGCGGCGGACCTCAGAGTTCTTCGTGCCTTCAAGCTGCTTGTACTTCGTCAGCGTGCGGCCGTCGGCCATGTCGACCTCGCCGTTCTTGAAGGCGGCGATCTCGGCGCTTGCCTCCAGCTGGCGGAAGATTACCTTGTCCAGGACCGGCTTCTCGCCCCACCACTTCTCATTGGGAACAAGGGAGACGGTCTTCGCGGCAGAATCGAACTTGTCGACCTTGAACGGTCCGGCCATCCACTCGGGGTGCATTTCGCCCGTGAAGCCGGTGTTGAAGATTTCGGGGGTGTTGACGGTCTGCGGGATGAATCCGCCGAAGATGTCGCTGAGCGGGTACACCGGCTGGGTGGTGGTCACAACGACTTCCTTGTCGCTGCTTCCGGCCTTGACGGAATCGATGAACTCGTAGGCGCCGGACGTGACGATGTCGATGTCCTTGTTCTGGCCGTTGAGCATCTTCCACGTGTTCTCGAACGTGGCGGCGTTGATCGGAGTGCCGTCGTTGTAGGCGGCCTTCGGGTTGATCTTGATGGTGATGGTCTGCTTGCCGTCTTTGACCTCGCTCTTGAAGTCTTCGCAGAAGTTCTTGTTGAGGCTGGTGGTGCCGTCGAAATCGTACTTCCAGCAGCCGACGTAGCCGGCCTCGTCGATCGGGTAGTGCAGTTCAGTGTTGTCCGCCGAGTTGCCCGCGTTGGAGAAGCCGTTGAAGTCCGGTCCGATGTTGCCCAGGGGCAGCGTTACGGTGCCGCCCTGCTGCAAGTCTGCAGCCTTCTTGGCGTTGACACTGACCAGCTTGCTCAGGTCGCCGGAGGCATCCTGTGCCTTGGCGCTCTGGGCGGTGGTTGAGGCGCCACCGCTGCCGCAAGCGGTCAGCGCGAGCGCCGCCACGACGGCGGTGAGGCCGCCGATCCTGGTCCGATTTTTCATGTGTTCCCCTTCATTTTTTTCGTGCGAGTGTGATGCGTGGGTTCTCGGGTGGTGCTGGTCCGGTGATTCAGTGGTTTTCGTGGACAACCAGCATGTCCGCGTCCAGTTCGCCGTCCGGGTAGAAGCAGGCGAACTGCTGGTCGGTGGCGGACGGTTCGAGGGCCGGTTCCAGGGTCAGGCACTTCTCCTGCTTGGCCGGCGGCAGGGCCGCAAACACAGGGCAGCGGGTGGCGAAGTTGCAGCCTGCCGGTGCTACCAGCGGCGAGGGCAGGTCGCCCTGGAGGATGATCCGCTCGCGGGTGCGCTCCAGCACCGGATCCGGTACGGGGATCGCGGAGAGCAGGGCACGGGTATAGGGGTGGCGGGGGTTGTCGAAGACGGCGTCGACGTCTCCGATCTCCACGATCTTGCCCAGATACATGACGGCCACGCGGTTGGAGATGTGCCGGACCACTGAGAGGTCATGGGCCACCATGAGGTAGCTGAGGCCGAGTTCGGCACGGAGCTTGTCCAGGAGGTTGATGACGCCGGCCTGCACCGACACGTCGAGGGCGGAGACGGGCTCGTCCAGGACAACCAGCCGGGGGTTCACCGCCAGGGCGCGGGCAATGCCGATGCGCTGGCGCTGGCCGCCGGAGAACTGGTTGGGGAACCGGTTGACGTGGTCCGCCTGCAGGCCCACCAGCTCCATGAGCTCCATGATCCGCTTCCGGATGGCCGGCTTCGGCATGCCCAGGTTTTCCATCGGCTCGGCCAGGACCTCGTAGACGGTGAAGCGCGGATCCAGCGCCCCGGTGGGGTCCTGGAACACCATCTGCAGTTCCTTGCGCATGGCACTCTTGGCGCGGGCGTCCGCGACCTGCTTGTTGCTCAGCCCGCCAATCACCACCTCGCCGTCCTGGTCCTTGTGGAACTCCATGATCTCCAGCAGGGTTGTGGTCTTTCCGCAGCCGGACTCCCCCACGATCGAGAAGCACTCGCCCTCGCGGATATCGAAGCTCAGCCCGTCCACGGCCTTCACCGTGCCGATCCTGCGCTTGAGCAGGGCACCCTTCAGGAGGGGGAAGTGCTTCCTGACGTCGCGGAGTTCCAGGACAGTCTTGCGCTCGTGCCGCGGAAGGCTGTCAAAGCGGGAGACCGGCACGGCCGGGACGGCAAAAACCGCGTGGACGTCGACGTCGGCGAGTGCCTCGCTTTTGATGCACGCGGCGCTGTGCCCCGCGCCGGGCGCCACCGCCCGAAGGTCCGGTTCGCCGTCAAGGCAGGCCTCGCTGGCCAACGGGCAACGCGGCGCGAACGAACAGCCCGTGGGCGGCTGGGTGAGGTTCGGGGGGATGCCGTCGATCGGCACCAGCGACGATTTTTCCGCGACGTCCACGCGCGGGACCGCGCCGAGCAGGCCCATGGTGTAGGGCATCCGCGGGCTGTAGTAGATGTCATCGACGCTGCCGGTCTCCACCGGCCGGCCGGCGTACATCACCATGATGTCGTCGGCCATGCCGGCGACCACGCCGAGGTCGTGCGTGATCATGACAACGGCGGCGCCGGTCTCCTCCTGGGCGGCGTGGAGCACCTCGAGGACCTGCGCCTGGATGGTGACGTCCAGCGCCGTCGTCGGCTCATCGGCGATCAGAACCCGCGGGTTGTTGGCGATCGCGATGGCGATCATGACGCGCTGGCGCATGCCGCCGGAGAACTCGTGCGGGAAGGCCTTGAGCCGGTCCTTCGGGCTGGGGATGCCGACCAACCCCAGGAGTTCGACGGCGCGGGCCTCCTTGGCCTTCTTGCTCATGGACGGGTTGTGGACCGTCAGCGCCTCGATGATCTGGGTGCCGACTGTGTAGACGGGGGTCAGGGAGGACAGCGGATCCTGGAACACCATCGCGAGGTCGCTGCCGCGGTGCCGGCACATGGCCTTGTCGCTGAGCCCCAGGAGCTCCTTACCCTGTAGCCGGACGGATCCGGTGATTTCCGCCGTCGGGGGCAGCAGGCCCATAATCGCCATGGACGTGACCGATTTACCGGAGCCGGATTCGCCCACGATGCCGAGCGTTTTGCCGGGCATCACATCGAAGTCGACGCCGCGCACCGCGTGCACCACGCCGTTTTCGGTGTTGAAGCGGACGTTGAGGTCCCGGACGGAGAGGACCGCGTCGGTGGGGGCGTGCAGTCCGGCGATGTGGAGGCGCTCGGCGGTGCCCTGGACCGTGGAATTGCTGGTCATTTGATCTTCTTCTGTGTCGTGCCAGCGGCCTTGTTCCTCTTGGCGCGGCCAACGGAGCTGGAGCTGGGGTCGAATGCGTCGCGTAGGCCGTCGTTCATCATGGCGAGGGAGCCGGTCAGCAGGAACATCACGATCAGGGGGGCCCAGAACATCCACGGAAAGGTGGAGACCTGGGAGGTGGACTGGCCGATCAGTACGCCCAGGCTCACGTCGGGGACCTTGATGCCGATGCCGATGAAGGAGAACGCGACCTCGGCGAGGATGGCGCCGGTGACACCGCGGGTGACTTCCAGGACCAGCAGGGAGCCGATGTTCGGTACGAGGTGCCGCCAGACGATGCGGCGCGGCGGGATGCCCATGTACTGGGATGCTTTGACGAAGTCACGCTGCATGAGTGAGAGCGACAGGGACCGGATGAGGCGTGCGGTGCCCATCCAGCTGAAGACCAGCAGCACGATGATGAGCAGCAGCCAGCTCGGGACGGTGTTCTTCAGCCCGTTGGCGCCGCCGCTCGTGGCCACCGCGACTACCAGCAGGGCCGGCATCATGATCAGGGCTTCGAGGATGAACAGCATGACCTTGTCCACCTTGCGGCCGAAGAACGCCATGGTGCAGCCGTAGACAGCGGCGATCAGCACCGAGACGAGGCCGACGACGACGCCGATCAGGATGGAGACCCTGGTGCCCTCGACGGTCAGGGCGTAGAGGTCGATCCCGGCCTGGGAGGTGCCCAGCAGGTGCTCCGCGGAGGGCGGCATGCCGATGTTGAAGGGGTCGATGGTCTCCTTGTCCCAACCGCTGAAGAAGCCGCCGATGAAGGAGAAGAGGGTCAGGGTCAGGAAGATGGCCAGGCCGGCGACGGCTGTCCGGTTGCGCAGGAAGCGCCGCAGGATGATCCGCGACTTGCCGATCACGACGTCGTCGTCCCCGAACTTCCGTTCGTCGAGGACGGCGGCCGGGTCGATCGTGTTGAGGTTGGTCATGATTACTGCACCCGCACTCTCGGGTCGACGAGCGTGGTGGCGAAGTCGGCGAGGATCGCTCCGACCGCGAAGATGACGGAGCCGTAGGCGAGGGTCGCGGTGGCCGCGTTGACGTCCTGCAGGGCGATCGAGTCGATGGACCAGGACCCGACGCCGTGCCAGGCGAAGATCTTCTCGGCGAAGAAGCCGCCGGCGAAGATGGCCGGGATGGTGAACGCAATGCTCTGCGCCACGGGGATGAAGGAAACCCGCAGGGCGTGCCGGCTGATGGCCTGGTTGCGGGTCAGGCCCTTGGCCCGCGCCGTCCTGACGAAGTCGGCGTTGACGTTGTCCAGCAGATACTGGCGTTGGGCGATCTGGTACGCGCCCCAGCCCACAATCGTGATGGCGAACGTGGGCACGGCGTAGTGGGCGAGCATGTCGACGAACTGGGCCCAGCCGTCGCCGTCGAGGCCCGGGGTGGAGATGCCGGTGACAAAGAAGACGCGCTCCCCGACCGACTCGTTGATGTTGATGGCGCCCAGCTGCACCAGGAAGTAGGCGATCGGTGCGGGAACGATGTACATGAGGTAGCTGTACGAGGTGATGGCCCGGTCCGAGGCCTTGTACTGGCGGGCCGCGGTGTAAACGCCGAGGGCGACGCCGATGACCAGGGTCAGGATGATCGAGGCCAGGAAGAGCCGGGTGGAGATCCAGACCCGGTCGCCGAACTCGGCGTTGATGAAGGCGCCGTTGGGGCTCCGCCCCCAGTCCCAGCGGGTGAGAATGCCCGTGAGCCAGTCGACGTAGCGCTCCCACGGGTTGAGCGTCGGATCGAGTCCCTTGAGCCGGAAGGAATTAGTCACCTGCTCGGGCGTGGGCCGCGGAATCCGCTCCTGCTCGAGCAGCGCCGGCTGCAGTGTGCTCACAGCCAGGAGATAGCCGGCACTGGTGGTCAGGAAGATCATGAAGACATACGTGAGCGCACGTTTAGCGAGATATCGAAACATGGGGCGGCTAGTTCTGGATCGCCGTTGCCTGAGCGGAGCCGGGCGTCAGGGCGGCGGCTGTAGGAGCCGGCCTGCCCGCCACAATGACAAGACTATTCACAACTTCGATCCTTCCGTCGCCCCACTCGGCAGCGGGTTCCGCCGCCGGTTCGGGATCATGGGCCAGCTGGTTTCCGGCCGCCCGCATGCCTTGCGGCTGAGCCCTGGTGGACTATGTTGCGGGTCACATTCCAGAGGAAGCTATCACATCAGCCGGGCCGCGCCGCACTTCCGGCGGCCGCGACACGGCGGCTTCATGACGGATCGTTATGAATAACTCCGCGGAATGGATTTTGACGCATGGAATCGGCTGCGCCGCTACGGTCCGCCCACTACGCGCGTGACAAGTTCCCGCCAGGTGTCCGCGAGTCGCTCGGGCGCAATCCCATGCACGCCGACGGAATGGAGCAACAGTTCCGGCTCCAGCGCGGCCCCCAGGGCCGACGCCATGAGCCACGGGTCCGCCGTCACGCCGGCTTCGCGCAGCAGCATCTCAAGATGGCGGTGCCAGAGGACGGCCGGCGGGACATCGAACCTGTTGTAGACCGAGGCGTCGGCCGCCCGGGCCAGCTCGCCGAATTCCAGGATCCAGGAAATGCGGGCGGCGCCCACGGCGATCAGCCGCTCCAGGGGCGGCGCGCCGGGACCCACCGGGGGCGGACCGAACATGAACCGGCCTTGGAATTCGGCCTCGGCGTCATTGAGGAGCGCCATCATCAGGCCGGCACGGCTGCCGAACCGCCGGAAGACTGTCCCTTTTCCAACTCCGGCGCGCTGCGCCAGCCGGTCCATGGTGAGGGCGTCGACGCTGGATTCCTCAACGATTTCCCGGGCGGCGCAGAGCAGGAGCTCCCTGTTGCGCATCGCGTCGCGGCGCGCTGATTCTGCGGCGGGCGCGGCGGGGCGCCCTCCCCCGGAGTGGGCACCGGGACGGATCGGGATGAGGCTCACACCGCTGATTCTAGCGCCTCGGAATATAACCGGACCGCGGTCCGTTTAGCATGGATGAAGGCCCCCAAAGCCTCACGATCCACCAGCCGCCGAAACCAATCTGCGGCGTGATGCACAGGAGTACACATGTCCAAGAAGACCATCCTCACCCTCGTCGGCAGCCTTCGCGCCGGCTCCACCAACCTGCAGCTGGCCGAGGCCATCGCGCTCAACGCTCCGGATCAGGTGGATGTGGTCATTCACGAGAGCCTGGGCAACATCCCCTTCTACAACGAGGACATCGACGTCGAAGGCCAGGTGCCCGCGGCCGCCGCCGCCCTGCGTGCCGCCGCCAACGAGGCCGACACCATTCTGCTGGTCACGCCGGAACACAACGGCACCGTCCCGGCATCGCTGAAGAACGCCATCGACTGGCTGTCCCGCCCCTTCGGCGCAGGCGCCCTGTCCGGCAAGCCCACCGCAGTTGTCGGAACCGCTTTTGGCCAGTTCGGCGGCGTTTGGGCCCAGGACGAGGCCCGCAAGGCCGTCGGCATCGCCGGCGCCCAGGTCCTCGAGAACGTCAAGATGGCAGTCCCGGGCTCGATGGTCCGCTTCGCCGAGGTCCACCCCAAGGACGACGCCGAAGTTGTCGAGCAGATCAAGGGCGTGTTCGATGCACTGGCCGAGGCTCCCGCCGCGGAAGCGGCCTAACCCTCCGCACCCCAAAGTTCCACCGAAGCCCCCGGCAGCACAACTTTGCCGGGGGCTTCGGCCTGTCCCGGGGCACACCTGGCGGATTTCAGACCGGACCCCTCGGAAACAATTGTTTCCCCCGCGACAACACGGGTAGTATCCTTGGGTTTGTGACCTACGAAACACTTGATGCCGCCGCAGCAGTACTTCCGGCCGAGGCCATTGACGCAATCGAACGTGCGGCTACGTCCGCCCACCGCCACGAGATCCTGTTTTCGGAGCGCGCAGCAAATATCAAGCAGTCGGCAGTCCGGGATGTCTTCGACATCTCGATGCGCCCCGGCCTCGTTTCCCTCGCCGGGGGGAGCCCCTACCTGCAGTCCCTGCCGCTGGAACGCCTGGGCCAGACCGCCGCGAAGATCATCGCCGAGCAGGGGATGACCGCCCTGCAGTACGGCGGCGGCCAGGGCACTGAGGAACTCCGCACCCAGATCTGCGAGGTCATGGCGGCAGAGGGGATCCTCGACGCAGACCCCGCGAACGTCATCATCACCGCGGGGTCGCAGTCAGCGCAGGATGTGGCCACCAAGGTCTTCTGCAATCCAGGCGACGTGGTCCTCGTGGAGGACCCCACCTATGTCGGTGCCCTCAACACGTTCGAGGCCTACCAGGTGGAGGTCGAAACGGTGCCGATGGACGGTGACGGCATCATCCCGGATCTGCTGGAGGCAAAGATCGCCGCCCTCCAGACCGCGGGCAGGAACGTCAAGTTCCTTTACACCATCCCTAGCTTCAACAACCCGTCCGGCATCACCCTGTCCGCGGAACGCCGGCAATCGGTGGTGGATATATGCCGTCGCGCGAATATCTTGGTGCTGGAGGACAACCCCTACGGCCTGCTCCGCTTCGACGGCAAGCCGCTGACTCCGCTGCGGGCAGCCAACCCGGATGACGTCATCTACATGGGATCCTTCTCCAAGATCTTCGCCCCCGGCCTGCGGATTGGCTGGGCCCTGGTCCCGGCCCACCTGCAACGCCGGTACTACCTGGCATCGGAGGCTGTCACCCTGTGCCCGCCGACGCTGAACCAGATGCTGGTATCGGCCTATCTGCGCGACTACGACTGGCGCGGCCAGATCGAGACGTACCGCGGGCTGTACCAGGAACGCTGCGAGGCAATGCTTGCCGCCCTGGCCGAATACATGCCGGACGGACTGAGCTGGACGCGCCCCGAGGGCGGCTTCTTCGTGTGGGTCACGCTGCCCGACGGCGTGGACACCTACCCGCTGTTGAAGAAGGCCATCGACGCCGGCGTCGTCTTCATTCCGGGCGCGGCCTTTACGAACTTGGACGACCCGTCGAACAAGATCCGGCTGGCGTTCAGCGCGGTGCCGCCCGAATCGATCCGCGAGGGCGTGCGACGGCTCGCGCCGGTCCTGCGCGAAGCCTTGGCCGCACTGTAGCGTGAACACCGGCGGGTCCGCCGCCGGCCCCGGCTGGGGCTCGTTGGGGCTTATTTGAACGGCCAGCACATTGAACAGCATTAATCGTTGAAAGAGGAGCGGTCCATGACCGGAATTATCGTTGTCGGCGTCGATGGCAGTGAAACTGCCTTGCGGGCGGCGCACACCGCCCGCGACCTCGCAGTTTCCATGGGGGCGACACTTCATGTGGTCAGCGCCTTTGACAGCGACAAGACCCAAGTCTTCGGCAGCGGCAGTGACGAGTGGATCGTTTCCGACGCCGGCAACGCGGAGAAGGTCGCGCGGACGGTGGCGGACGGCCTGCGCCGGCCGGACACCCACGTCACCCATGCCGCCGCCCGGGGCAAGCCCGCCGAGGCCCTGATCCGGGAAGCCGAACGGACCGGTGCCCGGATGATCGTGGTCGGTAACAGGCGCATGAGCGGAATCGGCCGGGTCTTGGGGAGCGTTGCGAACAGCGTGGCCCACAACGCCCCCTGCGACGTCTACATCGCCAAGACCGACGCCGGCTAAGGCACTACTGCTTCTCTGGCACTGCGGACGGCACTGCAGCTGGCACTGCAGCTGGCTCTGCGGGCTTGAGCATCCGCCGCAGGATTTTTCCTGAGGCGGACTTGGGCACGGCCTCGATGAACTCCACCCGTCGGATTTTCTTGAAGGGCGCCACCTTGACCGCCACGAAGTCCATGACGCCTGCCACGTCCAAGGCATCGCCGTCGGCGCCCGGCTGGCGGACCACGAACGCCTTGGGCACTTCCTGGCCGTCGGCGTCAAGGCAGCCGACCACCGCTGAATCGGCAATGCCGGGGTGGGTGAGGAGCAGCGCCTCCAGCTCCGCCGGGGCGATCTGGTAGCCGTTGTACTTGATCAGTTCCTTGAGCCGGTCCACGATCGTCACCACCCCGTCCGCCCGCACCGTGGCGATATCCCCAGTGTGCAGGAAGCCGTCCGGGTCCAAAGTGTCCGCGGTTTCCTGCGGCCGGTTGAGGTAGCCGAGCATCACGTTCGGCCCGCGGCACAACAGGTGCCCCGGCGCGCTGGTTCCTTCCGCGGGAACCGGGATCTCCTCCCCCGTGGCCGGGTCCACGAGGCGGCACTGCATGTTCGGCACCGTGTAGCCCACGGAACTGACGGGGACGCCGGGGGCGTCGCGGCCGTCGCGCGGAATGAGGTGCGACACCGGGCTCATCTCGGTCATGCCGTAGCCCTGCAGGACCCGGCAGCCGAGACGCTCGGCCAGGCGGGTGCCGAGTTCACCGTCCAGCGGCGCCGCGCCGGAGAGGGTGGTGTGCACCGAGCCGAGGTCGTACTCGGCAACGAGCGGGTGCTTGGACAGCGCCACGGCCACGGGGGGTGCGATGAACAGGTAGCTGCACCGGTGATCCTGGATGATCCGCAGGAACTCGGGCAGATCGAATCTGGGCATCGTGACAAGCCGGGCCCGCTGGCGCAGTGCGAGGTTCAGCAGCACGGTCAGCCCGTAGATGTGGAAAAACGGGAGCAGCGCCAGGAGCCGGTCTTCGGGGACGACGCCGAGCAGCCCCCTGGCCTGTTCCACGTTGGCGACCAGGTTCCGGTGGCTGAGCATGACGCCCTTCGGCCGGCCCGTGGTGCCGGAGGAGTAGGGCAGCACGGCCACATGCGTGGCGGGATCGAACGAGACCTGGGGAGCCGGTGCGCCCATTTCGAGCAGGTCGGCCAGCGAGGGGTGGCCGTCGGCGCCGTCGAGCACCACCAGCCGCGAGGCAGGGATCCCGGTCCTTTCGGCGGCGTCCCGGGCGGCCGGCAGCAGCGCTGAGACGGTGAAGAGCCAGCCGGCGCCGGCGTCGGTGAGCTGGTTGGCGATCTCGTCCGCCGTGTACAGCGAGTTGATGGTGGTGACCGTGGCGCCTGCCCGGAGCAGGCCGTGGAAGACGGTCGCAAAGGCGGGGACGTTGGGGCACAGGATGGCCGCCACGCCGTCGACGCCGAGGCCCTGGGCGGCAACGGCACCGGCGAGGGCATCGATCTGCCCGCGCAGCGCGCGGTAGGTGGTCTCCGCACCGCTGGCGCCGTCGACGACGGCGACCCGGTCCAGGTCCTCCTCTGCCAGAGCGCCGAAGAGGTAGTCGTAAATGCCGAGATTGGGAACATCGACGTCGGGGTACGGGCTTGAAAACACGCAACATCTCCTTTGATCCGCGTCCGCCCGGGCTGTCGGCGGCTGGTGCCACTCTAGTGCCGGGGCTTATCTCCGGAACAGGACGGCGCGGACTTGACTGTGTTCGGAGTTGATGAGGATCACCCCCTCCCGTGGGCAGCCTCACCGCCCAGCGGGCCGCCCCGAACGGACCGGCTCCGTAAAATGGGAGGTGCCCTGCGATGGTGCGGACGTCCGAGAACCCACCTACCAAGGGAGCCCCATGTTCACTCTTCAGCGCCGCCAGCTGGTTGGCCACGACATCCTGCTGGCCAGGCACGGCAACCACATCAGCGCCATGCGCGTGGACCGCGGCGCCGGCCGCGTTGTCGCGTTCCTGGACGACGGATCAACCGACAGCGCGCCTAACCTGATTGCCCCGGGCCTGCGCATGCCCGACACCTTGCGCAGCGTGTTCCGGGAGGACTGGAAGTTCCTCACCGGAATCAGCGCGTGCAGCGTGGGGCTCGCGGGCCTCATGTTTGCCGCCTCGGCCGCCCTCGCCGGCATGAGCGGCGATCCCGCGCTGGTCCAGATCCTGACCGCTTACTCCGGAAACTGAGCCGCCCGGGCCAAACGGCCCCACACTGAGGAACCCCGCCGCTGAATGGTTCAGCGGCGGGGTTCCGTAGTTTCGTGGCCAGTTTCGCCGGCTAGTCCAGCAGCAGTGCCGGCTCTTCCAGGATGGCGGCGACGTCGGCCATGAAGCGGGCCGAAAGGTCACCGTCCACCACGCGGTGGTCGAAGGAGCCGCCGAGGGTGGTGATCCAGCGCGGAATGACTTCGCCGTCCAGGACCCAGGGCTTTTGCTTGATGGTGCCGAACGCCACGATCGCGACTTCACCCGGGTTGATGATAGGGGTGCCGGTGTCGATCCCGAGGGCGCCGATGTTGGTCACGGTGAGCGTGCCGCCCCGCATCTGGGCCGGCTGGGTCTTGCCGGCCCGCGCGGTGGTGGCGAGCTCGTTCAGCGCCAGGGCCAGCTGCTTGAGCGAGAGGTCCTGGGCGTTCTTAATGTTCGGCACCATCAGCCCGCGGGGCGTGGCGGCCGCGATGCCCAGGTTCATGAAGTGCTTGACGTGGATCTCCGCGGAGTCGCTGCCGTCCGGGTTGTCCACCCACGTCGCGTTCACGCTCGGGTTTCGCGCCGCTGCCCAAATGACCGCCTTGGCCAGGATCAGCAGCGGGGAGACCTTGATGCCTTCAAAGTCGCGGGAGGCCTTCAGTCGCTTGACGAATTCCATGGTGCGGCTGGCGTCGACGTCGACAAAGATGCTGACGTGCGGCGCGGCGAAAGCGGATTCGACCATGGCCTTTGCGGTGGCCTTCCGGACTCCCTTGACCGGGATCCGCTCGATCCGCTGGTCCTGCGGGCGGCCGGACTTGCCCCAGAATGAGTCCGCCTTGTCCACCTCGGCGTCACGCTGGGCCTGGTAGCTCACCAGGTCTTCGCGGGTCACTTCACCGCGGGCGCCGGTGGGCACGACGTCGGCCAGGTTGATCCCGAGGTCCCGGGCGATCTTGCGGACCGGCGGCTTGGCCAGCACTTTGCCGACCAGGCCGCTGATGGCTCCGCCCAAGGAGGGGCGCGGGTCAACGGGGTCGGCCGGGCCGGCGGGGGCGGCCCCAGGCTCCGCCACCGGGGCGGCAGCGCCGGGGGCGGCCATGGCGGCCGGGGTTCCTTGGCTCGCGGCCGCCGGGGCGGAAATCCGCCGCCGGCGCTTGACGGCGTCGGCCTTGGGACCGGAGCCCACCAGCGGGCCGCCTGCCGGGCGCCCGGCTGCTTCGCCGGCGTCGGACGTATCAGCCGGCAGCGTGCCGTACATGGGCGCCGCGGCTGCCGGTTCCTGGGCAGCCCGCGCCGGGGTGGCAGGTGCCGCGGCGGCCGGCTCCGTGGTGGCGACGGCGTCGCTCACGCTGATGATCGGCGTGCCGACATCCACCGTGACTCCCTCGGGAACGAGCAGTTCCGTAACGGTCCCGGCGAACGGTGAGGGCAGTTCCACCAGGGATTTGGCCGTCTCGATCTCGCACAGGACGTCGTTGATGGCCACGGTATCGCCGGCCTTGACCTTCCAGGTGACGATTTCGGCCTCCGTCAGCCCTTCGCCGACGTCGGGAAGGTTGAACTTGTTGAGCGTCATGGGTCCTCGTCAGTACGCCAGGGCGCGGTCGAGCGCCTCAAGGATGCGGTCGATGTCCGGCAGGTAGTCTTCTTCGACCTTGGCCACGGGATAGGGCATGTGAAATCCTCCGACGCGGATGACGGGGGCCTCCAGGGAATGGAACGCCCGTTCACTGATCCGCGCGGCGATTTCGCCGCCGATGCCGCCGAAGGTGGGGGCCTCGTGGGCCACGATCAGCCGGCCGGTCTTCCGGACTGACGCCGTGACGGTGTCGAAGTCGATCGGCGAGATGGAACGGAGATCGATTACCTCGACGCTGTGGCCGTCCTCGGCGGCGGCTTCGGCCGCGGCGAGGGCCACGGGCACCAGCGGCCCGTAGACGACGACGGTCGCATCGGTGCCCTCGCGGAGCACGTGCGCCCTGAAGGGGTCCGCGGATGCGCCGGGGGTCTCGGTGTCGACCTCGCCCTTGAGCCAGTAGCGGCGTTTGGGCTCGAAGACGATCACGGGGTCCTGGCAGTCGACGGCCTGCTGGATCATCCAGTAGGCATCGTGCGGATTGGACGGCGTGATGATGCGCAGGCCGGCCGTGTGAGCGAACAGCGCCTCCGGCGATTCGGAGTGGTGCTCAATGGAGCCGATGCCGCCGCCGTACGGGATCCGGATGACGACGGGAACGGTCAGGTTGCCGTTGCTGCGGGAGTGCATCTTGGCCAGCTGGGTGGTGATCTGGTTGAAGCCCGGGAACACGAAACCGTCGAACTGGATCTCGCAGACCGGCTGGTAGCCGCGCAGGGAGAGGCCGATCGCGGTGCCGATAATGCCGGATTCGGCCAGCGGGGTATCCACGACGCGGTCGGCGCCGAATTCGGCGATCAGCCCGTCGGTGACCCGGTAGACGCCGCCGAGGGCCCCGATGTCCTCGCCCATCAGCAGCGAGCGGGGGTTGTTGTTCAACGTGGCCCGCAGGCCCTCATTGATGGCTTTCGCAATGGTCATGGTGGTCATCAGCGGGCCGCCCTGTCTGTCTGCTCAGCTTGTGCCTCGTCGGCGAACCCTGCGCTGTATTCCTCGAACCAGGCCAGTTCCTCGGCCACCAGTGGATGGGCCTCCACGTAGGTGTTGGCGAAGGCAGTCCGGATGTCCGGGGTTTCGAGGTCGTAGGTGGTCTTGCGGACGTAGGCTGCGAGCTCGTCGCCGTCGGCCTTGACCTGCTCGAAGAAGCCGTCGTCCGCGAGGCCCTCGGCCCGGAGGTACTTCTCCAGCCGCTCCAGCGGGTCTTTGGCCCGCCACAGGCCCTCTTCGGCGGATTCGCGGTACTTGGTGGGGTCATCGGCCGTGGTGTGCGCACCGACCCGGTAGGTGAACGCCTCGATCAGCACGGGACCATGGCCCTCGCGGGCCCGCTCCAGCGCCCATTCCGTGACGGCGTGGACGGCGATCACGTCATTGCCGTCGACCCGGATGCCGGGGAAGCCATAGCCCTTGGCGCGGTTGGCGAGCGGAATGCGGGTCTGCACGGAGCTCGGCACGGAGATGGCCCAGTGGTTGTTCTGGCAGAAGAAGACCACGGGCGCCTGGTAGGAGGAGGCGAACACCATGGATTCATGGACGTCCCCTTCGGAGCTGGCTCCGTCGCCGAAGTACACCATGACGGCAGCGTTGGGCTCCACGGCCTGTCCCGCTTCCCCGCTGCCGACGGCGTTGGCGGCTGCCAGCTTCTGGTCCCGCTGGATGCCCATGGCGTAACCGACGGCATGCGGGGTCTGGGCGGCCAGGACCAGCGTGTAGAGGTGGAAGTTCGTGTCCTTCGGGTTCCAGCCGCCGTTGGAGACACCCCGGAACTGACGCAGCAACTCGGCCAGGTCCACGTTCCGCGTCAGGGCCACGCCGTGCTCGCGGTACGTAGGGAAGATGTAGTCCTGCGGCTGGCTGGCCCGGCCTGAGCCGATCTGGGCGGCCTCCTGTCCCGTGAGCGGGACCCACAGGGCCAGCTGGCCCTGCCGCTGGAGTGCCGTGGCTTCCACGTCGAAGCGGCGGATCTTGGCCATGTCCGCGTAAAAGCCGCGCAGCGTGTCCGGATCCAGCTTCTCGGCATACTTTGAGAACACGGGGTCCGAGCCCAGGGTGCCGTCAGGGCCCAGCAACTGCACCATCGGCTCGGCCGGAGCGCCCAGTTGGGCCTCGGCCTCCGCTTCGAGCTGGTCATCCATCTCGGTTCCGTCGAACTCGGTAGAGGGCAGATGTGTGGCGCCCATACCGTCTCCTTGCTTGCCGCATCCGAATGAGCCGCAATCGCTGGGATATATGCCGGACCGGGAATACATTCCAGGTCCGGCATATATTTTGGCTTACTGGTCCTTACTTTATCCGCACGGGGCGGACTGAACGCGCAGTGTTAAGCGCTAGGAACGCCGCGGCGGTTTTGTATAGATCGCACAGAGCTCCAGGAAACGAGTGTTGGCTTCCGATTCGCCGATGCTGACCCGGACGCCCTCGTTGCCGAAGGCACGCACCGACAGCGCCCGTTCCGCCGCGAGGGCGGCGAATTCCGCGCTGTTCTCGCCCAGATTGAGCCAGACAAAGTTGCCCTGGGCCTCCGGAACGAACCACCCGAGCTCACGCAGTCCAGCCGTGACCCGGTCCCGTTCGTCCACCAGGCTTTGTACCCTTTCTACAACGTCGGCGAAGTGCTCGATCGACGTGACGGCAGCCGTTTCCGCGATCTGGGACACCGCGAAGGGCGTTGCGGCGACGCGCAGGTGCTGCGTCAGTTCGGGCCGGGACACGCTGTAGCCCACGCGGAGTCCGGCGAGGCCGTGCGCCTTCGAGAAGGTCCGCAGGACGACGACGTTGGGGTACTTGCGGTACATGGCGATGCCGTCCACGGCGTCGCCGGCGCGCACGAATTCCTGGTAGGCCTCGTCGATGACCACCACGACGTCGGCCGGGACAGTGTTGATGAAACGCTCCGTTTCCTCGGCCGTCAGGATGGGTCCGGTCGGGTTGTTGGGCGTGCACAGCAGGATCATCCGGGTCCGGGCGGTGACTGCGGCGGCCATGGCGTCCAGGTCATGCCGCCCGTCGGCCGTCAGCGGGATCCGGACGCTCTCGGCGCCGGCCAGCCCGACGCAGATCGGGTAGGCCTCGAACGAGCGCCAGGCATAGATGACTTCGTCGGCCTTGCCGTCGTCGTTCTGGCCGGCGAAGGTGGTCAGCAGCTGGTTCAGGGCGCCCAGGCTGCCGGCGCCCGTGACGATGTCCTCGGCGGGAACATCCAGGAAGCGGGCGAGCGATTCACGCAGCCTGCTGCTGAGCGGATCGGGGTAGCGGTTAAAGTCGGTCTGCGCCGCGATGGCCTGCTGCACTGCAGGGATCGGGGGCAACGGGTTTTCGTTGGAGGACAGCTTGTAGCTGGCCAGGCCTTCCACGGGGACGGGGGGTTTTCCGGCCGCGTAGCGGGGGAGGAGGTCTACCACCGGACGGGGCCTGATGCCCCCGGCCGGGTTCTCTGATGAAGTCATGCCAACTAGCCTACTTCGGGTCGCTGCCGCTGTTGGGGGATACGATCGCCGCCCCCATGGGGATGACGCCGCCGCCATGGGGGGAATCATGGGGGAATATGGTCCCTGCCGTCGCCGCGTGGCGTATGACAGCATGAGGCCATGCGCTCATTCATCGTACGGGTCATCATCAACGGGCTCGCCCTGGCAATCGCCTGCTGGATCCTCACCGGCCTGGATATTTCCACCCAGGGCAACGGCACCATCAACATCATCCTGGGCTATCTGTTCATCGGCCTGATCTTCGGTCTGGTCAATGCGTTCGTCAAGCCAATCGTCAGCCTCCTGTCGCTGCCGATCACCATCCTCACCCTGGGCCTGTTCACCGTGGTCATCAACGCCGCGATGCTTTACCTGACGTCTTGGATCAGCAGCTACACCACTGTGCACTTCACCATCGACTCGTTCTTCTGGACCGCCGTGTTCGCCGCCATCATCATCAGCCTGGTGTCCCTCGTGGCGAGCTTCCTTCCCGCCCTCGACCGCTAGAGGCGCCCGGGCTGTGCCGCGGTCCTGAAGGAAGTGCGGGCGTTGCCCGCGGCACCGGCCTGACCTCGCGCCGGAGCGAGAACCGGGTCACCGTCGCCGCCCCGCCGGTCCCCACCACTGCGGCCAGCGCCGCCGTGGAGTCCTTCAGCGTGGTGTCCCGGCTCGCCGAGACGAGCGCGGCCCCCTCGGCGTAATTCTCCAGCCGGTGCCCCGGACCCAGGCCTAAGTCCTGCAGCGGCGGCACAGCCAGCGGGTTGGTGAGGGTCACGGTCACCCGGTCCCTGGTGTCCGGGTTGGGCAGTCCGTCTGCCCCCGGCACCCAGTCCTGCTCGTGTTCCAGGTGCAGGCTGCGGATCCCCGGCTCCGGGCTGATACCGCCAACCGGCGAGCCCGCCGTCAGCACGAATTTGAGATCGTATTCGGCCAGGACCGCCCGGTCCTTGCTGAGGTTCATCGCGTGGATCCCACCCTGGCTGTAGCCGACGGCCACGAGCTGATCACCGGCTTCGGCCCCGGCCTGCCGCAACGCCTGCCGGACGGCGCCTGCCGTCCATTCCGAGTCGTAACCCAGGGCCTCGGCGATTCCGGCGGGGTCAAAGGGGTTGGCGCCCTCCGGCAGGTCGCCCTGCTGGGTTCCGGGAATGACTACCACCCACGCCGGCCGGCTCCCGCCGTCGACCTCGATGACCTCGATCCGGCCACCCTGCTCACCCACTGCTCCTGCCCGCCGCAACAGCCCCGCCGGTGAGAGGTCGACGTCGGCCGTAAACGTCTCCCGGCCCACGATGCTGACAGGCCGGGGCTTGAGGAACACGAGCCCCGGCGCTTCCGAGGCGTCCCGGACGAGGCGGCGGATGTCCGTGGGCCCGCCCAGGGCTCCGGCGACGGCGGCCAGGGGCCAGGGCAGGCCAAGCAGCACGGCGAGATTCCGGGGCGCCATGGCGACCCAGTCTTCAACGGTGCCGCGCACCCCGGGCAGGGCGAAGGGCTCCGGCACTGCACCGTACTCGGAGCCGTGAAATCCCATCCGCAGCAGCAAGGCATTCCGGGCTTCGGCATATTCGTATTCACGGTGACTGGCGCGAACGTCGTCGCCGATGTGCTGAAGTTGCGACCGGACGCGTCCGACCTCCCGGCCGGCCTCCCCCACGGCGATGATGGCGTTGCTGCCGCTGGTGTAGGAGTCGGACTGATAGGGAAACAGTGCGCGCCGGACGGCGTCGGCCTCCACTTCGACCGATTGCAGCTGCCGGACCAGCCCGTCCAGTGCCGCGGCGCCGGCCAGCAGCTCCTCAAACTGGAAGCTCACCCCGCCGATTCCGCCCCGGATGCGCAGGCTGCCGTCGGCCGGCGGAGCGGAAACCACGGGGGTGCCGCCGGAGCCCGCCGGCGTCACCTCGGCCATCAGGGGCCCATCTGGTCCGCGGGCTGCGCCACATTCCGGGCGTGCCGGAGCACCATGGCAACAGCATCGAGCAGGGAATCCCGGCTTCGGCGCAGCGCCGCCGCGTGCAGGGACAAGGCCAGCCGGTAGGCGCGGCCGGCCGGTGACTGCCACGTCTGGAGCTCAAGCCGGGCGAGGGCGGCGAGCACGGCGTCCGCTTCATCGGCGCACCTCGCAACGCGCGCAGCGAGCTGCTGGACTTCATAACTGCGCGAAGCGCACTCGAGGGCATCGGCGGCCGTCACGCCAAAAACAGCCACGCTGCCCGCCGGTCCCGGTGCCATCCCGCTGATCGACCTCATCTCGGCCTCATCCCACTACCCTGTGACATCCAACTACCCATGAACCGACGCTAGCGGGCAGCCGAGGACCGGCTGAAGAGCGCCGCCAGGCTATGTGGACAACGCCCGTACAGCCGTCCGCTACGCGCCGGCTAAGTCATACGGCAATGTCATAAGGACAGGTGCGCTTAAGGCCCGGCGGCACTTCGTGAAAGAATCGGCACATGCCTGAAACTGCCGCCACAGCTGATACCCGCACGCCGTCCGGACGCCTGGCCCTCGCCGCGTCAGACCACCAGATCGCGCTCGGCCCGCTGGATGGCCGCTACCAGTCCGCCGTCGCGCCGCTGGTCGACTACCTTTCCGAAGCGGCCCTGAACCGCGACCGCGTGGCTGTGGAGGTTGAGTGGCTGATCCACCTGACCGGCAACAACGTCCTGCCCGGGGCCGGCCCGCTCACGGCAGAACAGCAGCAACAACTGCGGGCGATCGTCACGGAGTTCGACGCCGCCTCCGTCACCGAGCTGGCCGAGATCGAGGCGGTAACGGTCCACGACGTCAAGGCCGTCGAGTACTACATCGGCCGGCGCCTGCCCGGCATCGGGATCGAGCGGCTGACCGCCATGGTGCACTTCGGCTGCACCTCCGAAGACATCAACAACCTCTCCTATGCCCTTGGCGTCAAGGGGGCCGTGGAGGACGTATGGCTGCCTGCGGCCCGCGCCCTCGTTGCCCAGATCAGCGCCATGGCCGAGGACAACCGCGCGGTCCCGATGCTCTCCCGCACCCACGGCCAGCCCGCCACTCCCACTACGCTGGGCAAGGAACTGGCCGTCATTGCGCACCGGCTCAACCGGCAGCTGGACCGGATTGCCCGGACCGAATACCTCGGCAAGATCAACGGTGCCACCGGTACCTACGCCGCCCACGTTGCCTCCGTCCCGGGCGCCGACTGGGAGCACGTCGCCAAGGGCTTCGTCGAGGGCCTGGGCCTGGCCTGGAACCCGCTGACCACCCAGATCGAAAGCCACGACTGGCAGGCCGAACTCTATGCCGACGTCGCGCGTTTCAACCGCATCCTGCACAACGTCTGCACCGACATGTGGAGCTACATCTCGATCGGCTACTTCGTGCAGATCCCGGTGGCCGGCGCCACGGGCTCCTCGACCATGCCGCACAAGGTGAACCCGATCCGCTTCGAGAACGCGGAGGCCAACCTCGAGATCTCCTCCGGCCTGCTGGACGTGCTGGGCTCTACCCTGGTCACCTCCCGCTGGCAGCGCGACCTCACCGACTCCTCCTCGCAGCGCAACATCGGCGTGGCGTTCGGCCACTCGCTGCTCGCCATTTCGAACGTCGCCAAGGGCCTGGACCGTCTCAAGGTTGCCGAGGACGTGCTGGCCGCGGACCTGGACACCAACTGGGAAGTCCTCGGCGAGGCCATCCAGATGGTCATGCGGGCCGAGGCCATCGCCGGCGTCGACGGCATGGAGAACCCGTACGAGCGGCTCAAGGACCTGACCCGCGGACACCGCGTGGACGCCGCCCGGATGCAGGAATTCGTCCAGAGCCTCGGCCTGTCCCCCGACGCCGAAGCCCGGCTGCTGGCACTGACCCCGGGCAAGTACACGGGCATCGCGGACCAGCTGGTGGACCACCTCAAATGAGGCTTCTGCTCATCCGGCACGGCCAGACGCCCGGGAACGTCCTCGGCCAGCTGGACACGGCGCACCCGGGGCCCGGGCTGACAGAACACGGCGATCGCCAGGCGGAGGCGTTGGCCCGCTCTCTGGCGAACGAGCGGATCCACGCCCTCTACGCTTCCACCCTGATCCGCACGCAGATCACGGCCGCACCCCTTGCCCGGGTGCACGGGCTGGAAACCGAGGTGCTTGAGGGCATTCAGGAGATCGAAGCCGGGGCGCTGGAGAAGCTGACGGACCACGAATCGCACAAGCGGTACCTGGGGACCATTTTTGCCTGGGCGGTCGGCGAGCTGGACCGTCGGATGCCTGCGGGTCCCAGCGGCCAGGACTTCTTCGACCGCTACGACGCCGCGATCGCCAAAATAGCGGCACGCGTCAACGGGGGCTCAGGATCCGTGGCCGTGGTCAGCCACGGCGCCGCCATCCGGGTATGGGCCGGCCTGCGGGCAGCCAACATCGAACCGGATTTTGCTATCAGGCACGTGCTGGACAACACCGGAATCGTGGCGCTGGAAGGCGATCCCGACCACGGCTGGGAGCTCATCCACTGGGACGACAGCCCCGTCGGCGGCCTGGCGCTGGCGGATCCGACGGCGGAGGATCCCACCGGCCGTCCGGCGTAGCGGGCCGGTCCGTCCGTCCCCGGCGGGCGTACCCTGTTTGCCGGGTCTGGACTGCTCACGGGAACGCGGCGATGATGAAAACAGGCGTGGGGACAGGATGGTCGGCCGCGGCATGCGGTTGAGCCCGCGCAGTGGAGGCGCAGGGGCATGTCACGCAAATCGGTACACCCGGGGCATGCGCCCGGCGGCGTCTTCCCTGGCTTCGATGAACAGTTCCTCGCGGCGTACTACGAGCACGCTGCGCCGGAGGACCTCCAAGGCTACAGTCCCGAAAACCTGGAGCAGCGGTCCAGGCACCATGCGGAACTGGCGGACGGCCGCCCGGCAGGCACGGCGGCCGTCCACATCCTGAACGAAAGCGACGCCAGCGTCCTGCTGGTGGTTGCCGACGCCATTCCGCACCTGATCCATTCGCTCACTGCGGAGCTGGGCCGCCAAAACGAGTCAATCCGGCTACTGGTGCATCCCAATTTTCTGGTCCGGCGGGATCCGCGGACTGACCGGTTGATGGAAGTACGGCATGGGTTAGCGCAGTCCGGACCGGCGGTCCGAATCGCCAGTATCCCGGGTACCGCGGCGACCGGCACCGCCCAGGACCCGCCGGGGTGGCTATCCGAAACCTGGGTGGCGGCGGAGATAGGCCGCCTGCCGGGGTCGCGGGCCGTCGCGGAGCTCACCGCGAACGTGCGGCGTGTCCTGGCGGACGTCCAGTTGGTCGCTGATGACACCCCTGCCATCCACGCCAGCCTCGCCCGCGCCATCAGCTCCCTGCACCTGCTGCCCGCCGGCATGGTTCCGACGCCGGAGCAGCTCAGTGAGCTCTTGGGCTGGCTGGACCGCGGCAACTTCACGTTTTTGGGATACAGCGAATATGAATATTCGACGGCGGAGGGTCCGGATGTTGTTTCGTTGCGGCCCGGCGCGGGGCTGGGCCTGCTCCGGGACGGGCGGCCGGAGGCCCGCCAGACCGTCACGGGGCTGCCCCATTCGCAGGTCCTCACCCTTTCAATTTCTGATCTGAGGTCCTCCGTCCCCCGCCCCGCCTACCTGGATGAAATCCTCGTCCGGACCTTCGGCAGCGCCGGGAAGGCCACGGGAGAAGTACGGTTTGTGGGCCTTTTCGCTCCGGGCGCGACGGGCCGGTCCGTGCGGCGCATCCCGGTCATCCGGGACAAGGTGCGCGCCATCCAGGAGCGCTTCGGCTTCACCGAGGCGTCCCAGCCCGGCAAACAGCTTCTCACCGTCCTTGAGTCCTTCCCCTTGGACGAGCTGTTCCACCGGGACCTGGATGAACTTTCCGGGCTTGCCCGTGAGATCCTGCTCCTGCAGGCCCACCACCAGACACGGGTGTTCCTGCGCTCTGACGCGTACGGGCGCTTCATGACCGCGTTGGTGTTCCTCCCCCGGCACAGGTACAGCACGGCCGTCCGTCTCCGCATCGAACGCGAGCTCAAACAGGCTTTCGGGTCCTCCTCGCTCGAATTCGAAGTCAGGCTGAGTGAATCGCCGATGGCCCGCGTGTTCTTCCGGATACTGCTGCCCGCCGGCGGGATGCCCGACGTCGATCCCGCTGCAGTGGAGCGGAGCATTATCAGCGCAACGCGGACCTGGGCCGAAGGCCTGGACGAAGCGCTCCGTGACAGGTTGCCGTCGGCGGAGGCCAGCCGGTTGTCGGCGCTGTGGTCCGCCGCCTTCCCGGCCGGTTACCGGGCCGATTTCGAGGTCGAGGACGCGGTTGAGGACATCAAGACGTTTGAGCTGTTCGATCTCGACGGCACGGGCGGGCGACCCCTGAACGATCCTCAGCTGGCCGTTTATGTTCGCACAGATGCGTCCCCGACGCTGGCCGAAGACGCCCGGATCCGGCTTTACCTGACTACGGCCCACAGCCTGACGCGGATCCTGCCGTTCTTCCACAACCTCGGACTGGAGGTGCTGAACCAACGGCCCTTCGATGTGATGCGCGGGAGCGACCGGGCGTTGTTCCTTTATGACCTTGGCGTCCGGTACCCGGCCGGCGTGGATCCGGCCCGGACCAGCGGGCTGCTCGGGGATGCCTTCGGAGCTGCCATGCGCGGGGCCTCGGAATCGGATCGCTTTGACGGCCTCGTCCTCCGGGAGGGCATCGAATGGCGCCAGGCGGCAATCTTGCGCAGCTATGCCAAGTACCTGCAGCAATTGGGCACGACGACCTCCTATGGCTTTATGGCCGATACCCTGCTGGTCAATGTCCGGGCAACCCACGCGCTCCTGGCACTGTTCCGCGCGAAGTTCGATCCCGACCTGGACGGGCCACGCCGGTTCGGGGACACCGACGCGGCGCGGAGGGATCTGCTGGCCGCGATCGACGACATTCCCGTCCTGGACGCCGACCGGCTGCTGCGCACCTTCATGAACCTGGTGGAATCCACGCTCCGCACCAACTACTTCCAGGCGAAGCCCCACCTGAGCTTCAAGCTGAACCCCTCCGCCATCGCGGGTGCGCCGTTTCCCCGTCCCAAATATGAAATCTGGGTGTACTCGCCCCGTGTGGAAGGCGTCCACCTGCGCTTCGGCGCACTGGCCAGGGGCGGGCTGCGCTGGTCCGATCGAAGCGAGGATTTCCGCACCGAGGTCCTTGGCCTGGTCAAGGCGCAGAACGTGAAGAACTCGGTGATAGTGCCAACCGGCGCCAAGGGCGGTTTTTATCCCAAACAGTTGTCGGACCCGTCCTTGGACCGCGACGCCTGGCTGACGGAGGGCCTGGAATGCTACCGGATCTTCGTCCGCGGGCTGCTGGATGTCACCGACAACCTGGTCACCACCGCGCACGGCGAAACAGTGGTGCCCCCGGCTCGCGTGGTGCGGCACGACGTCGACGACTATTACCTCGTGGTGGCGGCGGACAAGGGAACAGCGTCATTTTCCGACGCTGCGAACGCGGTGGCAGCGGAGTACGGCTTCTGGCTGGGCGATGCCTTCGCGTCCGGCGGGAGCGTGGGCTATGACCATAAGCAGATGGGCATCACAGCCCGCGGGGCCTGGGAATCGGTGAAACACCATTTCCGCGAACTCGGGGTGGACTGCCAGGAAGAGGACTTCACAGTTGCCGGCATCGGCGATATGGGCGGTGACGTCTTTGGGAACGGGATGCTCCTCTCCCGCCACATCCGACTGGTGGCGGCTTTCGATCACCGGCACATCTTCCTGGACCCGGCGCCGGAGGCAGGGTCCTCGTTCGAGGAACGGCGTCGGCTCTTTGCCCTCCCCCGCTCATCCTGGGCGGACTACGATCCAGCGCTGATCAGCGAAGGCGGCGGTGTCCACTCCCGCCGGACCAAGTCCATCAGCATCACGGAACAGGTCAGGAGCTCTCTCGGCCTGGACCCGGGCACCGTGTCGCTGCCACCCCACGCACTGCTTCAGGCCATCCTCCGGGCGCCCGTGGACCTTCTGTACAACGGAGGCATCGGAACTTACGTCAAGGCCTCGTCGGAGGGCAACGCGGAGGTTAGCGACAAGGCGAACGACCCCGTCCGGGTCAACGGCAAGGAGGTGCGGGCGAAGATCATCGCCGAAGGCGGGAACCTGGGAATCACGCAGCTCGGGCGGATTGAGGCCGCCCTGTCCGGCGTCCTGCTGAATACCGATGCGATCGACAATTCAGCGGGCGTGGACTGCTCGGATCATGAGGTGAACATCAAGATCTTCGTGGACCGGATGATCGCGGCGGGAAAGATGCCGTCGCCGGAACGCACCGGCTTCCTGCATTCCCTCACGGACGAGGTGGCCCGTCTTGTCCTGGCCAATAACGCGGACCAGAATGTCCTGCTCTTCAACGACCGGCACTTGGTGCGGGAGTGGAGCCCGGGCTTCGAACGGACCATGGACTGGCTCGAGAACGCCACCGACCTGGACCGCAGGCTGGAGGGCCTGCCAAGCAACGAACAACTCAGGGAACGGCTGCGGTCTGGTGAGGGTCTGACCGCGCCGGAACTGTCGGTGCTGGCCGCCTACGCCAAGATCGAACTGGCAGCGGAGCTCAACTCCAGCGACCTTGCCGACGACCCGTGGTTCCGGCGCGTCCTCCGCGGCTATTTCCCGCGCCAGCTGTCCGAACGCTTTGAAGCAGAGCTGGAGGCCCATCCGCTGCGCCGCCAGATCGTGTGCACAGTGGTGGCAAACGACATGATCAACCTCGGCGGAATCACGTTCGCCTTCCGCGCCATCGAGGAAACCACTGCGACGGCCGCCGGTGTAGCCAAGGCCTTTGTGGTGGCGCGGGAAGCCTTCGACCTGGCGTGGATCGTCAACCGGCTGGCCGCACTCCCCGCCGGATATCCCAACGAACACGTCGCTGAAGCGACCCTGCACATGCGCAGGGTCCTCGACCGGGCCACGCGGTGGTACGTGACGCACGACCATCGCGACCAGCCGGTGGACGCGGCTTTGGGCAGGATCCAGCCCACACTGGAACTGCTCCGGACCTCCACCGGGGACTACCTCCGCGGCTCCGACCTGGACCGTGTGCAGGAGAGGCTCGCGCACTGGGACGCTGTGGGGATGCCCCGTGAGCTGGGCCTGCGCGCCTCGGACATGTTGGAGAGTTTCGGGCTGCTGGACATCTCCGTGATCTCCGAACAGGTGCGCGAACCGATTGCCACCATCGCCGACGTGTACTACTCGGTGTTCCAGCGAATCGGTGCCGCGAACCTGCTGCTCAGCATCACCGACCTGCCGCGGCAGAGCCGCTGGGAAGCCCTCGCGCGGGCCGCCCTGCGCGATGATGTGTATTCCGCCGTAGCGGACATGACCGTCTCGGTGATGGAGACCACCCAGGGCCTTACTGCCGCAGACGCCGGCACGTCCGATGCCGTGGAGCGCATCGTGGTGTGGGAGCGTGGGCGCCAGGAGCAGCTGGGACGGATCAAGGACACCTTCGCGGAAGTGACCAAACCGGGGCAGGTG
Organism: Arthrobacter sp. P1_C12_2; assembly: GCF_056406415.1. Classification (NCBI taxonomy): domain Bacteria; kingdom Bacillati; phylum Actinomycetota; class Actinomycetes; order Micrococcales; family Micrococcaceae; genus Arthrobacter; species Arthrobacter sp. P1_C12_2. The sequence goes on along the minus strand of NZ_JBFUAF010000007.1, from coordinate 172,196 downwards.
GATATCGTCTCGATCTCCGTGGCGCTGAAACTCCTGCGGACACTGGTGCGCCGCTAGGCTGTGGCCGTCGCCACGTCCACCCGGAAAGTCGAGCCGGAAGCCTCAACTGCACTGCCATCCATCCACAGTTCTCGCGACGCTTACCGGCAGGAAACACGGCCGAAACTGCTGGTGCCTAGCCTTGGACTGCATAACACTTCGGCGAATCGAGGCAGTGATGCAGACCAACCCGCGGCTCAACATCCGTCAGGTCACTTGGGCGAACCCCGTCGGAGCGGACCTGAGGGCAGCCCAGCAGGCAGAACTCGAGGCCCGCTTCGGCCGGCCCGACCACGAACCCGGGCCGCCGCCGTCGGAAGCGGACACGGCGGTGTTCCTGGTGGCGCACGACAAAGCCTCAGGCCAGCCGGTCGGCTGCGGCGGCCTTCGCATGCTGGATGCCAGCACCGCTGAAATCAAACGCCTCTACGTTCTGCCCTACACCCGCGGCTCAGGAGTGGCGAGCTCCATCCTCGCGGCCCTCGAAGCCCACGCCCACGCGCTGGGGGTCACCACCCTGACTGCGGAGGCCGGTTCGGTGCAGACCGACGGCCGGCAGTTCTACGAGAACTCGGGCTTCGTGTCCGTGCCGAACTTCGGGCCGTATGTCGGCCTGGTGCACTCGTACTGCTACGCGAAGCCGATCGATTCGCACAGCGCGGCGCACACCGCCATGGCGTGAGGCCGCGCGGCACGGCAGATCGGCGCCGGTGCTGGTGGAAGTGCCGGCCCCCCATGCCGCCGGGGGCGTGCCGTGCTGCCGCGTCACACAGCGCCGCCCTTAGCGGAGTCGGCTAACCTCGCACTATGGAATCGGCCGACATCACCTTCCGCACCCGCAAATGGGTGCGGCCCGAGGACCTCAACGCCAACGGCACCCTGTTCGGCGGGAGCCTGCTGAAGTGGATCGACGAGGAGGCGGCCATTTACGCCATCCTGCAGCTGGGCAACGGCCGGGCCGTCACCAAGTACATCTCCGAAATCAACTTCGTCAGCTCCGCGGTCCAGGGCGACCTGATCGAAATGGGCCTGACCGCGACCCGGTTCGGCCGGACATCGCTGACCATGCGCGCCGAAGTCCGGAACATGATCACGCGCCGGAGCATCCTCACCATTGATGAGATCGTCTTTGTGAACCTGAGCCCGTCCGGGACGCCCGAGCCGCACGGCTACACCGAAATCACCTATGACCGGGACCGGATTCCGACGCACCACCTGACCGAGACCCTGGACCAGGACTAGCCAAGCCCAGCAGCGCGTCCCTCACAGGCTGGCCCCGCTCCGCCAGCGCCAGCCGCATCACGGCCGACGACGCCCACCGCAGCGCCTGCGTGCGCAGGTGACGCGCCCGGTTGTAGGCGCTCAGTGCCTCGCCCATGGGCCGGGTATTGAGCAGCGCCGCGAGGGTCACGGCGTCGACCAGCGCCTCGCAGGCGCCCCGGCCAAGGTTGGGTGTCATTGCGTGGGCGGCATCGCCGAGCAGTGCCACCCTGGCGCGGACATAACTTCCAAGCGGCGGCGTCGTCCAGATCCGCTGCACCAGGGACGTTTCCGGGGCCGCAGCGGCCAGGACTTCGCGGATGCCCGGGGCGTAGCCGCTATAGCGGACCCGGGTTTCCGCCAGGACCGCGGCGGTGTCGAAGGTTCCCTGTCCCGCCCCGGAGCGGAACGCCGCGTACCAGTTGGTCCCGGCCGCCGCGGGCCCMATCCCGAAGAGCTGCCCGCGGCCCCAGTATTCGCCCGTGTGCCCCCGCCACAGCGATCCGGGCACCACGCCGCGGACCGCGAGGTAGCGGGTGGGCCGGGCACCGGAGCGGGCACCCCAACAGCTGCGGCGCACCGCGCTGTGGACTCCGTCGGCGCCCACTAGGAGGCCGGCAGGACCGGGCCGGACGACGTCGAGGCGGCCGGCCACCCGGCGCACGCTGCCCGGAACGGCACCGTCGAGGAGCCGGATGAGATCAACCCGGGAAACGCCGATCAGCCCCGTCGCCTGCGCTGATGTCCATGGCCTGCCGGAGGCCGCCCGGACGGTCATGCCGTCGATCACCGGGCTGGCATCCCGGACGGCGTCAAGGATGCCCAGATCGCCAAGTGCGCGCTGGGCCGCGGGCCACATGGCCAAGGATGTCCCCACGGTCGGGAGCCCGGACCGCTGCTCGGTGACGGTGACCTCGAAACGCGCGGGATCCAGCCGGGCTGCAAGGGCCAGCCCGGCGATGCCGCCGCCGATGATGGAAACAGCCTGCGCGCGCGGCCGATCATGCGATTGTTCGGTCAGGTCCAGAAGTCGTCCGACTTGGCCGTGTCCTCGAAGAACTCCCGCCCTTCCGCGATCTTTCCGTCGCGGACCACAAAAGTGATGACGGTGGCGAGGTCCATCTTCTTGCCGTTGCCTTCTGCCCGGGATTGCTGGATCCCTACCGTGTAGTTTTCCCCGCCGATGACGTCCTTGACGTCCGCTTGGAAGGAACCCTGGGAGCGGGCACCGAGCTCACCGAAGTAGCTCAGGATAGCGTCCCGCCCCTGTTTGGTCCCGGAGAGCACGCCGCTTCCGGCCGCGTACCAGACTGCGTCCTCCGCGAACATCTCGCTGAGGCTCGCCATATCCCCTGTGTTGAAGGCCGTGTACCCTCGCCGGACCAGTTCAACATTCTCTGCGGTTCCCATGATCGGACACCTCTCCGTCATCCTTGTCGGGTCATGCTGGGACGGTTCAAGGGTAGTCCTGGCCCCGGTAGGTGTCGACGGAAATCTGCACCCCGAAGGTGTCCATGGGGCAGGCAGGGCAGCTGCCGGAGCCCTAGCGGGCTCCGGGCCAGCCGGTGTAGGCCTCCGCGAGGTAGGCGCGGCCGTGGCGGGAGGACACCACGGACTGCAGCTCGCCAAGCTGGCGGGCGCGGGAGAAGTCATCGGCGTCGGCCGGGGTGTGCAGCATGGAGGTCATCCAGTAGGAGAACTGCTGGGCCTTCCACACCCTGTTCAGGGCGCGGTCGCTGTAGGCATCCAGGAGCGCGGCGGAGCCGGTGGAGTAGAAGCTGTCGAATCCCTCGAAGAGGACCTTGACGTCGTGCAGCGCCAGGTTCAGGCCCTTGGCCCCGGTGGGCGGCACCGTGTGCGCGGCGTCTCCGGCGAGGAACAGGTTGCCGTGCCGCATGGGGGCGTGGACAAAGCTGCGGAACTTCAGGACCGTCTTGTCGATCACGGGCCCTTCCTTGACCTCGAAGCCGTTGCCGTTGACGCGGCTGCGGAAGGCGTCCCAGATGCGGTCCTCATCCCAGTTGTTGACGTCCTCGTTGGGGTCGCACTGGAAGTACATCCGCTGGACCGTCTCGGTGCGTTGGCTGATCAGGGCGAAGCCGTTCTCCGAGTTGGCGTAGATCAGCTCGTCGGAGCTGCGTGGCGCCTCGGCCAGGATGCCGAACCAGGCGAAGGGGTATTCGTGGAAGTACCACTTGCGCTGCGCCTCGGGAATCTGGAAGCGGCAGTGGCTGCGCGAACCGTCCGCGCCGGCGATGAAGTCGGCCTGGAGTTCGTATTCGACGCCGTCCGCATCCGTAAACCAGACCTTGGGCCTGGCCTCGATGTCGTGGATGGTGGTGTCCGTGAGGCTGTACCGGACGTCTCCGCCGTCGGCCTTCCGGCGTGCGGAAAGGTCCAGGAACACGTCAGTCTGTGGGTAGAGCCAGACCGATTCCCCGACGAGGTCCTGGAAGTCGATCCGGTGGCTTTCGCCGTTGAAGCGCAGTTCGATTCCGTCATGGCGGTCGCCGTCGCGCAGCACGCGGTCGGAGACGCCGCTGTCGACCAGCATGTTGACCGAGCCGTGCTCCAGGATGCCGGCGCGGACCGTCTCGGAGATCTCCTGGTGGCTGCGGATCTCGAGGACGGTGGATTCGATGCCGGCCTTGGCCAGCAGGTGGGACAGCATGAGCCCGGCCGGGCCGGCACCCATGATCGCTACCTGGGTGGTGATGACTTTTCGCTGTGCCATGTACGTCTCGCTTCGTTGCGGGGTCCGGGCGGTCAGGCCGGGCCGTTTTCGTCTTCCGGCTAACAGTGTGCTCCCCAGCGCGTGACGCGCGTTACATGGATTCCGCTGAATGGAATACGAGGCTTTCGCGGGGCTCGCCGAGCCGCCGTCCGATTCCGCGGGCCGCGGTCTGGAGGGCGGGAACGAGCGCCTGCAGGCGCACTTCGCGAAGGGGGACGACGACGCCGAGGGCCGCCACGGCGTGCTTCCGGCGGTCCAGCACGGGCACGGCGATCCCCCAGGTGTCCGGGTCCACGACGCCGGCCAGCTGCGCATAGCCCTCATGGGCGGCCTCGGCAAGGAGGGCGCGGAGGTCCTCCGGGGCCAGCCGGCCGGTCGGATCGCTGAATCCTTCGAGATACTCGGCCTGGACGGCGCGGGGTTGGTTGGCCATGAGCACCAGTCCGGCGGAGGACACGTGCACGGGCATCCGGCCGGCCACCTGGGCCCGGTTGGCGACGGAGCCGCGGCGGGACAGTCGCTCCACAAAGAGCGCTTCCTCACCGTCCAGCACGGCGAGGTTCACGTTTTGGTGCAGCACCTGCTGGATGTCCTCCATGAACGGCAGGGCGGCCTGGCGGAGCTCGAGCGTGGGGGAATTGCGGTTGGCGAGCTCCCAGAGCCGCAGGCCCAGGCTGACGGAACCGCCGGGGCCGACGTCGAGCAGTCCGTGTCCGGCAAGCTGCCGGACGAGCCTGTGCGCGGTGGTCAGGGGGAGCTCCGCCCTCGCGGCAAGCTCCGAGAGCTGCAGCGCCGTGACACCTTCCGGGAAGGCGGCAATCAACCGCAGGACCCGGTCCACCACCGAGTCGCCGGAGTTCGAATTTGCCACCATACCTCTTCCGTTGAATGGTTTCTAGTGTCCCATGCAACACGGTCCAGTGATAGAACTCTCACAATACAAAGAGGCCCGCCAACACCGGCCGGGCACGGAATCATCTAAACACTAGCGCTGAGGTAACAATGTCAACGTCGTCATTGGACAAGTCGTCATCGGGGGAGAAATCACGGTGGCCCGTGTGGCTCTGCTGGCTGGCCATGGTGCTGGACGGCTTTGACCTGGTGGTGCTCGGCACGGTCATCCCGACCCTCATCAAGTCGGAGGAACTTGGCTTCGACGCGGTCGGGGCGACGTTCGCGGCAACCGTCTCCCTGGTGGGTGTGGGGCTGGGCGCGCTCTTCATCGCCCCGCTCTCGGACCGCCTCGGCCGGCGGAACCTGCTGGTGGCCTGCGTGGCGTGGTTCTCCCTCTTTACGATCGCCGTCGTCTTCGCGCCCAGCGTGGCGTGGTTCAGCACGTTCCGACTGCTGGCCGGCCTCGGCCTGGGCGCCTGCCTCCCCGCCGCGCTGGCGTACATGAACGACTACGCACCCGCCGGAACGGCCGGGAAGTCCACCACCCGGACCATGACCGGCTACCACGTCGGCGCCGTGGCCACCGCGTTCCTGGCCCTCATGGTGATTCCGAGCTGGCGGACCATGTTCGTGGTGGGCGGCCTGGCCGGCTTTGCCCTGGTCCCCTTCCTGTGGTTCAAGCTTCCGGAGACCCTGCCGCCGGTCCACCACATCCCCGCAGTCGCCACCTCCCCGGCCGGCAGCTCTCTGGCCGGACACCCGGCGGCCACCCCGGACAGCTCAGTGGCCGCGGCCGCGCCCGAGGAACAACGCGCCAGCTTCCGCGATTTGGGCCGCAAGCCGTATCCGCTGATCGCAGCCGGCGTGGCCGTGGCGTCCTTCATGGGGCTGCTGCTGGTCTATGGCCTGAACACGTGGCTGCCGCAGCTCATGGCCTCCGCCGGCTACAGCCTGAACGCCGGCCTCGCCTTGCTCCTGGTCCTGAACGTGGGCGCCGTGGTGGGCCTGCTGATCGCCGGGGTCCTGGCGGACCGGCACGGCACCAAGAAGATTGTCCTGCTCTGGTTTGGCCTCTCCGCCGTGTTCCTCGCCGCGCTCAGCATCCAGATCCAGAACGAAGTGGTGCTCTATGCCGCCGTCTTTGTCACGGGCGTGTTCGTCTTCAGCTCCCAGGTGCTGGTCTACGCCTGGGTCAGCCAGCTTTTCCCGGTCCGGCTCCGCGGCACCGCCCTGGGCTTCGCCGCCGGTGTGGGCCGTCTGGGAGCTATTTTGGGCCCGGCCGTCACCGGGGCGCTGGTCGCCGCCGGCATCGCGTACCCGTGGGGTTTCTACGTTTTCGCCGCCGCCGCGGTCCTGGCGGTCCTCGCCCTCGCCTTCGTCCCGCAGACCGTCCCGGCAGTGTCCCGCACCGGCGCAAGCGTCGGGCACCCGTAGGCGTCAGGAACTAGGAGATGCGCCCGGGGGTCCTTGTTTCGCGGCGGCCCCTGAGGCGGCGCCACGCGCCGGGCGCCAGCACGACGGCGATGCCGACGGCGGCGCCGATGACGGTCTCCACGATTCTGTCGCGGAGCAGGAGGCCGGGCGGCACGGGCGCAACGAGAAGCGTGGAGGTCAGGGCCAGCGGAGTGACGAAGACCTGCGCCAGCATGTACTGGCGCGCGATGAACATCTCGGCGCCGAACTGGCACGCGGCAATCACCAGCACCGTCTGCCAAGGCGTCGGCTGCAGGAGCAGGATTCCGGCGAGCAGCACCAGCCCCAGAGCGGTGCCCGCGATGCGTTGCAGGCCGCGGCTGACGCGGTGCCGGGTGGTGTGGCCCACGAGCGGAACGACGGCGGCCACCATCGCCCAGTAATTGTGGCCAATGCCCAGCCATTCGCCAGCCAGGGTACCCAGCGTTCCCGCCACGCCTGCCGCCACGAGGTAACCCCAGCTTTCGTGCCACGCAGTGCGCTTCTCCTCCGGAGTGAGGGCCGCCGGCCTCGGATTCACCCACGGGGTCCGGCGGCTCCGCGCCACCCGAGAGGACTGGCCGAGCAGCAGGGAGAAAGCCACCGTGAGCACCGCAACGAGCATGCACTGCCACAGCGGCGGCTGGTTGGGGATCGACGCGATGGCCGCGAACGCAAAGATATGGAACAGCGAACCGGAGGGACGCAGGCGCCACCACGCGACCACCAGGGAGCAGCCCCACGCGATCACGGTGGTGGCCACCACCAGGACCCAGGTGGTGCCGGCCGCCGACAGCCCGGCCAGGGCGTCCACCCGCGCGGTGAGGGCGGCCAGGAACATCACCAGCAGCATCAGCCCGCCGCCCCGCACCTGCAGGGTCAGCCGCCTGGCGTGCGGCTCATTGCGGCCGTAGATCCCGGTGAAGGCGCCGAAGGAAGCGAAGATTGCCAGATCCAGGCGGTCCAGCAGCACCAGCGTGATCAGCGGAACAAAGACTCCCACGGCGCAGCGGAGGGCAACCTGGTGGTCCTTGTTGCCCGGCGCGATGGTGAACATTTCGGCGAACACTTTCACAGCGCCGGCCTCACAGCGAAGAAGCTTTCATGGGCGGTTCTCACGGGCGTTTGTTCATGGGTTCGGGCGCCTTTCCTTGCAGCCGGAGGATTACGACGGCGGCACTGGCATCCACGACGGAGTTTACGCCGGAACGGCGCGGCGGCGGCATCGGAATCCGTTGATCGGGATCGGCCGGCGCCCCGCGAAGTGGTAGCGTCTATCGGTTGAATCAAGCCAGCAACGCACACCGGAGGTTCCCCATGCTCAAAGGATTCAAGGATTTCATCCTGCGCGGCAACGTGATCGAACTGTCCATTGCCGTCGTGGTCGGCACCGCCTTCACGGCCCTGGTCAGTGCCTTCACCGCAAACGTCGTCAACCCGATCCTGGCTGCCGCCGGCGGGGTCGAGACCCACGGCCTGGGCTTCTACGTCTGGCCGGGCAACGACAAGACCTTCGTGAACATCGGGGCCGTGGTGACGGCCTTCCTGACCTTCCTCATCACCGCCGCGGTGGTGTACTTCATCTTCGTGGCCCCCATGAACCGGATCAACCGAATGGTCAAGAACCGGATCAAGGCAGCCGAGCCCGAGGAGAAACCGATCCCGGCCGACACCGCGCTGCTGGCCGAGATCCGCGACCTGCTGGCCAATCTGGCCGGCCCGGAATCCGATGCCGACCGCGCCGGCGCCGGGGAGCACCCGAACGGGAACGCGCCGTCGGCCGAACCTGCCGGCCTTTCAGGCCGCCGTTAGGCTTCAAATTCTTGGACGCCTTGATCCTCGGGTGGGGTAAAGATGGACTCAATGGGTTGACCGAAAAGCCGGGCGATACGGAACGCCAGGGGCAAGGCGGGGTCGTAGCGGCCTGTTTCCAGGGCGTTTACGGTCTGCCGTGAGACCCCGAGCCGGTCAGCGAGTGCACCCTGGGTCCAGCCGCGGTCCTCCCGCAGTGTCTTGAGCTCGTTTTTCATCGTCTTCCAACGACCGCGCCGGCGATAATCCAACCGAGCATGCCCGCACCGTAGATGATCCACCCGACGCCCGAAATGCTGAGCCCGGCAATCTCCAGGAAGGCCAGCGTCACGGAAGCAATCATGGCGACGGCAAACCCTCCCCCGAGCGCCTGCAGCAGGAGCAGCCGCTGATAGTCGTCAATCCGGCGCACATGGCGCAGAACGGCCCGCACAATCCACAGCGCCGGAACCACCGGCAGGACCGCCCAGAGGAATCGCCACGGACTATCGCCGTCCAGGTCCCCCCACACCAGCACGACGACGAGCACCACCGCGTAGGCGAGTATGCCCGGCCAAAATTCACGTTGATACGCGCGGGACTTCTCGCGGTCGCCCTCGCTACGATCCTTGCTGTCAAGTTTGTTTGTCATGGCTCCATCTTGGAGTCACACGTCCTCCCTGTCAAGGACACTTGTCATTGACATTTGAGCGCTCTATGGCAGCCGCAGGGTCCGGAGTACTTTGATGTAGACGCCCGCCGCCCGGGCCTGGATGCCGAGGAGGAACCCCATGCCGGATGTTCATTGGAACCACGAGCTGGTTGACCAATTGGACTGGCATTTCGCCAATCAGGCCCGCCCGAGGCTGGACGGGTTGACTGACCACGAGTACTTTTGGGAGCCGGTTCCGGGCTGGAATGTCCGCCGCAAGGACGCCGCAACGTCCCCGGCCGCGCCGGGTAAGGGTGATTTCACCATTGATTTCAGCTACCCGGAGCCCGTGCCGGCTCCGGTGACGAGCATTGCTTGGCGGCTGTGCCACATTCTGGTCGGCGTGCTGGGCGCGCGCACAGCATCGCACTTTGGCGGTCCAGCAGTGGATTACCAGAACTTCGCCTACCCAGGCACGGCCGCGCTGGCGCTGGCTCAGCTGGACGAGTATTACGCCCGGTGGATCCAGGGCGTGAAGGGCCTCGACGACGCGGGATTGGGGGCACCGTGCGGTCCGGCCGAAGGCCCGTACGCCGATGCCCCCATGGCGGCACTGGTCCTGCACATCAACCGCGAGATGATCCATCACTTGGCTGAGGTCGCCCTGCTCCGCGACCTCTACGCGCACCGCCACCTGCTGCAACGCGGCTCCGGGGACGGAACGGGCCTGTAGCGAGCCGCTCTCCTCACGGTCTCCGTCTCCGTCTTGTCCCGGTCCCGGTCTCGGTCCGAAACCGTCATCCGGCGGCAACCCGGCCGAAACAGCCGGCCGGAATCATGGGAGCATGACGCGTAACGCTACAGGCAAAACCCCAGGCAAAGCCCAGTCCCCTGCCGCCTCCGAGTTGAGCTGCGAAGTGTGCGGCCGGATGCCTGAACCGACCAAGGCGCGGCTGACCCTGGCCAATGTCGCCGTGATGCTTCCGATCGAGTTGCTGGTGCACGCGGCGGTGGTGGAAACACACCTGCCGTACGTTGCCAAGGTCCTGGTTCTGACCATGACTGCGACCATTCTGGTGATCTGGGTGGCCGAACCCTCGGCGGCCCGGATGCTCAGGGGCTGGCTGCATGCTCCGGCCCTGCGCCACCGCAAGCGGCTTGTTGCCGCGCCTGCCCTGTGGCGGGCGCGGACCGTGCTGAAAGACAAGCCCGGGTCGCTGCAGAATCTGACGCAGGCGCTGGCCGGGCTGAACACGAACATCCTCAGCATTCATGTTCACCCCGTGGGCGGCGGTGTGCTGGACGAGTTCGTGCTCTCGGCACCGGGTGAAGTCCGCGAAGCCCAGTTGTTCCGGGCGCTGCGGGCGGGCGGCGGAGCGGATCCGCACGTCTGGCCGACCACCGCGCTGGCCATGGCCGACGGGCAGACCGGCGCGCTGAGCCTGGCCGCGCGGATCGCCGCCAGCCCGGAGGAGCTGCCGCTGGCCGTCGCGGAACTGCTGCGGGCACGGATCATCCCGGGACCGGACGCCGGGAACGCCGAGGCGCCGGCCCCGGCGGGCGGTGACGGGACGGTCCTGAAAATCCCTACGGCGTGGCACGGGCCCCTTACGTTTGCCCGGCCCGGCGAGCCGTTCACGCCTGCGGAATCCGCCCGCGCGCACCGTTTGGCCGAACTGGCGGAGATCCTGGCGCACCGGCCGGCGGCACTCTAGCCGGCCCGCTAGCCGGCCCCGGCCGGCCCGAGGTCAGATACCTGTCATCCGGATGGTCAGGGCATCCTGCTCGACCGTGACCTTGAGGTGCTTGGCCTTGCCGAGGGGGTCACCGTCGAGCTGGAATTCCTGCTCGTGGGCGAGTTCGATCTCGGCTGACTTTCCGGCGAAATATTCCACCGACGCGTTCTTGGGGTTCCTCCGGCCGAAGACGCCGGAGAGCACATCCAGCCAGCCGAACCGGCCAATGGGGGCCAAAATCACGACGTCCAGGATGCCGTCGTCGACCTTGGCATCGGGGAAGATCTCCACGCCCCCCATGATCTTGCCGCAGTTGCCCACCATCACGCTGCGGATCCGGCGCCGGACGGGGTGCTCGCCGTCGATGCTGATTTTCGCCCTGATGGGCTTGCCCGGCAGGTGCCGGATGCCCGCTTCAACATAGGCCAGCCAGCCCACCCGGTCCTTGAGCTCGTCCACGGTGTTCGCCATGATGGCGGCGTCATAGCCGAGACCGGCCATCACCAGGAAGGTGGACTCCGTCTCGGCATGATCCAGCGTGGCCTTCACGACGTCCACCTTGGTGTCCGTGCCGCTCAGGGCGTCGTAGCTGGCGGCCACGGGGTCGGTGATGTCGATGCCGAGATTGCGGGCCAGCAGGTTGCCGGTCCCCAGAGGCACCAGGCCCATCGGCGTTCCGGTGCCCGCGAGGACCTCCGCCACACAGCGGACCGTTCCGTCCCCGCCCGCGGCGATCACGACGTCGACTCCGGCCTCCAGTGCCTCGCGGGTCTGGCCCAGCCCGGTGTCCTCTTTCGTGGTCTCCAGCCACAGCGGCTCGGCCCAGCCCTGGGTCTCGCACAGGCGGAAGAAGGAGGCACGGAAGCTCTCGCCGGGGGACTTCATGGGGTTGATAACCACGGCGGCGCGCCGGGACGCTGCGTTGTCCGGAGTCTCCGGCGTCGCGGTGTTGTTCTCTGTCATGGCGTCCTTAGGGGCAATTGGGCGAAGAGTACCCGAACTAAAATCCTAGCCGGAGTGCCCGCGTAACCTGCGCAGGGCCAGCGCAAACCGTGGACGTGCGCTCCGCGGCCTCACTAGACTGGACTTCGTGATGTGCCGGAGGCTGCGCTCCGGACGCCGAAAGCAGGGGCAGATGACTGAACCAGAGAATTACTCAGCGACAGCTGAATCATCCAGCATCGATCCCCACGACTGGGGCCGGGCGATGGCACTGGCGCTCACTCGGCTGGCCGAGCAGATCGCGCCCGGAGGCAGCGAAGACATCCATGCCTTGCTGGTGGGCAGGGACCTGCACCTGAAAATCGGTGACGAACCAGGGGGCGTCACGATCACGGTTTCAACAGGGCCCATCCCGGATCCCGCTGCCTGACGGTTCTCTTCCCAGACGTACCGTCTGAGACGCGTTTCACCGCCCCGAGGTCAGGTCCTCGGAGATGATTTCCGCCGTGGCCAACGTCGCCTCACGCACGGCCTTGAGGTAGGCATCGGGATCGGGCTGCGCGGACACCGTCTGGGCCTGCAGCGAGACGTTGATCGCCGCCACTACCTTGGGCCCGTCATGGACGGGCGCCGCAACGGACATCAGCCCCAGCTCCAGCTCCTGGTCCAGCAGGCACCATCCCTGGGTGCGAACGGTATCCAGCTCCGCCAGGAGCGCGGCCCGCGTTCCGATGGCTCCCGGAGTGAGGGGCCGGATCTCGGCGACCGCGAGGTACTCTTCCAGCTTCGCCGGCGGGAGTGCCGCGAGCAGCACCCTGCCCATGGACGTTGCGTAGGCGGGGAAACGGGTTCCCACCGTGATGCCGACCGTCATGATCCGCCGGGTGGACACCCGGGCGATATAGGCGATGTCGGTGCCCTCGAGCACCGCGGCCGACGTCGACTCCCCCAGTTCGAGCGAGAGCTCCTCCAGGTGCGGCTGGGCGAGCTGCGGCAGGGACAGCCCGGACAAGTAGGCGTAGCCGAGCTGCAGTACTTTGGCGGTCAGGGCGAAGATCTTGCCGTCCGTGCGGACATAGCCCAACTCCGCGAGCGTGTGCAGGAACCGCCGGGCCGTGGCCCGGGTCAGCTCGGTCCGGGCCGCCACCTCGGTCAGCGTCATCTTGGGGTGTTCCGTGTCGAAGGCACGGATCACGGCGAGCCCGCGCGCCAGCGACTGCACGTACTGGTCGCTGGCCGCGGGCGCGCCGCCGCTCTTGGCTGGCTCAATCATTTCTCGCCTCTCGGTCCCGCATCACTTTAGCGGTGCCCGGCTTGTCCGGCCGCAGGAGTGTCAGCTTGGGTCCGCCGCCCGGAGCGGGACCGGGACCATGGCCTGGAGTTCCTCGAGCGTGCAGCCGAACGTCTCGCGGACCTGGACGCCGTCGGGTCCGGTCAGAAAAACGGCCTTGTCGGTGTAGACGCGGGTCACGCAGCCGATCCCGGTGAGAGGGTACGTGCAGGTCTCCACGAGTTTGGACACGCCATCGCGGGTCAGGAGCGTCATCATGACGAAGACGTCCTTGGCGCCGGTGGCGAGGTCCATGGCGCCGCCGACGGCGGGGATCGCGTCCGGTGCCCCGGTGTGCCAGTTGGCGAGGTCACCCGTGGCGGACACCTGGAAGGCGCCCAGCACGCAGATGTCCAGATGGCCGCCGCGCATGATCGCGAAGGAGTCCGCGTGGTGGAAGTAGGACGCCCCGGGCAGCTCTGTCACCGGGATCTTGCCGGCGTTGATGAGGTCGCCGTCGATCTGGTCCCCGGCGGCTTCCGGGCCCATGCCGAGCATCCCGTTCTCGGTGTGGAGCGTGATGTTCTGCTCCGGTTCGAGGTAGTTCGAGACCAGGGTGGGTTGTCCGATGCCGAGGTTCACGAAGGATCCGGGCTGGATGTCGCGGGCCACGAGGCGGGCGAGATCGTCACGGCCCAGCGGCGTCTCGGACGCCTGGAGGCCGGTACGGACACTCTGGTCGTTGGTTGGGATGCTCATCTCAGGCCACGCTTTCTGTCTTGCCTGCGGCTGCGGCCACGCGGACGATGCTGTTGACGTAGATTCCGGGGGTCACGATGATTTCCGGGTCCAGGCCGCCCGTGGGGACGATCTCGGAGACCTGGACGATGGTGTGTTTCGCCGCGGCGGCCATGATGGGGCCGAAGTTCCGCGCGGTCTTGCGGTAGACGAGGTTGCCCCTGCCGTCCGCCGTGAGGGCCTTGATCAGGGCGACGTCGGCGTGGATGGGGGTCTCGAACACCTGCCACTTGCCGTCCAGGAAGCGGGTTTCCTTGCCCTCGGCGAGCATGGTGCCGTAGCCGGTGGGCGTGAAGAAGCCGCCGATCCCGGCGCCGGCGGCACGGATCCGTTCGGCGAGGTTCCCCTGCGGGACGAGTTCGAGCTCGACCTCGCCCGCGCGGTACCTGGCGTCGAAATGCCAGGAATCGGACTGCCGCGGGAATGAGCAGATCATCTTCTTCACCCGGCCTTCCTTGATCAGCAGGGCCAGGCCCTGATCGCCCTGGCCGGCGTTGTTGTTCACCACGGTCAGGCCGGTGGCGCCGCACTCCAGCAGCGCGTCGATCAGTTCGAAGGGCTGCCCGGCGTTGCCGAAGCCGCCGATCATCACGGTGGAGCCGTCCTGGATGCCGGCGACGGCCTCGCCGACGGTGTCAATGAAATTCAGCATGGCCTAGCCCTTCACTGGTGTGGCCGACGGTGCGGCGGTGACGTTTTCGAGCACCACAGCGAGGCCCTGGCCGACGCCGATGCAGATCGCGGCGACGCCCCAGCGTTCACCGGAGGCCTGCAGGCTGCGGGCCAGGGTGCCCAGGATGCGTCCGCCGGAGGCGCCGAGCGGGTGGCCCATGGCGATGGCGCCGCCGTGCCGGTTCACGATTGACGCATCGATGCCCCAGGCGTTGATGCACGCCAGGGACTGCGCAGCGAACGCCTCGTTCAGTTCGACGGCGCCCACCTGGTCCCAGCCGATCCCGGCCTTCGCGAGGGCCTTGTTGGCGGCCTCGACCGGGGCGTAGCCGAAGTACTGGGGGTCGTTGGCGTGCGCGCCGCGACCGGCGATGCGGGCCAGCGGGTCCAGGCCCAGGATCCCGGCGGCGGTCTCGCTGCCGAGCCAGGCCGCGGAGGCGCCGTCGGAGAGCGGGGAGGCGTTCCCGGCAGTGACGGTGCCGTTCTCGGTCCGGAACACGGTCTTGAGCCCGGCGAGCTTCTCGGCCGAGGAGCCGGCCCGGATCCCTTCGTCGCGGACAAGGTCCGTGCCAGGGACCGGGGCGACGAGGTTGTCGTAGAAGCCCTCGTCCCAGGCCGCGGCGGCGAGGTTGTGGGAGTTGGCGGAGAATTCGTCCTGCGCCTGGCGGGTCACGCCGTACTTCTCGCGGAGCCGTTCGGTGGCCTCGCCCAGGGAGATGGTCCAGTCCGTGGGCATGGCCTGGTTCACCAGGCGCCAGCCCAGCGTGGTGGAGGCCAGGGTCAGGTCTCCGGCCGGGTAGGGCTTCTCGGTCTTGGGCAGCACCCAGGGCGCCCGGGACATCGATTCGGCGCCGCCGATCAGCATGAGCTCGGCGTCGCCGGTGTTGATCTGCCGGGAGGCGATGATCGCCGCGTCCAGGGAGGAGCCGCAGAGCCGGTTGACCGTGGTGCCGGGGATCGAGACCGGCAGCCCGGCCAGCAGGGTGCCCATCCGGGCGATGTTGCGGTTTTCCTCGCCGGCGCCGTTGGCGTTGCCGAAGACCACCTCATCGATCCGCTCGACGTCGAGGGCCGGGGCGCGCCTGACCATCTCACCGATCACGTGGGCGGCAAGGTCGTCCGGGCGGACCCCGGCGAGGCCGGAACCGAACTTGCCGAACGGGGTCCGGACGGCGTCGTAGATGAAAGCCTGGTTCATGATTCTTTTTCCCTTTCTGCCTCGTCCATGGAATGGAACACTTGCTGGGCGGTCTTGAAGGCGGTGTTGGCGGAGGGGACCCCGCAGTAGATGGCGGTCTGGAGCAGGATTTCCTTGATCTCGTCCCGGCTCAGTCCGTTGGTGAGGGCCGCGCGGATGTGCATGGCCAGTTCTTCCCAGTGCCCGTGGGCCACCATGGCGGTCAGGGTGACGGCGGAGCGCATCTGGCGGCTGATCCCGGGCCGGGTCCAGATGCCGCCCCAGGCGATCCGGGTGATCATGTCCTGGAAGTCCTCGGTGAAGGAATCCTTGTTGGCGTTGGCGCGGTCCACGTGCGCGGTGCCCAGGACCTCGCGGCGGACTTGCATGCCGCCGTCGTAAATTTCCTGGCTGGTCGCGCCGGGCTGGACTACCCCATTGCGTTCGGGGCCGGTCAGTTCGGGGCCGGTCATGCGCCCGCTCCCTGCGTCTCGGTCCAGGTGATGAGGCCCTTCAGCAGTTCGGCGATGTGGCCCGGCGCCTCGAAGGGCGCCAGGTGTGCCACGCCCTCCAGGCTGACGGCCGTGGCTGTGCCGCCGCCGGAGGTGATGCCCGCGGCGACTTCCCCGGCCATCGACGGCGGGGCGACGGCGTCCAGGGCGCCGGCAACAACCTGGGTGGGGACGCGGATGGTGCCGAGCTGGTCCCGCACGTCGAAGCCGGCCAGGGCCTCGCAGCAGAAGGCGTAGCTGAAACGGTCGGCGTCCCGGAGGCCGTGCAGGAGCCGGCTGCTGAGCTCCGGCTGGCTCTCCATGAATCCCGGGGCGAACCAGCGCTGCGCCGAGCCCTGGATCATCACCGCGGTGCCCTGCGTGCGCACGGTTTCGGCGCGTTCCAGCCAGCCCTCGGGAGTGCCGAGCTTCGCGCCGGAGCACTGCACGGAGAGGCTCTTGAGCCGGTCGCCGTGCTTGATGCCGAGCTGCAGTCCGGTGGCGCCGCCCAGGGACACCCCGGCGTAGTGGAAGCGCGCACCGGGGGCGATCGAGTCGACCAGGCCGATCACGGCATCCGCGAGGTCGGCGACCGTGAAGGTCTCCGCCGCCGCGGGCGAGACGCCGTGCCCGGGCAGGTCCCAGGCGATGACGTCGACGTCGGCGCCCAGCAAGGTGCCGGCCTGGCTCCACAGCAGGGAAGATGTTCCGAGCGAGGGTCCGACGATGAGGAGGGGTTTGTCGCCCAGCTCGCGCTGGGGCGAAAGCAGGACTGCTTTGACGGTGGGTCTAGCCACGGGAGGCTCCGTTCTGGAGTTGGTGGGCAATGGCGCCGGCCGGGCCGGCGTATTCCGGATACGCCGCGAGGATCCGGCGGGAGATCTCAACGGCCTGGCCGAGGTAGTTGGCCGGGTTCAAAAGCTCCTCCAGCCGGGCGTCGGTGAGCAGCTCCTCAGGGACAGCCGCGCGGAGCAGTGCCCGGTAGGTGTCCGCCTGCTCCGCGGCCGGGGCCTGGAGTGTTTCGTCCACGACGGCCTGCAGCCGCCGTTTCCCGGTCCGGCCCGCTCCGGTTCCGGCGCCACGCCCGTCCAAAAGAGGAGCGACGGCGGCATTGACGGCTTCGGAGAGCAGCAGCGGGCCGGCGAGCTCGAGGTTGCGGCGCATCGCTCCCGGGAAGACCGTCATCCCTTCGGCCAGTTCGCGGAGCTGCGCCGCGGCGCCGAGGGCCAGGCGCAGCAGCTGGCGCAGGGCCACCCATTCGCTGTGCCAGGCGCCGTCGGGGCGTTCATCGTTGAAATTGGCGGCCGCGAGGTGCAGCTGGGCGGCCAGGGCCGGGGCCTGCAGGGCGGCGCTGCGGACCAGCACGGAGAGCACGGGGTTCTGCTTCTGCGGCATGGCCGAGGACACGCCCCGCCCGGCGACGCGCGGTTCCGCAACCTCGGCCACTTCCGGCCGGCTCAGGAACAGGACGTCGGCGGCCATCTTTCCGGCCGCGTCCGTCACGGCCGCCAGCGCGTCGCCGAGCGAGGTCACTGCCAGCCGGTTGGTGTGCCAGGGGGCAGGAACGGTGGCGAGCCCCAGGCGGGCGGCCAGCCGGTCGGCGAGGTCAAACGGGGACAGCGGCCCGGCAGTCAGCGCCGTGTCATCGTTCAACCCAGCGCCAGCCAATCCAATGCCGTCAGTCAGTACCGTGCCGGAGGCCAGGGTCCCGGCGGCGCCGCCGGTCTGGACGGGCAGTTCGAGGGCCTCGAGCCGGCTGGCCGCGGCGGCCAGCCCGTTGAACCACTGCGCGGCCCGCAGCCCGAAGGTGTAGGGCAGCGAGTGCTGGGTCAGGCTGCGGGCAACACACAGTGTGTGGGCATGGGCTTCGGCGAGGCCGGCGAGGGCGGCCGTTGCCGCCCTCAGCTCGGCGAGCAGTTCCCGGATGGCCCCGGCGGCCAGCACCATCAGGGCCGAGTCGAGTACGTCCTGGCTGGTCAGCGACGTGTGAACGGCCTGTGCCGCGCCGAGTCCCGCGTGGTCGAGGGCCTTGACCTGCTCGCGGAGGTCGGCGAGCAGCGGGATGACGGGGTTGCCGCCGCCCTGGGCGCGGACGGCGATGCCCGCGACGTCGTAGCGCTGCACGTCCGCGGCGGCAGCCACCACCGCGGCGGACCCGGCCGGGGCGAGGCCAGCATCGTCCAGGACCGCCGCCCAGGCAGCCTCGACCTTGAGGATGGCGGCGAGCACGGCCCCGTCCCCGGTCAGCGCCGCCACAAGCGGCGACGCCGACACCGGGCTCAGCAGGCCAACGTCGCCGTGCAGGCCGGCGTCGCCGTCGGCTTCGAAGAAGGTCACTTGGAGGGACCCTCTGCGCCGCTGAAATCCAGGAACACGGTTTCGCCGTCGCCCTGGAGCCGGATGTCCCAGGTCAGTCCGCCGTCGGGATCCCGGCGCGCGATCAAGGTCCGGCGCCGGTCCGGGTCCAGCGAGCTGAGCAGCCGGTCCCCGGCCAGTGCGGCCTCGTCATCGGGCAGGTAGACCCGGGTGAAGAGGCGGTTCATGAGGCCGCGGGCAAACACGGCCACCGCGATGAACGGTGCAGCCCCGGCTTCGGTGGGGCCGGGGTTGACAGTGGTGAACGTGAACGTGCCGGTGTTTCCAACGGCCGTGCGGCCGAAGCCGGTGAACGTGTAGCCGTTCCGGACCAGGGAACCCGGGTGGTGCGGGACGTTGCCGTCCGCGTCCGCCTGCCAGATTTCCAGGATCGCGTCCGGGATGGGGTGGCCGGCGCCGTCATACACGGTGCCCTGGAGCCGGATGGAACCCGGGGAACCGGGGGCCAGGAGCTCGCGGTCCTTGGCGTAGGGCAGGGCGTAGCCGAAGAACGGCCCGACAGTCTGGCCCGGCGTCGGAATTAGTTGGGTGGGCCTATTCATGGCGCTCCTATTCATTTTCGTCGCCTCCTGCGCCCAATGCCTCATTTTCAGTCCAGGTCCGCTTGGACCCGGTCAGGACGATGTCCCAGTTGTAGGCCATGGCCCATTCGGGTTTGGTCTGCTCATGGTTGTAGGTGGCAACGAGCCGGTCGCGGGCGTCCTGGTCCACGATCGACTGGTAGATCGGGTCCAGGGGGAACAGCTGGTCACCGGGGAAGTACATCTGGGTGATGATCCGCTGGGTGAATTCGGAGCCGAACAGGGAGAAATGGATGTGGGCCGGCCGCCAGGCGTTGAGGTGGTTCTTCCACGGGTAGGCGCCGGGTTTGATGGTGGTGAAGCTGTAGGTGCCGTCCGGGCCCGTGATGCAGCGGCCGACGCCGGTGAAGTTGGGGTCGATCGGCGCCGGGTGCTGGTCGCGCTTATGGATATAGCGGCCGGCGGAGTTGGCCTGCCAGATTTCGACGAGCTGGCCGGTGACGGGGCGTCCGTCGCCGTCGAGCACCCGGCCGGAGACCACGATGCGTTCGCCGAGCGGTTCGCCGTTGTGCGCGATGGTGAGGTCCGACTCGAGCGCGTGGACGTCCATGTGCCCGAACGCCGGCGAGTACAGTTCAATGGTTTCCGGGTCCGCGTGGTGCAGGCTCTTTGTGGGGTGGCGCAGGACGCTGCTGCGGTACGGCGCGTAGTCGAGCCGCGGCTGGATCTCGGCCGGGGCCCCGTCTTTGAGGGCCCGCGCGTAGGACTCGCCGATCGCCTTCATCTCGGCGCTGAGGTCCGCCTGGGACTCCGCGGCGGCGTCCAGCGGGTACGTCTTTGGTGCGGCCTCCGTGGTCCCGTTGGCCAAGTCCTCGGTGATCGGGTCGGCGTTGAATATCTCGAGGTTGATTTCTTCAGGCACAGCAGCCTCCTTTCGATGGTGTGATTGTTGTTCGGACGGGGATCAGGGACGGCGGCTCGGCTGGTGCAGGTGGTCGTATTGGACGGCATGCCGCACGGGCGCGTTCGGAGCGCCGTAGCCGTCGTAGTCCCCGCGGCGTTCCACCATTTCGAAAAAGACGCTGCCCACGGTGGCGGTGTAGAAATGCAGGAATTCACCGTCGRCATCACGGTCATAGAGCAGGTTGAGTTCGCGGAGGGTGGCCAGGAACTCCGGCTCCAGCGCGAACCGGGCATCGAGGTCCTCGTAGTAATTCGCCGGGATCTGCAGGAAGTCCAGGCCACGGTCCCGTGCGGCCCGGGCCGTCGCCACCAGGTCATCCACCGCGAACGCCACATGTTCCTGGTAGCCGGGGCGATGGCCGGTGCCGGCGGTCCCTTCGGTGCCGGCTGCGGCGCCTGGGGTGCTCCCTTCCTGCTGGATCAGCGGGGCCAGGTTCAGCACCAGGCGGACGCCGCGGTCCTTCGTCAGCATCACCTGGGACCGGACCAGCCCGGTGGGACTGGCCACCTCGGCGAACGGCTGCGGTTCCAGCGCGAGGGCGCTGGTGTAGAAGAGCACGGCCTCGTCGAAGTGCTGCCACGGCTGCGCCAGGTTCACATGGTCGATCACCGTGCGCGGATGCCCGGCAAGGTCCGCCGCGGCGACGTCCAGGCCGTCGCCGAATTCCCGGGTCCACGCGGCGGTGCCGTCCGGGTTTCCCTGGCAGAGGAAGATTTCGGTGGAATCCGGCGCGGCGAAGCCCTGGAAAATCTCCTCATCGGCCTGGCTCTTGCGCGGCACGGCCGGGGCCTTGAGCTGCTGGGCGCGGGCGGCGGCGATGACGGGAGAGTCGACGTCGAACCCCACGGCAGAAATCGCGGCGGAAACAGCGGGCGCGGCTGTCCCGGCGCTGGCGGCGTCGGACGGTTCCTCGTTGATGATCACGCGGGCATGGCCCATGGTCCACAATTGCACATCCTTGGTGCGATGCCGCCCGTTGAACGCAAACCCCAGCTGGCCCAGCAGGGTTTCCAGCCCGGCGGTGTCCCCTGCCCGGACTTCGGCGAAGTTGAAGCCGGCGGGCTCGGCCACCCGGGGAAGCGTGGCGAGCTCCATGGGGTAGCGGCGCCGGGCGCCGGGCATCTGACCGGCCATCCCGCTGGCCACCCTTTCGGCGTTCGCCGGGTTTGCCTCAAGCCACGCGGCGGTCTGCTCTTCGAGCCAGATCAGCGACCGCATGGCGTCGACGGCGGTGCGTTCGACGTCGGACTGGCGGAAGACGTCGTTGAACACCTCCAATGACACCGGTCCCGTGTAGCCGGCGCGGACCACGTGGCCCATGAACTTGGCGAGCTCGAACTGGCCCTCGCCCGGAAAGACCCGGTAGTGCCGGCTCCAGGACAGCACGTCCATGGACAGTTTGGGGGCATCGGCGACCTGGACGAAGAAGATCTTCTCCGGGTTGAAGGCCTCGATCGGCGCAGTGTCCCAGTCCCGGGAGAGGATGTGGAAAGAGTCCAGGCAGGTGCCCAGGTTGGGGTGGTCCACCATGTCAACCAGCCGGTGGGCGTGCTCGTAGTCGTTGACGTACTTGCCCCAGGCCAGGGCCTCGTAGGCGACCTTGACGCCGTGTTCGCCCGCGAGGTCCGCGAGCCGGGAAAGCTGGGCGGCCCGGAGCTCGTCGTCGTCGATCGTGGCGGTGCCGACGTTGGAGCAGAGCAGCATGGTGTCCATGCCCAGGCGGGACATGAGCCGGAACTTGGCGTCCGCGCGGCGCAGGTTGGCCGCGAGCAAGTCTTCGGGAACGCTGTCGAAGTCGCGGAACGGCTGGTAGAGGTCCAGGTTCAGGCCCAGGTCGGCGGCGAGTTCCCGGACCTCCTCCGGGCTCAGCGGGGACGTCACGAGGTCCTGTTCGAAGATCTCGATCCCGTCGAAGCCGGCCACGGCGCAGGCCTGCATTTTTTCCCGCAGGGTGCCGGCGAGGCAGACGGTGGCGATTCCGGTGCGCATCAGGCAGGCACCTCTTCCGCCGCCACGAGTTCCAGAAAGTGGGAGCGCATGCGGTCGGCGTCGGCCTGGCGTCCGGTGAAGATCCGGAAGGCGTCCGCCGCCTGGCCCACGGCCATCCGGCCGCCGTCCAGCACGTCGCAGCCCTTGGCGCGCGCCTCGCGGACCAGCTCGGTTTCGATCGGCCGGTACACGATGTCGGCCACCCAGTGCCGGGACTCCACGAGTGACATGTCCAGCGGAACGCCCGGGTGGGCGGCCATGCCCACGGGGGTGCAGTGCACCAGACCGTCGGCCTGCGGCATGAGCTGCGGGAGCTCCGCCGTCGTCCGGGCGGTGACGGTCCGGTCCGGGAAGAACCCGGCGAGTTCGGCCGCCCGGGCGGCGCAGCGGGCCGCGTCGGTGTCCACGAGGTCCAGCTCGCGGACCCCCGCGGTGAGCAGGGCGTAGGCGACGGCGGAGCCTGCGCCGCCGGCGCCCAGCTGCACCACCCGGTCCAGCGTGGCGCCGGGGAGCCCGGAGGCCAGCGCCGCCGCGAAGCCGGAAAAGTCGGTGTTGTAGCCGATGAAGCGGCCGTCGCGGATCACCACGGTGTTCACGGCGCCGAGGCGCCGGGCATCGGCGGAGACCTCGTCGAGGTACTCGAGCACGAGCTGCTTGCAGGGGTGCGTGATGTTCAATCCGTTGAACCCGAGGCTCCGGGCGCCGGCGAGCAGCTCCCCCACGGCCCGGCCCGGCAGGCCGAGTTCGGTGAGGTCGATGGGGCGGTAGAGGTACCGGAGGCCCTGCACGTCGCCCTCGCGTTCATGCATGTGGGGCGTGAGGGAGGGCATGACGCCGTCTCCCACCAGTCCCACGAGGAAGGACTCTGCTCGATTGCTCATCCGGTTAGCTCCTTTGACAACGGCACTCGGCGGGCGGCGACGCTTGCGGCGTCTGCGGCGGGCCGGGTGATGCGGATTACATTACAGACTTTGTTCACATGTTGCACTGTTGTTCGAATGGCGAACATATTATTACGGCGGCGGCCTGCTGCGGCGGCGCTTGCCGGCTTCCGCCGGGGCAGCGGCACCGTCACCGCTGGGGCAGCCGGGCCGACAGCTCCGCGGCCGCCGCCTGCAGCAGCGGCACGAGGGCCACGAGGGCCTCCATGCTCAGGCGGAAGACCGGGACCGCCGTGGCCAGCGAGGCGAAGGCGTGGCCCTGGGCGTTGAAAACCGGGACGGCGACGGCGCGCATGCCGAGCTCGTTTTCCTCGTCCATGGTGGCGAAGCCCTGGCGCCGGACCTGCTCGATTTCGGCCCGGAAGGCCTCGCGGTCCGTGATAGAGAGCCCCGTCAGCGGCTCCAGGGGCAGCTCCTCGACGAGCTGGGCGCGGGTGGCGTCATCGGCGAAAGCCACCAGCGCCTTGCCCACCGAGGTGGTGTGCAGTGCCCCGAGATGCCCAGGGTCGCTCGTGACCCGAAACGTCTGCGGCCCGTCCACCTTGTTCACCGTCAGGTGGTGGATGCCGTCGCGGACGGAGAGGATGGTCGCCTCGCCCGTTTCCTCGGTCACGCGTCGCAGGATGGGCAGGGCCGTACCGGCGAAGCCGTGGTGGTTGGAGACGCGCTGGCCAAGCTGGAAGACCCGCAGCCCCAAGTGGTAGCGGCGGCCGTCCGGCTCGTAGTCGACGAAGCCGTCCCGCGTCAGGGAGCCGAGCAGGCGGTAGGTGGTGCTGAAGGGCAGATCCGCGCGGCGGGAGATCTCCGCGGCGCTGGCGCCGCGCGGCTCGTCGCCCAGGAGGACCAGCAGGCCCAGGGCCTTGCCCACCATGTCCGTCCGCGAGTCCTCCCTGGCGGCCTTGGCAGGCTTGAAAGGGGCTTCGGCTGGATACCCGGATTCGGCGGGAACATCTGTGGTTTGATTCACACTCATGCATTGATGTTCCCACATAGTGAGAGCTATTTCTAGATGGTGATTATTTTTGTTGACAAGTGACTGTGCTCACAGTCATGATTGCTACATCGCACAAGTAGCTTCCACCATGTGGCTACCAGTCCGGGTCTTTCCACGGACTTCCGGTTGCACCACACTTGAACAAAGCGGCAGCCGCAACCTTCCTGATCCATCCGCGACAACGTCGTCACACCAAAGGAACACCATGAGCCACACTGTCCCGTCCGCGACGGCGGGTATATCCACAGGAGGGACGCCGAAGAAGGCGGCCCTTGCCAGCTTCCTGGGCAGCGCCGTCGAATATTACGACTTCTTCATCTTCGGCTCCGCAGCGGCGCTGATCTTCCCGCATGTCTTCTTCCCGGACGCGGATACCAACGCAGCCATCATGTCTTTCGCGACCTTCGGCTTCGCCTACATTGCCCGCCCGGTAGGCGCCGTCGTCCTTGGCCACTTCGGCGACAGGATAGGGCGCCGGAAGGTCCTCATGTTCACGCTGCTGCTGATGGGCGCCTCCACCTTTGCCATCGGCTGCCTGCCGGACTTCGAGACTGTCGGCTGGTGGGCTCCTGTCTTGCTGGTGCTGGCGCGGCTCTGCCAGGGCTTTTCCGCGGCCGGGGAGCAGGCCGGCGCCTCTTCCATGACGCTCGAGCACGCCCCGGACAACCGCCGCTCCTTCTTCACCTCCTGGACCCTGACCGGTACCCAGGGCGGTCAGATCCTCGCCGCCCTCGTCTTCATCCCGGTCCTGGCCCTGCCTGACGACATCAAATACACCATCGGCTGGCGCATCCCGTTCTGGCTCAGCGCCGTGGTGGTTCTGGTCGCGTTCTTCATCCGCCGCACCCTGCACGAGCCGCCGGCGTTCGAGGAAGCCCAGAAGACCAAGCAGATCTCCAAGCTCCCCGTCGCCGACCTCCTCAAGGGCCACTGGCGCGACGTCGTGCGCGTCATCGCTTGCGCCTTCATCGCCGCAGTGTCCACCGTGTTCGGCACCCTGGCCATCAGCTACGCCAAGAACGTCGCCGGCGTGGACGGTACCACCACTCTGTGGCTCGTCGTCGGCGCCAACTTCATGGCCCTGGGCACCCAGCCGCTCTTCGGCATGCTCGCGGACAAGATCGGCCGCAAGCCAGTGTTCATCTACGGCGCACTGTCCAGCGCAGTCCTGACCCCGGTGTTTCTGCTGAGCCTCGAGTCCGGCAGCGTTCCGCTGATGTTCCTTGCAGCCATCGGATTCTTCTCGTTCGGCTACGCCGCCGCCAACGCGGTCTGGCCTTCCTTCTACGCCGAGATGTTCACCACCAACGTCCGCTTCTCCGGCCTCGCGATCGGCACCCAGCTGGGCTTCCTGATGGCCGGATTCGCCCCGGCGATCGTGGCGGCCATGGGCGGCATCCAGTCCGGCGGCTGGGTCCAGATCACCATCTTCACCGGCGTTATCTGCCTCATCGCCACCATCGCGGCACTTACGGCCAAGGAAACCTTCAAGGTCCCCACCAAGCAGCTCGGCCAGCACTAGGTTCCGCACCGGCAGCGGATTTCAACACAGCACTTCCGCAGCGCACGACGGCGGCCCGTCCCTTTGGGGCGGGCCGCCGTGGTTAAGGCGTTGAGGCGTTGCCTGAGTTTGGGTCTAGGGGCTAGCGTGGGGCGTCCAGCACCGCGGCAAGGTCGAACTTCACCGGCTCCTCCAGCTGGTCATAGGTGCAGGAGCGCGGATCACGGTCCGGGCGCCAGCGCACGAACTGGGTAGTGTGCCGGAACCGTTCGCCCTCCATGTGGTCATACTTCACTTCCACCACGCGCTCGGGCCGCAGCGGGGTGAAGGACATGTCCTTGCCGCCGCTCCACCGGCTTCCCTCGGCGTTCCGCGGAGTCCGCGCCCCCTCCTCCTGCCGGGCCCAGGCCCAGGGATGGTCGTCGAAACCGGTGACCAGCTCCTGCAATTCGGCAAACAGCTCCGTCCGCCGCGCCATCAGGAACGCTCCCACCACGCCGACGTTCGCCAGCACCCCGGCGTCGTCGTAGAGCCCCAGGAGCAGCGAGCCGATCCGGTCCGGACCGGAGGTGTGCACCCGGTATCCGGCGAGCACGCAGTCCGCGGTGCGTTCGTGCTTGACCTTGACCATCGCGCGCTTGTCCGGCTGGTAGGTCCCCGCCAGCGTCTTGGCCACAATCCCGTCAAGTCCGGCGCCCTCGAACTGCCGGAACCAGCGCTGCGCCGTGTCCCGGTCTGAGGTCGCGGCCGTGAGGTGGACCGGCGCCGCGCTGGCCGCGAGTGCGCGTTCGAGCTCCCGCCGGCGCTCGGCGAAGGGCTTGCCCGTGAGGTCCTCATCGTCCAGGGCCAGCAGGTCGAACGCCACGAAGCGCGCCGGGGTCTGTTCCGCGAGCAGCTTCACCCGGCTGGCAGCCGGATGGATGCGCTGCTGGAGCGCATCGAAGTCCAGCCGGTCCCCGGAGGCCGCCACCAGGATGATCTCGCCGTCCACCACGCAGCGTTCCGGCAGCTCCGACTTCAGCGCCTCGACCAGCTCGGGGAAGTAGCGCGTCATCGGCTTGCCGTTCCGGCTGCCGATCTCCACCTCGTCGCCGTCGCGGAAGATGATAGAGCGGAAACCGTCCCACTTCGGTTCAAAGAGCCAGCCCGTCCCGGCGTCCGGCGACGGCAGGGCGGGGAGTGCTTTGGCCAGCATGGGCGCAATCGGAGGCATCAACGGCAGTCGCATAGCGCCCATTCTTGCGCCGCGGACCCGGCACCGCCACCCCCACGCAGTGGTTCCTCAACGAAGGTTTCCTCGACACGGCCCGGCCCCCACGGTAGACATAGGTGATGGCTACCATCGGGTTCCACGCCTCGCATGAACAGATCAGCCCCGGCCGCCTGCTGAAGGACGTGCAGTTGGCGGAGCAGGCCGGCTTCGACGCCGCCATGTGCTCGGACCATATTGAACCGTGGTCCGCCCGGCAGGGCCACTCCGGGTTCGCCTGGTCCTGGCTCGGGGCAGCGCTGGCCACCACCGGGCTGCGCTTCGGGGTGGTGACGGCGCCTGGGCAGCGCTACCACCCGGCGATCATCGCGCACGCCTCAGCCACCCTGGCGGACATGTTTCCCGGCCGCTTCTGGATGGCCCCGGGCAGCGGCGAGTACATGAACGAGCACGTCACCGGCGAGGCGTGGCCACCGAAGGAGACGCGGCAGCGCCGGTTGGAGGAGTGCGTTGACATCATTCGCCGACTCCACGCCGGCGACGTGGTCACGCACCACGGCCTCGTCACGGTGGAGCAAGCCCGAATCTGGGACGTTCCAGAGACCAAACCGCCGCTCATCGCCCCGGCCGTGAGCGTGGAAACAGCGCGCCGGGCGGCGGCCTGGGCGGACGGACTCGTCACCGTGAACCAGCCGCCCGAAAAGCTGAAGGACATGCTGGCGGCCTACCGGGACGCCGGTGGCCGCGGGAACGCTGCGCTCCAGGTCCACCTGTCCTGGGCGCCGACAGAGGCCGAGGCCGTCGCGATCGCCGTGGACCAGTGGCGCACCAACGTCTTTGCGCCGCCGATTCCCTGGGACCTGCCCACAGCGGCCCATTTCGACGGCGTCAGCCCCGGCGTCCAGGAGGACCAGGTGCGGGCGGCCGTCAACGTCTCCGCCGATGCCGGACAGCACGCCCAATGGCTCGCCTCCTACCTGGACCTCGGATTCGACGAGCTGTACCTGCACTTCGTCGGCCAGGAGCAGGCGCCGTTTATCGATGCCTTCGCCGAACACGTCCTCCCGCAGCTCCGCCCCGCTGGACAAGCCCTGACCGGAACGGACGGTGCACTGTGAGAATCGCCGAGACCTCGGACCTCTGGTGGAAGAACGCGGTGATCTACTGCCTGGACCCGGAGACCTTCTTCGACGGCGACGGCGACGGCACCGGAGACTTCGGCGGGCTGATCCAGCGCGTGGACTATCTCGCCGCGCTCGGCGTCACGTGCATCTGGCTCATGCCTTTCTATCCTTCCCCGGACCGGGACGACGGCTACGACGTCACCGACATGTACGGCGTGGATCCCCGGCTCGGAAGCCTGGGGGACCTGGTGGAATTCATCCGCACCGCCAACGACCGGGGCATCCGGGTGATCGCGGATTTTGTCATCAACCACACCTCCGACCGGCACCCGTGGTTCGTCGAGGCCCGGAAGTCCGTGGACAACCCCTACCGGGACTACTACGTCTGGCGGAAGGACACGCCGCCGGACACCTCGGACCAGGTGGTGTTTCCCGGCGAGGAAACGTCCATCTGGACCCAGGACAAGGCCACCGGTGAGTGGTATCTGCACATGTTCGCCAAACACCAGCCGGACCTGAACGTGATGAATGCCAAGGTGCGGGACGAGATCGCGAAGTCGATGGGATTCTGGCTGCAGCTGGGCCTGGACGGCTTCCGGCTGGACGCGGTGCCCTTCTTCCTGGAGTTGCTCGGCGAACCCAAGGACGAGGCCGCGAAAATCGACCCGCACCAGTACCTGAGCGCCCTGCGCAGCTTCCTCAACCGCCGCCATGGCAGTGCGGTGCTGCTGGGCGAGGTCAACCTTCCCTACAAAGAGCAGCTGAAATACTTCGGCGGCCCGGCTGGCAACGAGCTAAACATGCAGTTTGATTTCCTCTCGATGCAGAACATGTACCTGTCACTGGCCCGGCAGGACGCCCGGCCGTTGTCCCGGACGCTCAGCAGCCGTCCAAAGATCAATCCTGACAACCAATGGGCCATGTTCGTCCGAAACCACGATGAACTCACCCTGGACAAGCTCAGCGACGCCGAACGCGAGGAGGTCTTCGCCGCATTCGGCCCTGATCCAGACATGCAGATGTATGGCCGCGGACTGCGGCGCCGGCTGCCCACCATGCTCGGCGGCGACCCGGCCAGGATCCGCATGGTCTACTCCCTGATGTTCTCGCTGCCGGGCACGCCCGTGCTCTTCTACGGCGAAGAAATCGGGATGGGCGAAGACCTGCGTGCAAAGGGCCGCTCGGCCGTCCGCTCACCCATGCAGTGGGACCACACCGGGAACGGCGGCTTCTCGACCGCCCCGCCCGGGGACCTCGTGGCAAAGCCCGTGGATGGCCCCTTCGGGCCGGCGCACATCAACGCCGCGGCCGCGAAACGGGATCCTGATTCGCTGTGGAACTTCGTTGCGACGCTGATCCAGCGCTACCGGGAATGTCCCGAGCTCGGCTGGGGCAAGTTCGAACTCATCAAGCAGGCCTCACCGGCGGTGCTGCTGCACCGCTGCACGTGGGACGGCTCCACGGTGGTCGTCGCCCACAATTTTGGCGCCGAACCGGCGTCCGTGACGGCCACGATGGCGGCGGCGGCATCGCCGCAGGAGCGCGAGGAAGGCGGGGCCGGGGGTCCGGACGGGAAGGGCGGTGCGGGGCGTTCGTACGCAGGGGCCGTGCTCCGGGACCTGCTCGGCGGCGAGGACATCCCGCTCTCCGACGACGGCGCCTTCGAACTCCCGCTGGACCGCTACGGGTACCGGTGGTTCCGGGTCCAGCGCCCGGGCGAACGCCAACTCCCCTGAGGGCGTCCGCCGGCAGTGCGGCCGCCAGCGTGAAAGGGAGCCGGTATCCGCTGCGCCGCCGGTGTGAGGGGAGCCGATATCCGCAGCGCCGCCGAAATCTAACCGGCCCCTTACCGCGCCGAAACGCGGACGCAACATTGGCGCAGGAGACTGGAAGTGCCGGCAAGAGCAGGCACCAACTCCAGTCCAGGAGGCCCCGCCATGTTGAAGGATGCGAAAGCCCATGTAACCCGCGTCCGCGCCCTCGACCAACTGCACCGCGGCGATGAGATCGAGGCCCGCCTGCGGGTGGGCCCGAGCTACGACGACGTCGTGATCCGCCGCGGCAACGTCCAGGAAACGGCCCCAGGAATCGGCGTCGTCTGGATCATGGACCGCCACACCGGCATGCGCAAAGCCATCAACGCGGACGAATGCAGTATCTGGCGGGTCGCCTGAGGCGTCAGCCTCCCGCCACCGACTGGATGATGAGGACTTCCTGGCCCGGTGCCACGGCAGTCACCAGACCCTGCAGCCGCCGGATTTCATTCCCGTTGACGTATATATTCACGTAACGGCGAACAGTTCCGGTCTCGTCCCGCAACCGCCGCGACAGCGCCGGAAAGTCCCCGGTCACCGTATCCAGCACCCACTCCACCGTCACCGCGGCCTCGGCGGGCGCAGTCAGGATGGACTGCCCGCCGGCGAGTGGTTGGAGGATGCTTGGCAGCACCACACTGATCGCCGAGTCCCCGTGCGTGGAGCCGCCGTTGATCACGCCGCTGTTCATGCGCTTTTACCCCTTCACGGCTGCGCCGGGAACAGGGCCGCGGAGACCACCGCTGCCCGCACGCACAGCACATCCGGCAAGTGCGAGGCGACTTCGGTGAAGTGTTCCCCCTCGTCAGCGCTGGCGTAGACACTGCCGCCCCGCGTCCCGAAGTAGACGCCCGCGGGCTCCGAACCGTCGACGCTGGCCGCATCGCGCAGCACGGCGTTGTACTCGGCCTCCGGCAGTCCGGCATCGAGCCGCTTCCAGCTGGCGCCGGCGTCATCGGTCCGGTGCACGGCCAACTTCCCGTCCGGCGGAATACGTTCGCCGTCGGCCTTCAGCGGGACCACCCAGGCCGTACCGGCCCGGCGCGGATGCGTCAGCATCACAAAACCGAAGTCCGCCGGCAGCCCCTCGGCGATCGAATCCCACGATTCGGCGTCGTCGTCGCTGCGGTACACGCCGTGGTGGTTTTGGGCGTACAGGCGGCCGTCGACGGCGGCGTCGGCCGCGATTTTGTGGACGCACTGGCCGAATTCCGGATTGGGATCCGGCATGAAGTAAGCGGAAATCCCCTTGTTGCGCGGCTCCCAGGACGCGCCGCCGTCGAGCGAGCGGTAGACCCCTCCCGTGCTCATGGCAACGTGGACTTTCTCGCCCGAGGGGTCGACGACGATCGAGTGCGCGGCGGCTCCGCCATAGCCTGCGCCCCATTCGCTGCGGTGCGGATGGTCCCAAAGGCCGCGGTTGAGTTCGAAGTGTTCGCCACCGTCGGTCGATTTCCAGATCGAGATCGGTTCGCAGCCCGCCCACACGACGCCCGGGCGGGAGTCGGCGTCGGGGTAGATCTGCCAGATCCGTTCCAAGGCCGCGTCGGTGCCGGCGGGGAAGGTGATGGCGCCGTTTTCGGGTTCAGTCCAGGTGCCGCCGAGGTCATCCGAGTGGAAAACCGTGGGACCCCAGTGCTCGGAGCGGACCCCCACCAGGATCCGGGTCCTGCCATCGCGGGTATCGATGGCGATGCTGGGCACCTCACTCATCAGAAAATGCGGTCCGGACAGGGACCAGTCCTTCCGGTCCGGGCTGGTCGCCAGCCAAAGGCCCTTCTTGGTCCCGATCGCCAGGACATAACTCTCTGCAGTTGCCATGCGTCCCATGCAACCATCCCTGACGGAAGGCCGCAACGGTTTTGTACCCCCGCCCGCGGTGTCTTTCTACCGGCGCCCGCGGTGTGCGCTACCGCGCCGGTGGCGTCCGCGTCAGTCGACGAACTCCGATTGCGTCTCGATGAAGTCCCAGTCCGCCGCCGACAATCCGGCGGCGCCGCCGGCGGACGGTTCAGCCGGACCGGGCCCGCCGGCGTCGGCGATTCCCCGCTGCACGGCCTCGGGCAGTTCGATGGTCCGGAGGTTTTCCCGAAGCCATTCCTTGCTCGCCAAATCCAGATCCAACCACCACATGTAGATCTCCACGGCGGCCACCTCCTCCTGTGTTCTTCAACCGTAGGCCCCGCCCCCGGGCTGTTCAAGGGATATTCCGGCAAGCGGCACCCGCACCATCCCGGGTTGCGGGCACGGGAAGGAAGCCCCTGTTCAGGGCTGCCCCCCGGGCGCCAGAATGAAGTATGTCTGACGACTCCGCGAACGGCCCGGCGCCTCTCGTGGTGGGCGTGGTTCCGGGACAGCACCCCGAAGTGCTGCAACTGGCGGCATCCCTTGCGAAGTCCCTCGCCGCGCCCTTGATCTGCGCCTACGTGGACGAGGCAAGCTACCTCGTGGAGTGGGATCCGGCGCGGTCCGCACACCGCCTGTCGCTACATCCGGACGCGGACGACGCCCGGATCCGGGCCACCACCCAGGAGCTGCGTTCCGTCGTTGAGGCACGCTGCGCACCCCTGGGGGTCGACTGGACGCTGCGCACCCTGGCCGGTGACCCCGCCCGGGCAATCGGCAGGCTGGCCGCGGACACCAACGCGCGCATGATCGTGGTGGGGACCCCCGAACGCGGCCTCGGCCACCGCATCTCCGCCGCGCTCAACGGCTCTGTGGCGGCATGGCTGGGCCACCATCAGGAACGTCCGGTCCTGATGGTTCCGGCGGTCTCGCCGGCGGGAAGAAAGTAAAGCGAAAGTACTTATTCGGAGCGCTGGTGTTACCCCACTACCGGCGAGTAAGCTCGATCTGTAGGCGGGACGAACCGCCTACCCCAAAGCTGCTCCGGAGTGCGTATCCCCCAATAACGCACTCCGGAGCTCTTTGTTTTGCGCCGTGTTCCACACCGAGCGCCGGACCGGACCAGAGGCTTGCAACATACCCCTAGGGGGTATAGGTTGAGGGCATGAGCGAGTCAGAAGTTTCCGGCCCGGCGCGACTCGACACCGCGCCCCTCGACACGCCGCCCCTCGACATCCCACCCCACGAGCACGGCTACACGTCCAACAAGGACGCCTACCTCCGCCGGCTCAAGCGGATCGAAGGTCAGGTCCGCGGCATCGCCCGCATGGTGGACGAGGACAAATACTGCATCGACATCCTCACCCAGGTCGCAGCCGTCACCAAGGCCCTGCATGCCGTGAGCCTGGGGCTCGTCGAAGAGCACATCGGCCACTGCGTTGTCGGCGCCGCCGCCGAGCCGGATCCGGAACTAAGGGCGGAGGCCATCGATTTCAAAGTCAAGGAGGCCACCGATGCCATCGGACGCCTGCTGCGCTAGGACCTGCACCACCCACCACACCACCGGGCCGGGGAACCACACCCGGCCCAGCGACAAGGAGCACCCCATGGCCACCGTTTCCACCACCGTCAACGTTTCCGGCATGACCTGCGGCCACTGCGTGTCCTCCGTCAGTGAAGAACTTGAGGCGCTCTCCGGCGTCGAAAAGGTCGATGTCGACCTCAAGGCCGGCGGCATCTCCACCGTCACGATCACCTCCAGCGAAACACTGTCGTCCTCCGAAATCGGCGAGGCAGTCGCCGAGGCCGGCTACCTCATGGTCGCCACCGAAGCCTGAGGGACCACCGCGCCAGCGGTCGGCAGAGGCGTCGGCAGACGCCGGGACGCCAGGCAGCGGGACGGCAGACAGCGAATCAACCGCCAAAAAGAAGGGCGCCGTGAGCAGCGAGCAGTTGTTGGACCAGGCCGGGAGCCGCGTCATTGACCTCGATATCGAGGGCATGACTTGCGCCTCCTGCGTCAACCGGGTCGAGCGCAGGCTCGGAAAGCTCGACGGCGTCGAGGCCAGCGTCAATCTGCCCCTCGAGTCCGCCCGTGTCAGCGTCCCGGCGGACATCACCGACGACCAGATCACCGCCACGGTCGCGGCCGCGGGCTACAAGGCCACGGTCCGGCCCGCCAGGCACCCGGGCACGCCGGTGCAGCCCGCAGACCTCCGGGCCGGCAGCGGGTCGCCGGCCAGCACCGAATTGCCGGCCAGCGCCGCACCCTCGCTCCGCCCGCGGCTCGTCGTGGCAGCCGCGCTCACCGTCCCGGTGCTCGCGATCTCGATGATCCCGGCGTTCCAGTTCCCGAACTGGGGCTGGGTGGCCGCTGTCCTGGCCCTGCCGGTGGTCGCTTGGGCGGCGTGGCCGTTCCACCGCGCCGCGGCCATCAACGCGCGGCACCTGGCCTCGACCATGGACACCCTGGTGTCCATCGGCGTGATTGCTGCCTACACGTTCTCGGCCGGGCAACTCCTTGCCGATCCGAGCATGACCGAACATCCGGCAGCGGAGGGCATGAGCTCCGGCGGCCTGTACTTCGAGGTCGCGTCCGTGGTCACCACGTTCCTGCTGCTCGGCCGCTACCTCGAGGCCAACGCCAAACGGAAGGCGGGGGACGCCCTCAAGGCCCTCCTGGACCTGGGGGCAAAAGACGCGACGATCCTGCGCGGCGGCACCGAGCACAAGATCCCGGCCGATCAGCTGGCTCCCGGAGACGTGATCGTGGTCCGCCCCGGCGAGAAGATCGCCACCGATGGCGTCGTCCTCGACGGCTCCTCTGCGGTGGACGCCTCCCTGGTGACCGGCGAATCCGTGCCGGTGGAAGTTGGTCCGGACAGCCGCGTCACCGGGGCCACCATCAACACCTCCGGCCGGCTCCTGGTCCGGGCCACACGCGTCGGGTCCGAAACCACCCTGGCCCAGATGGGCCGGCTCGTTTCCGCGGCGCAGACCGGGAAAGCACCCATCGCCCGGCTCGCAGACCGCATCAGCGCCGTCTTCGTACCCGTCGTCCTGGCCATCGCCGCCCTCACCTTCGGGGCCTGGCTGATGGTGGCCGCGCCGGCTGTTAGCGCGGACGAGGTCCGGACCGCCTTCACCGCCGCCGTCGCCGTGCTGGTCATTGCGTGCCCCTGCGCCCTCGGGCTGGCCACCCCGGTCGGACTGCTCACCGGGACCGGGCGGGGCGCCCAGCTGGGGATCCTGATCAAGGGCCCGCAGGTCCTCGAGGATACCCGGACGGTGGACACGATCCTGCTGGACAAGACCGGCACCGTCACCACCGGCAGCCTTGCCGTGGACGGCGTCCAAAGCTTCGGGCCGCACAGCGAGGCCGAGGTCCTCCGCCTGGCGGGTGCTGTGGAAAACGCCTCCGAGCACCCGATTGCCCGCGCCATTGCCGCTGCGGCCCTGGCCGCGGAGGCGGGGCGCGTGAACAACGACGGCGCCGGCCTTCCCGCCGTCGCCGGCTTCCGTTCCGCACCCGGCGGCGGTGTCCAAGGCACCGTGGAGGGCCGGCCCGTAACCGCGGGGCGCACCGGCTGGCTGCTGGAGTCCGGCATCGCCACGGCCCCGGCTCAGCGCGAGGCGCTGGGCGCGGCCGAAGACTCGGGCGCCACGGCGATCTGGGTTGCCGTGGACGGCGAAACCGCCGGAATCATCAGCCTGCGGGACACCGTCAAGCCCGGCTCCGCGGCCGCGGTCACCCGGTTCCGGGAGCTCGGGCTCCGGCCGATCCTGCTGACCGGCGACAACGCCGCCGTCGCCGCCCAGGTGGCGGCCGCCGTCGGGATCAGTCCGGACGACGTCTTCGCGGGGGTGCTCCCGGCGGGCAAGGTCGAGGCCGTGCGGAAGCTGCAAGCGGCCGGCGCCACTGTGGCCATGGCCGGGGACGGCGTCAACGACGCCGCGGCGCTGGCGCAGGCGGACCTGGGCATCGCCATGGGCTCCGGCACCGACGTCGCCATCGAGGCGGCCGATCTGACGGTGATGGGCAATGACCTCGGGCAGGTGGCACAGGCGATCGAGCTCTCCCGCCGGACGCTCGGCACCATCAAGACGAACCTTTTCTGGGCGTTCTTCTACAACGCGGTGGGCATTCCGGTGGCGGCCCTGGGCCTGCTCAACCCGATGATCGCCGGCGCCGCCATGGCCGCCAGCTCGGTGCTGGTGGTGGTCAACTCGCTGCGGCTGCGCAGCTTCGGCCGCTAAACCGGCCTTCGCCCGGGCGGCCCTGTCTCAGGCCGCGCCAAAGCGGATGGCAGACCGGGCTTTGGCCTTGGCGGCTTCCTCCCCCCGGTCCTTGGACGGGGCGTGGGTCACCAGGGAGTCGAGGAGGTGCTGCGTCGCGTGGGCAATCTCGTGCACGGCCCGGTTGAACGCCTCTTCGTTGGCCTTGGACGGCTTGGTGCTGCCGCTGATCTTGCGCACGTATTGCAGCGCGGCGGCCTCCACCTCCGCGGTGGTGGCGTGGGGCTCAAAATTGTGGAGGGTCCGGATGTTTCGACACATATCTCCATGCTAAATGCCTTCGGGCCAGGGAACGAGGGGGCCCGGGCCCGGACGGACAACCGCCTACGGCACGGGCTCGCAGTCGTTTGCGTGGTCCAGCGCCGCCGCACCGGTGCCGGACGGGGCCCGCAGCTCGTCCAGCCGGACCAGCACCACCCCGCCGACAATCAGCAGCCCGCCCAGGAGCTGGATGGGTCCGGGCAGCTCGCCGAGCAGCAGCCAGGCCCAGATGACGGCGAACAGCACTTCGGTGAGCGAGACAAAGGACGCGACTTTCGAGCCGAGCGCCCGCGCGGCGACGATTCCGGACACGTACGCCACCACCGTGGCCAGGACCACGAGGCCGCCCAGCGCCACCCACCACGGGGTGACCCAGGGTCCCAGGCGGGTGTCGGCGGTGCTGAAGGCCATCGGCAGCAGCCCGGTTGCCGCGGTCAGCCACATGACGATGGCGCCCACCATGAGCCCGCCGGAGGCCAGAAGGATGGGCGGCAGGGTGTCGTTTTCCTTGGCCGTGATGAAGAAATAGATGGCGAGGCACACTGCGGCCGCGATGCCCCACAGCACGCCGATGAGGTCGACCTTGACGGCGCCCGTGAGGTCCAGGACCAGGATCAGCCCGCCGAGGGAGAGGAGAGTGCCGGCAATGGTCAGTGGCCGCGGCCGTTTCCGGCTAACGGCCCACAGCCAGAGCACGATGAGGACCGGCGCGAGGTACTCCAGCAGCAGCGCGACGCCGACCGAAAGCCGGGACACGGCGTTGAAATAGAACAGCTGGCAGGCGGCGACGCCGATGAATCCGAACAGCAGCACGGTCAGCCAGTTGTCCCGGAGCTGGTGCCAGCGCCCGCGCAGGGCGGGAATGGCGAAGACGGCCAGGATCAGGGCCGCACCCGTGAGCCGGGCCGTGACGGCCGCCCCGGGAGTCCATCCCGTTTCCAGGAGCGCCTTGGCGAATGATCCGGAGAGCCCGAACACCGCGGACGAAAACAGTGCGACGCCCAGGCCCGAGGCCATGAAACCGGATGCCGCGCCGGCCCGCTTGGTTTCCTGCCGGGCGCCCTGCGTGCTTTCCTGCACGACGCCCTGCGTGCCCTTCAGTTTGCCGTCCTGTTTGCCCTGCGTGCCTTCCGGTTCGGAGGCAGGCCGCTGGGCGGCAAGGTCTCGGACCGGGGCGGCGACGGGGCGCTGGGGGGCAGACATGGGCATTCTCCTGTCAGGAGTAAAATAGGGTTATGCTCATGACATTACGCCCCGGCAAGGTAAGGAGTCAAGATGGTTTTTGCCCCTGACACGGAAGTTGCCCTGCGTTCTGTGGTCAACCTCATCAACACCGCGGCCAACGGCGAGGAGCATTTAGCCACGGTCAGGGACCTGGACGAGTTCCTGACTGCCGAGGGCTTCACCGGTTCCCGCACCCGGGACGGGGCCGAGCTGGCCAGTGTGCGGCGGCTGCGCGGCGAGCTCGCCGAACTCTGGCAGGCCGAGGAGTCCGCTGCCGCGGCGACCGTGAACCGGCTGCTCCGGGAGGCCCGGGCGCTGCCCCAGCTGGTCAAGCATGATCCGTGGGACTGGCACCTGCACGCCACCACCCCGGACGCGCCGCTGGCCGACCGGATGAGCACGGAGGCGGCCATGGCGATCGTGGACGTGATCCGCAGCAAGGAAATGGACCGCCTGCTGGTGTGCGCCGCGGACGATTGCGACGCCGTCGTGCTGGATCTGAGCCGCAACCGATCGAAGCGCTACTGCGACACGGGAAACTGCGCCAACCGTGCGCACGTGGCCGCGTACCGGGCCCGGAAAGCCGCGTCCTGACGGCCACGCCGCGGCTGCGGCCTACGCTGTAGGCCTACAGCGTAGGCCTACGCTGTTAGCCTGAGCTGTCAGGCCTGCGGCCCGTTGTCACGGGAATCGCCGGGGCCGGCCTCGGGCCGGGGCTGCTCCGACGGGCCGCCATGGCCGGAGGGCGTGCGCTTGGAACTGAGGTTGACGCCGGAGCCCTTGCCCAGGTCCTCGGGGTTGTCCTTGTGGCTCATCGCCAGCATGGCGGCCACCACGAGGATCACAATGAAGGCGATCCCGGCGCCGATAAGCGCCAGATCGAACCGGGGTGAGCGGGCGCTGCCGCCGGAGGCGAAGATCAGGACGCCGAAGAAAACCACCACGGCCCAGAACGCGGAGAACATGAGCGGTCCCTTGACCGAGGTCCGCAGGCTGCGGGGCGCTCCGGGTTTCTGCTGTGCCAAGGTGTTTTCCTCCTGCAGCCCGCGCGGAAAGCGTGGCTGTCTTGTTACCGCAATTGTTCTACGCCGGGTAGAACCTGTCGGTACT
This sequence comes from Arthrobacter sp. P1_C12_2, assembly GCF_056406415.1. NCBI lineage: Bacteria > Bacillati > Actinomycetota > Actinomycetes > Micrococcales > Micrococcaceae > Arthrobacter > Arthrobacter sp. P1_C12_2. The sequence continues at coordinate 134,118 of NZ_JBFUAF010000007.1, read as the reverse complement.
AGTTTACGGCCTCCGCGGAATCGCCCTGAGCATCATGGCGCAGGGTCAGTCCGGACAGCATCCACAGGACGCCGCTGATGATGGCCCCGCCGCCGGCAACGCCGAGGAGGGCGTGCGGGCCGAGGCCGATGAAGAACGGCAGCGCAGCCGCAGTGCCCAGCCCGATCACGCCGGATGCGATCCAGTCACGGGCCAGCACGGACCGGCCGCGGCCAAGAATGCCCGCGGACAACTCCGCGGCACCGGCCACGCCCAGGCCCAGGGCTGCGATGATACCGAAGACGAGTGGGGCGGGGATCAGGGCCACGGCCGCGCCGGCTCCGGCCAGGGCTGCCCCGCCGGCGGAAAGGGCCCTGCCGGCGCCTTCCCGCGGGCGGAATCCGGTCTTGGGCACGCTCCAGATCATCACCACACCGGTGGCCAGCAGGTAGAGGCCGCCGGCCCAGCCCATGCCGGCCTCGGACGGCGCGGCCCAGAACACGGTGACCGCACCAAACACGAGCGCGACGGCCGCCCTGACAAGCACGGGCTTCCAGAGGTCGGCCGCGGCGCGGATGGCAGGGGTCGCGTCAGGCGCTGCGGGAAGAGTCACCCGTCCAGTTTAGTGCGAAGCCGCCGGTGCGCGCGCCTGTCGGCCGGGCCGGCCCAGCGCACGCTCGGCGCGCACTCACCGCGCGCCGAGGACCATCCACCGGTCCGTCCGGGCCCGGAGGCCCAGCGTCAGCGCCCGCGCCCCCATGTAGCCGAGTGAGAAGGCGGCCCACAGCCAAAGCAATCCCGCACCGGCGCCCGCGCCGGAATACCGCACGGCCAGCAGCAGCGGCAGATAGGCGGCGAGATTGACGACGCCGGCGATCGCCAGGTAGCGGGCGTCGCCCGCGCCGATGAGGACGCCGTCGAGGACGAAGACGTAACCGGCCAGCGGCTGCCCGGCGGCGAGGACCCAAAGGGCGAGCGTCAGCGCGGCCCGGACGTCGGCGTCGGACGTGAAGAGGGCGCCCGCCCACGGTGCCGCTGCAGCCAGAAGGATCCCGGTCAGGACGCCGAAGCCGAGCCCCCACCGCGTCATGGTGCGCGTCAGCGCGCGAGCCGCCACCGGCCGGGCCGCGCCCAGTTCCTTGCCGATCAAGGCCTGGGCCGCGATCGCGAGGGCGTCCAGGGCGAAGGCGAAGAACGTGAAGATGGTCATGGCCAGCTGGTGCGCGGCAAGATTGACGGGACCCTGGGCGGTGACCACCACCACCGTGGCCAGAATCGCTATCCGCAGGCTGAGCGTGCGCAACATCAGCCAGGAACCCACCCTGGTCAGGGCCCGGATGCCACGCCAGTCCGGGCGCAGGGACACCCGGTTGGCGCGGGCGTTGCGCCGGACGATCAGCACATAGACGGCCGCCATGGCCCACTGCGCGATGCTCGTGCCCACGGCCGAGCCGGTCACTGACCAGCCCAAGCCGTAGACGAGGACCAGGTTCAGCGCAATGTTCAGCGTGAAACCTGCGGCGGCGACGATCAGCGGGGTCCGGGTGTCCTGGAGTCCGCGCAGCACTCCGGTGCCCGCGAAGATGAGCAGCATCGCCATGAGGCCAGGCATGGACCCGCGCAGGTAGTCCACGGCAAACCCATGCACTTCGCCGCGGGCCCCCATCAGGTCCAGGAGCGGGCCCGCGGCCAGGAATCCGGCGACCGCCAGGACGAGTCCGAGCAGGAGCGCCAGCCAGATGCCGTCGCGTCCGGCGGCGAGGGCCTTGGCCAGCTGGCCGTTGCCGATGGCCCGCGCCACTGCCGGCGTCGTGGAGTACGCGAGGAACACCATGAGTCCGACTGCCGTGTGCAGGACCGCCGATGCCAGCCCGACGCCGGCCAGTTCTGCCACGCCGAGATGGCCCACAATGGCCGAATCCGCGAGCAGGAACAGCGGCTCGGCGATCAGCGCGCCGAAGGCCGGCACCGCAAGGCGCAGGATCTCCCGGCGCTGCCCGGTGGACGGCGGCAGGGCGGTGGACAGCGGCGAGGAAGGTTGCACGGCTTAACCCTAGCCGGGCCACTGGATCGACTCCGTAGGACATTTAGTTGACTTTTCAAGTAAATGTCGGGAAGACTTGATCTTGAACGCAACCGAAGCCGCGGCGGCAGAGAGCCGCGACGCCTCCTACTTACGAAACGGTATTTCACATGAACCAGCCCGCCCTGACCACCTCCGCCCGAACCATCCTGCGCGTCATCGCCGGCTTCCTGTTCGCCGCCCACGGCTGGCAGAAGTTCAACGAATTTACGATCGCCGGCACCCAGGCCGCCTTCACCCAGATGGGGGTTCCGGCAGCCCAGGCGGTGGCCCCCGTCGTCGCCACCCTCGAACTCGTCGGCGGCGTCGCGCTGATCCTGGGCGTGCTCACCCGCGTTTTTGCGGCCCTCCTCGCACTGGACATGCTCGGCGCCCTGCTCATGGTCCACGCCTCCGCCGGCGTCTTCGTCGCAACCGGCGGCTACGAACTCGTCCTGATCCTTGCCGCCGCCGCCCTGGCCGTGGCCCTCGTCGGCGCGGGCAAGCTCTCCGCCGACCGCGCCCTCTTCGGCCGCAGCGACTCGAAGCTCCGCGTCCTGGCCTAAGGCATTCCCGGCATCTGGCCCGGCACCTTGCGCGCGACGGCGGGCGGTCACCTTCTGGTGGCCGCCCGCCGTCGTTTGTCTCTGGGTTATGGCGTGCCAGACAGCGATTGTGTCGCCAGCCGGCGGCGGGTGCCGGGCCAATCAGTAAACTCACAGCATGAGCGAGAACGCGCCCAATTCCGTGACCCTGCGCTTCCTGGCGGCCCCCACCGACGTCGGCCACAGCGGCTCGGTCGACGCCGGCACCGTGCTTGAGTGGGTGGACAAGGCGGCCTATGCCGCGGCCGTCGGCTGGGCAAAGTCCTACTGCGTGACGGCCTATGTGGGGAACATTCATTTCGCGGACCCGGTCAACAGCGGCGACATGGTGGAGGTCGAGGCCACGATCGTCTACACCGGGCGGTCCTCGATGCATATCCGCACCGTGGTGTCCTCGGGCGATCCGAAGGGCGGCCCCGCCACCATGCGCAGCCAGTGCATCGTGATCTTTGTGGCCGTGGGCGCGGACGGCAAGCCCATCCCGGTGCCGCAGTTTGAACCGGTGACGCCGGAAGAAACCGGACAGCGGGACGACGCCCTGGCCCGGATCAAGGTCCGCGAAGACATCGTCCAGGCCATGGGCGGGCAGGAATATACCGACGCCGGCACGGCCGAGCGCGTGGTCCTGCGGTTCATGGCGGCGCCCACGGACGTGAACTGGGGCGGCAAGGTCCACGGCGGCATCGTCATGAAGTGGATCGACGAGGCCGCCTACGTCTGCGCCTCCCGCTACTGCGGGAAAGACACCGTGGCGGTCTTCTCCGGCGGCGTGCGGTTCTACCGCCCACTGCTGATCGGCCACGTCGTGGAGGTGGAGGCCCGGCTGGTCTACACCGGCACCAAGGGCATGCATATCGCCGTCCATGTCCGGTCCGGAGACCCCAAGGGGCGCGAACTGAGCCTCACCACGTACTGCCTGACGGTCATGGTGGCCCGCGACGAGACCGGCACCTCGGTCCCCATTCCGCAGTGGGTGCCGGTCTCCGCGGAAGACATCCGTCTCCACGCCCACGCCCGCGAACTGCTGGAAATCCGCGGCCGGGCCCCGGGGAACCGGCTGCCCAACCACCTGCTCACAGCGCGCGAGGGCTAGCGCCGCGCCCCGGCGGGGCTAGAAGCCGCCGCCACCGCCGGCGTCGGCCGCCATGTTGGCAAACCGCGAGTAGTGGCCCTGGAAGGCCACCACAATGTCCTTTGTGGGACCGTTACGGTGCTTGGCGATCAGGATGTCCGCCTCGCCGGCGCGCGGGGACTCCTTGTCATAGACGTCTTCGCGGTGCAGCAGGATCACCATGTCGGCATCCTGCTCAATGGAGCCGGATTCGCGCAGGTCCGAGACCATGGGGCGCTTGTCCTGGCGCTGCTCGGAGCCACGGTTCAGCTGCGACAGCGCGATCACGGGCACCTGGAGTTCCTTGGCCAGGAGCTTCAGGGCGCGGGAGAACTCGGAGACTTCCTGCTGGCGGGATTCGACCTTCTTGCCCGAGCTCATGAGCTGCAGGTAGTCCAGGATCACCAGCTTGAGGTCATGCTGCTGCTTCAGGCGCCGGCATTTGGCCCGGATTTCCATCAGCGACATGTTGGGGCTGTCATCGATGAACAGCGGGGCATCGTTCATGCGGCCCATGGTGGTGGCGATCTTGGACCACTGCTCGTCCTTGATGGTGCCCTTGCGGAGGTCCTGGAGACCGATCGTGGCCTCGGCGGACAGCAGGCGCATGGCGATCTCGTTGCGGCCCATTTCGAGGGAAAACATGACGGTCGCGAGGTTGTTCTTGATGGCGGCCGAGCGGGCGAAGTCCAGCGCGAACGTGGACTTGCCGACGGCCGGGCGGGCGGCGATGACGATCATCTGGCCGGGGTGCAGGCCGTGGGTGAGTTCATCGAGCTCGTAGAAGCCGGTGGGGACGCCCACCATGCCCTCGCCGCGGTGGCCCGAGGCCTCGATCTCGTCCACGGTGGATTCCATGACGTCCTTGAGGACCACATAGTCCTCGGCGGTCCGGCGTTCGGCGACGGCGTAGACCTCGGCTTGGGCCTGGTTGACCAGGTCTTCGACCTCGCCGTCCTGTCCGTAGCCGAGCTGGACGATCTTGGTGCCGGCGTTGACCAGGCGGCGCAGCACGGCGCGTTCGCCCACGATTTCGGCGTAGTAACCGGCGTTGGCGGCCGTGGGGACGGTCTGGATGAGTTCGTGCAGGTAGGCGGGGCCGCCGATCCTGTTGATTTCGCCGCGCTTGGTCAGCTCGTCCGAGACGGTCACGGCGTCCGCGGGTTCGCCGCGGCCGTAGAGGTCGATGATGGCCTCGTAGATGGTTTCGTGCGCCGGACGGTAGAAGTCCTGGCCACGAAGGATCTCGACGACGTCGGCGATGGCGTCCTTGGACAGCATCATGCCGCCCAGGACTGACTGCTCCGCGGGGATGTCCTGCGGAGGCTTGCGGCTGCCCTCGGCTCCCCGCGTACCCTCGACTGAGTCCAGATGCGTAACTGACAAAACTGCCGTCCTTCATTGTGTGCCGTGGCGGATATCCGTTCGCCGCGGCGCGTAAGCACTGCGCCTTATGCCCAATGCCCTAATGCCCAGCGCCCTAAACCCGGCACATGCCGGCCGCCTAATTCTTATCAGTCAGCTCCGACAGTTCGCGCCGGTCCGGCGCACCGCCGTTATCCACAGCGTTGGTGCGGCCGTGTGCCACCGGAATCCGGGGGTCCGTGTCCTGGCTGGCACCACCCGGCGGCCCGCAGGTTTCCGCTTCCCACGCCCGATATCCTGCAACGTTATCCGCCGATCGGGCAGGCACCAACCCGGCCAGCCCGCTCCCCTGTGGATAAGCTGTGCACTAGTGCCTGATGCTTGTGCACAGTCTGTGGATTGGGCTGTGGATAGAAAAAAAGTTAAGCCCGTGATCACTACGTGACCTGCGGAAACATTGGATTCATCTTGTGGACACAAAACAATTTCCGCCAAGCTTCATCCACAGCCTGCACCTTGCGGCTGGGGATAGACTGCGGCATATCAGGCCACATTTGCGGCCTGATATGCACATTTTGTGACCGGATTCATCCCACCGCGCCGAATTGACGCTGGACGCGGCGCACTGTACGCGAAGGCGCGGAACATGCTGTGGATAACCGCAATCTGGCATAAGCTCTAGACATGGGCGATGTACTGATAGTCATGCTGCCTGCCATCATCCTGGCGACGGTGCTCTGGGCGGCGGTCACGGCCCTGAAGCCGCGGAACACCGGCATCTCCGAGGCCGAGCGCTACCAGCAGGAACTGGCAGTAAAGTCCCTGGCCCACTACGCGGCGCAGGTCCAAGCTGCCGAGGCCTCCCGCGCCCGGATTGAAGCGACCACGCGTCCAAGCCAGAACTCCCAGCAGCAGTCGCAGCAGGCCGATCACGCCCGCGCCGCCCTGCTGGGCCGGGGCGGCTCCGGCCACGGGGACGCGCTGTTCGCCATCGGACACCTGAGTCCCCAGCTCCTCCTGCAGCTCCAATCGCTGGCCCGCGACGGCCAGAAGACGAAGGCCGCCCGGCTGCTGCGGCAGGCAACCCACTCGGATCTGAAGACCGCAAAGAATTACGTAGATCGGCTTTAGCACATGGACTCCCTGCTCATTCCCGTACTGATCCTGGTGCTCGTGGCCGCCGCCGTGCTGATGGCGGTCCGGGCCTGGAGCCGCCGCGGTGAACGCTCCAGGCCGGCACCCATGCCACAGGCCGCCCCCGACTCCGCGGAGCTGGCCCGCACGGCGGCCGCCAGGCTCACCCAGGAGCAGCACCGGCGGCTCTACGCGCTGATCGCGCAGGGGCAGGCCATGGCCGCCATCAAGGTGTACCTCGAGGCCACGGGCGACGGCCTCCGGGCGTCCCGCGACGCCGTCGCTGCACTGGCGGCCCACCCGCAGCCGTTCGTCGCCCCGGAGCCCGCGCCGGAGGCCATTCCGGACGAGGACGACGTGCCGCAGCGGTTCGCGTACCGCTACCGCGCGATCGCCAGCAAAGGCGACGTCACCCGCGAGGTGAGCAGCAACATGCTCAATGATGAGATCTACGGGAGGATCCGCACCCTGGCCAAGAGCGGCGACACCGAGGCCGCAGCGACAGCCCTGACCCGCCACTCGGATATTTCCATGAAACAGGCCAGGGAATTCATCGCACTGCTCGGCGACTGAAGAACGCAGAGACCGGGCCCTAATCGTGCCAGTCCCTCCCCCACCCGCGGGGCCGGGTAATCCGCAGGGCTAGAAGTCGAACAGGTCCCCCAGCCAGCCTTCCTTCTTCTTAGGACGGCGGCGGTCATCGTAACGCGGCTGCTCATACCTCGATTGATCAGGGCGCGGACGGTCGCGGCGCTCATCGTAGCGGCGGTCGTCATAGCGGCGGTCATCCGGACGCCGGTCGTCCCGGCGCGGGTCGAGGTTGTACAGCGGCGGCGGAATGTGGCCGGGCGTCGTCGGCGGGAACGGCGTCGGCGCCAGCGGTGCTGCCGGGGCGGCTGCTGCCGGTCCCAGGGATTCCGCCGCACGGTCGATGATCTTGTCCAGCTCTCCCCGGTCTAGCCACACCCCGCGGCATTGGGGGCAGTAGTCGATCTCCACTCCGCTGCGTTCACTCATGATCAGGTCAATTGAATCCACGGGACACTTCATGTCCCGGACAACGAGCGGGCGGCCGAAAAGGTTCGGACGGCGCTGCAGGTTCGGAAGGCGCGGAAGCCCCTACCGCTGGCCGGAGATTCCGGCGAGCAGTTGCTCAAATGGCAGCGACTCCAGCGCGGCTGGCTTCTGCTGCGGCCCTGAGTCCTGCACCAGGGCGACAAACTCCCCCGCCGCCCGGTCCACGCGAACCGAGAGCGGCGAGCCGCCGTCGTCGTCGTTGTTTCCCCAGTCCTGCGGGCCGGCGAAGACCGCGGTGGCGGCGATCCGCGTGCGCAGGTAGGTGAAGAGCGGCCGCATCGCGAAGTCCAGCACCATCTGGTGCCGGTCCGTGCCGGCGGTGGCCCCGAGCAAAACGGCCTTGCCTTCGAGCGCCTTGGGGTCGAGCACGTCGATGAAGGACTTGAATAGCCCGCTGTAGGACGCGCTGAACACGGGGCTGACAGCGATCAAGCCGTCAGAGGCCTCGACGCCGGCGATCACTTCGGCCAGCCGCGGAGCCGCATAACCGGTCACGAAGTTGTTGGCGATGTCCACGGCGAGGTCCCGCAGCTCCACGACCTCGACCTCCACGGCGTAGCCGGTCGCGGCAAGCTGCCGTTCGGCCGAGCCCGCCAGCTGGTCCGCCAGCAGGCGGCTCGAGGAGGGGACGCCGAGTCCGGCGGAGATAACGGTGATACGGCGGGTTTCCACGGAGTGCTCCTAAGTTGAATCCTGGTCAGCAACGCCATTACATGCGTTTGCATCTACCTTTAGAAGCGGCGGGTGCGTGGATTTATTCCCGGGCACACGCCTTGCCTGACAGGAGTGCCGCTCTCTGCCAGACTGCCCTCATGGCTGAAAACAAGACGCAGGCAACCGGTGCGTCGGTGGAGGAGTTCCTGGCCGCCGTCGAGCATCCAGTCCGGCGCGGCGACGGGTTCCGTCTGCTGGCGCTGATGTCCGAGATCACGGGGGAGCCGGCGCAAATGTGGGGCCCGACGATTGTGGGGTTCGGCCGTTACCACTACAAATACGCAAGCGGTCGGGAGGGCGATGCCGCGGCGGTCGGCTTCTCCCCCCGGAAATCCAGCCTGTCGCTCTATGGCCTCACCTACGGGCCGGAGGCCGCCGAACTGCTCGGCAGGCTGGGCAGGCACAAGCTCGGCGCCGGCTGCCTGTACGTCACCAGGCTCGACGACGTCGACGAGGCCGTGCTGGCGGAACTGGTCCGGCTCGGCTACCGACATGTCACCACGGTGCTGCACCACGGCTAAGTGACCCCGTGTTGGGTGAGTGGCGGTTATTGGCCCGGTCAGGGCGGGTTTAAAGCGGAAGGCCCCCGCCTTCGGTCCCTCAGAGGGGTCCGGAGGCGGGGGCCTTCCAGCAGTTCAGGACTGCAGCCGGTGAGGGCTACTTGCCTGCGACTACGTCGAGTTCGATCACAGCGGAAACATCGTCGTGCAGACGGACGTTTGCCTGGTAGGAACCGGTCGACTTGATGTGTGCCGGCAGTTCAACCTTGCGCTTGTCGATGCGGCCCAGGCCAGCGGCCTCAACAGCGTCGGCGACGTCGCCCTGCTTGACGGTGCCGAACAGGCGACCGGTTGCGCCAGCCTTGACGATCAGCTTGACCGGCTTGGCGGAGAGTGCAGCGGCCTGCTTCTGAGCGTCTTCCAGGGAAGCGTGCTCGCGGGCAACGCGAGCAGCCTTGATGGACTCAACCTGCTTCTCGCCACCCTTGGACCAGGTCAGGGCGAAGTTGCGGGGCAGCAGGTAGTTACGTGCGTAACCGTCCTTGACCTCGACAACATCGCCAGCAGCACCGAGACCGGTTACTTCGTGGGTCAGAATGAGCTTTGCCATGTTAGTTAATCCCTTCCTTAGCCGCGGCCAGCGCCGGAGTAAGGCAGCAGAGCAACTTCGCGGGCGTTCTTGATTGCCTGGGCGATCTTGCGCTGTTCCTGCACCGTGACGCCAGTGACGCGACGGGCGCGGATCTTTCCGCGGTCGGAGATGAACTTGCGCAGCAATGCTACGTCCTTGTAGTCGATGACAGTGATGTCAGCGGCCTTCAAGGGGTTGGACTTTGGTTTGGGCTTACGGAGTTCAGCCTTAGCCATCGTGGAGCTCCTATTCGATGGAGCCCGTGGATATTGATCCACGGGATGGTGGTGATCCGGCGCGGTCTGCACCCGGCCGCCTTGCGGCGTCCAGGCGGTTTTCGTTGCCGGACCTTAGATGTTGTTTAGAAGGGAGGTTCGGAATCCGGGCCGTTGCCCCAGCCGCCGCCCGCATTGCTGACCCCGGGCGTGGCCCACGGGTCTTCCTGCGCGGCGGGCTGGTTGCCGCCCCATGTTCCACCGGTGTTGCCGCCCTGGTTTGCACCCTGGCCGCCACCGAAGCCACCGCCGCTGTTGCCGCCGCCGAAGCCACCCTGTCCACCCTGACCGCCGGAGCGCTGGGTGCGGTTGACCTTGGCGTTGGCATAGCGCAGGCTCGGGCCGATTTCATCGACCTCGAGCTCGATAACGGTGCGCTTCTCGCCTTCTTTTGTTTCGTAGGAACGGCTCTTCAGGCGGCCGGAGACGATCACGCGCATGCCCTTGGTCAGGGATTCGGCGACGTTTTCGGCTGCTTCGCGCCAGACCGACGCGCGGAGGAACAGGGTTTCCCCGTCCTTCCACTCATTGGACTGCCGGTCGAAGGTACGGGGAGTAGAAGCGATGGTGAAATTCGCTACGGCCGAACCGGACGGTGTGAACCTGAGTTCGGGGTCATTGGTGAGGTTACCGATAACCGTGATAGTGGTTTCGCCTGCCATCTACTGCCTCCTTGTGCGTTCCTGCGGGGATGAAGATTGAAGGTTGGCCGCTGAATTACTCAGCAACAACTTTCTGCTCTTCGGGGCGGGTGATCTTGGTGCGCATGATGGTCTCGTTGAGACTCAGCTGGCGGTCAAGTTCCTTGGCGGTAGCCGGCTCAGAGGTGAAATTCACCACGGCGTAGATACCTTCGGACTTCTTCTGGATTTCGTAAGCCAGGCGACGACGGCCCCAGATGTCAACCTTTTCGATGGTTCCACCATCGTTGGTGATGACGTTCAGGAACTTCTGAAGCGACGGCTCAACGGCACGCTCTTCGACCTCGGGGTCGATGATTACCATCAATTCGTAAGGACGCATATGTGAACCCACCTCCTTTGGGCTAAGCGGTTACGGCATTTCCGTAACAGGAGGTTCATTTGCGGTGTCATGCAATGCCCCACCGCCGGAACGGAGGCAGGGCGCAGCACAGACTTCAATATCTTAGTGCATCGGGGCTGGTTTCGGCGATTCCTGATGAGGCCACGCTAGCCCCGGCCGCCCCGCGGCGGAACCGGGCAGGACGCTCATGTGGAAAACCGCCGCCCGGACCGCAGCGGGGTGCGCTGCCGGGACATGGTCTGTGCCATGATCTGAAAATGGACACCGACACCGATTCCACCGCCGTGCCCCCACCGGTCCGCCGCAGCCGGCTGCGCTTTGCGGTCATGATGCTGGTCGGCGTGCTCGCCGCGACGGTCACCGGGCTGGCAGGGTTCTGGGTGGAGGCGCCGGCGGTCGGTTGGTCCTGCGCCGCGGCATGCTACGTGGTCTGGGTCTGGCTGGTGATCGGCCGGCTGGACCCCACCGAAACCATGGCTCACGCCACGGCGGAGGACCCGTCCCGCAGCGTCACCGACCTGCTGATCCTGGCCACCAATACGGCGAGCCTCGTCGCGGTGGCCGCCGTCATCATCGATTCGCACAGCGCCGACACCTGGGCGCGCTTCGGCGGCGGGCTGTTGGTGCTGTCCTCGGTGGCGCTGTCCTGGCTGCTGGTCCAGACCCTGTTCACGGTCCGTTATGCCGAGCTGTACTACAGCACCGACGCCCATGCGGGGGCGGCGGTTGGCGGGATCAACTTCAACCAGGCCGGCCCCCCGCAGTACACGGATTTCGCCTACCTCGCCACGAGCCTGGGAATGACCTACCAGGTCTCGGATACCGCCCTGGAAAACCACGGCGTGCGGGCCGAGGCGCTCAAGCACAGCCTGTTGTCGTATGTTTTCGGGACCGTCATCCTGGCTGCCACGCTCAACCTCGTGGTCGGGCTGACCGTCTAGGCCGTTTAGGGCCGGCTATGGCGCCCGGGGACCCTACGCCGCCGTCCGGAAAAAGGTCCGGGTCACCGTGGCCAGCCGGTGCGGGTCCTCGACGCCGCAGAGCTCGCGCGCCGAGTGCATCGACAGCAGGGCCACCCCGACGTCGACCGTCCGGATTCCCAGCCGGGTGGCGGTCAGCGGGCCGATCGTCGAGCCGCAGGGCATGACGTTGTTGGAGACGAATTCCTGGTACGGAATACCGGCGTCGGTGCACAGCCGCGCCCAAAGGGCGGCCCCGGTGGCGTCGGTCGCGTAGCGCTGGTTGGCGTTGATCTTCAGCAGCGGGCCGCCGTTGAGGACCGGCCGGTTGGCGGGATCGTGCCGCTCGGGATAGTTCGGGTGCACGGCGTGGCCCGCGTCCGCGGAGACGCAGAACGACGCCGCGAAGGCCTGCCGCCGCTGGCTTGCCGAGGCTCCGAGCCCGTCGGAGATCCGCACGAGGACATCTTCGAGGATGGGCCCGCACGCCCCGGACCGGGACGCCGAGCCGATTTCCTCGTGGTCGAAGGCGGCCATCACGGCGATCGGCGCGCCGTCCGGCAGCGGCGTGGCGGCGTGCGCGACCAGCGCCGTGAGCCCGGCATGGGTCGCGGAGAGGTTGTCGAGCCGGCCGGAGGCGAAGAATTCGCCCCTGGCGCCGAACACCGCCGGGGCTTGGGTGTCCGCGATGACGACGTCGTAGCCGCCGATCTGCGCCGGATCCACCGCGGCATCGGGAACTCGGTCCGCGAGGAGTCCGAGCAGGTCCTCGCCGGCAGGATCGCCCAGGCCAAAGACGGGATTCATGTGCTGCTGCTTGTCCAGGGCCAGGCCTTCATTGACGGCCCGGTCCAGGTGGATGGCGAGCTGCGGGAAGCGCAGCAGCGGGCCTGTGGCCGTGAGGTGCTGGGTGCCGTCGCGCATGACGAGCCGGCCGGCGAGCTGGAGTTCGCGGTCCAGCCAGGAGTTCAGGAGGGGCCCGCCGTAGACCTCGACGCCGGCCTGCAGCCAGCCGAACTTGCCCGTGGTGGGCTTCGGCTTGAGTTTGAAGGACGGCGAGTCCGTGTGCGCGCCGAGGATGTTGAAGCCCGTGGTCGGCGCGGCACCTGCCGGCACCACCCAGGCGATGAGGGCGCCGTCGCGGATCACGTAGAACTTGCCGGCAGTGGCGGCCGCTGGCTCCGGCCAGGCCTGCAGTTCGTCCAGGCCCGTGAAGCCCGCCGCGTCCAGCCGGCGCGCAGCTTCGTGGACGGCGTGGAAGCTCGACGGTGAGGCGCTGACGTACGCGCCGAGGTCCTGGATGTGCTCTGCGGCAGTGCTCGGTGTTGGCATGGCTCCGAGTCTAGCCCGGCACGCACGGGCCCTGGGTTGGGCCCGGCGGGTCCTCGCCTAGACGGTGACGTTGAGCCCGGCGGCGTAACCCGCGGCTACCGAGCCGGTCATGGTGGCCAGCTGGTAGATTCCGCCGTCGTTGCCGAAGACGTTGTCGGATTTGAGCGTGGTGCGGGGAAAATTCTGCGCACTGAACTCGTAGCCGGCCGACGCGTAGACCTCTTTGCACGCCGCCTCGGTCAGCGCGATCTGGGACACCGCCAGGACCTGGCCGGCCGCCGTCGCATTGTTCATGGACTCGAACACTTCGAAGTGGATGTGCGGCCAGCGGCCGTTGTAGGCGCCCGGGTAGATGGTCGTGAACGTGACCTGCCCGTTGGCGTCGGCCTCCTGGACGCCGCGGAGGTAGTTCTCGCTTTGTAGCCCGGAATCGTACATGGAGTATCTGCCCTCGCGGTCACAGTGCCAGGCGTAGACCGCAGCACCGGCCAGCGGCGTGCAGCCGTTGGCGTTGTCGAGCAGGGTCAGCGTGACGGTCAGCGGCACGCCCTGCGCCGTGCTGGTGGAGGTCCCGAAGCTGGACGTGATGTCCTGGCGGACCACGCCGGAAGCCTCGAGGACGTTGGGCCCGTTGGAACCGTCACCGGGGTAGGGGCCTGCGGTTTCCTGCGGAATTTCGACGCCACACTCGGCGATCGCACGGGTCAGTGTCGGAATGGCCGATGCCGTTGCCGAGGCAGCCGTTGCCGGGGCTGCCGTTGCCGAAGTCGCCGGGGCCGCGGCGGCCGGGGCCGACGTCGTACTTCCGCTGTTTCCGCCCGGGCTGCAGGCCGCGAGGGCCGCGGCAGTTCCCGCGCCGAGGAACATGCCCAGCGAGCGGCGGCTCAGGAGGGTGGAGAGATCGAATTCCAGGCCGCGGTCATGATGGGGGTGCGGTTCGTGCGGGGGCTGGGGCATTTTTGTCATGACCCCATCGAACCCGGCAGCGCTATGGGCTGGCTAGTCCCTTCCTGTGATGCGGCTGTGCTCCGGCCGGACATGCCCTCCCCTCCGCCCGGGGAATGGACATGTCCCCCGGCAGGCACTCGGACATGCCCGCGCATAGGCCCAGGCAATGGACATGTCCTGCGGCAGGCATGGGCATGCCCTCCTCTCGCGCCGAGCAGTGGACATAACGGTGCTATGTCCACTGGTGGGAGCAGGGGGAGGGCATGTCCGGTGGTGCGGGACCGCCGCGGGGGGCGTTCTGGCGGCTACGACACCGGCCCGGCGCCCACTGTGGCGTCCTCGGCAGCAGCCTCGGAGTCAACCACCGTGGCGTCCCCGGCAGGAGCCTTGGCGGCATCTGTTGCGGGAACGGTGGCCTTGGAGCCGTTCCTGCGGTAGCGGAAGACCCCGATCCCCACCACGACGGCGGCGAGAGCCAGCGAGAGCAGCAGCGATTCCCGGGTGGATTCCAGGATCACCATGCCGATCAGCAGGGCCACGATGCTGACGATCGACACCCAGGTCAGGTACGGGAAGAGCCACATTTTCAGCTGGAGGTCCTTGGCGGCGGCGCCCATGCGGCGGCGCAGGATCAGCTGGGAGCCGGCAATGACGAGCCACACGAACAGGGCGATGGCGCCGGAGGTGTTGACCAGGAACAGGAAGACCGTGTCCGGGGCGATGTAGTTCAGGCCGACGGTGACGAAGCCGACCACCGTGGAGGCCAGTACCGCGGCGGCAGGCACGCCGCGCTTGGAGATCCGCATCCATGACTTGGGGGCGTCGCCGCGGCGGGACAGCGAGAACAGCATGCGGCTGGCGGTGTAGAGGCCGGAGTTCAGGCAGGAGAGCACCGAGGTCAGCACCACGATGTCCATGATGGTTCCGGCGCCGGGGATGCCGAACAGCTCGATGACCGCAACGTAGGGGCTCTTGGCGACGGAGGCGGAGTTCCAGGGCAGCAGGGTGACCACAATGGCGATGGAGCCGATGTAGAAGACGAGGATGCGCCAGACGGTGGACTTCACGGCCTTCTTGACGGCATCGACCGGGTTCTCGGATTCGCCGGCGGCGATGGTGGCAATTTCGGCGCCGAAGAAGGAGAACACGACCACGAGGATGCCGGCCAGGACGGCGCCGGGGCCGTTGGGCATGAAGCCGCCGTTGCCGATCAGGTTGTCCAGGCCGGGCGCCGGAACGCCGGGGATGAGGCCCAGGATCGCGGCAGCACCGAAGAGCAGGAAGAGCACGATTGCCGCCACCTTGATGGACGCGAACCAGAACTCGAACTCGCCGTACGACTTCACGGACCCGAGGTTGGTCAGCGTCAGCAGAACCATCAGGACAAGCGCCCACACCCACTGGTCAATGCCGGGGACCCAGCGGTGCATGATCGCTGCCCCGGCCGTGGCCTCGATGCCGAGGACAATGATCCAGAACCATGCGTAGAGCCAGCCGATGCTGAACCCTGCCCAGCGGCCCAGGGCCTTGTCGGCGTAGGTGGAGAATGAGCCGGTTTCCGGGTTGGCCGCAGCCATCTCGCCCAGCATCCGCATGACGAGGATGACGACGAGTCCCGCCGCGGCGTAGGCAACCAGGATGCCAGGGCCGGCCTGCTGGATCGCCGCACCCGAACCGACAAACAGTCCGGCGCCGATCACGCCGGCGATGGCGATCATGGACAGATGCCTGGGTTTCAGGGATTTTGAGAGCTGCTGGTCAGCGGGCATGGAAGCGCCGTCCTTCGTGGGGGGTTCAGGCCCGCTCTTTGCCGGCACGGAATCGAATCCATGCTGTGCGGCGGACCACAATGTCGTTTCACACTAGACCGCGCGGCACACGGTCCGTCTTGTGCAGTCCCACATATGACGGCGGGCGAAACCGGGCCATCCCCCAACAAGGAGGCCCCAATGGCAACTAAAGTTGTCTCCTGGGCAATTAGGCAATGTGCCTGAAACCACTGCTTCAGGCACTACCCGCCGGTAGCCGGCTCGCATGGCCGCCGGCGGCGTCCGTCAGTAGTCCGCGTTGCTCGGCACCACGAGCCCGGTCTCGTACGCGTACACCACGGCCTGGACGCGGTCGCGGAGGTGGAGCTTGGTCAGGATCCGGCGCACATGCGTCTTGACCGTGGCCTCGGACAGGAAGTATCGGTGCGCGATTTCGGCATTGGAGAGCCCCTCGGCCATCGCCCCGAGCATCTCGTTTTCGCGCGGTGTCAGGTCCTCCAGCAACGGATCCCGCGCGGGGCGTGCGGGGCTGCCGGCCGGCTGGCCGCCACCGTCCGCAGCCGCGCCCTCCGCAACAGCGGCCTGGCCGCCGTCTGTCCCCGCAGGATCCATGCCGCCGGCGCCGCGGACATAGGTCTCCAGCAGCCGCTGCGTAACCCGCGGTGCCACAACGGCGTCGCCGCTGGCCACCACCCGCACCGCGCTGATCAGTTCCGCCGGCGCCACGTCCTTGAGCAGAAAGGCCGAGGCCCCGGCCCGCAGCCCGGCAAAGGCGTATTCATCGAGGTCAAAAGTGGTCAGGATGATGATCTTGGCGTCCGAACCCGAGGCGGCGATGGCCCGGGTGGCCTCGATCCCGTCCAGCACCGGCATCCGCACATCCATCAGGACGACGTCGGGTGCGAGCTCCCGGACGTGGCGGACCGCTTCGGCGCCATTGGACGCCTCGCCCACGATGCACAAATCGTCTTCACCCTCCAGGATGAGCCGGAAGCCCATCCGAAGCAGCGGCTGGTCATCCACCAGCAGGACGCGTACCGGTCCTTTGTCGAGCATTGTTCCCCCTTGGTTCCGTGGCATTCTCGCCGTTGCAGTTCAGTTCCGCGTGCACCCGCCAGCCGCGCTCACCGGTGCGCCCGGCGTACACGGTGCCTGCGTAGATCCTGGCCCGCTCCCGCATCCCGGCGATTCCATGCCCGGTGCCGAAGGAGTCCAGTGAGTCGGGCTTCGCCTGCGCGCCGGTGCCGGGACTGCCGGAGTCAACGGTGCCCCTGCCGTCGTCGAGCACTTCAATGGTGACGCGGGAACCGTTCCGGACAATGCTGACGTCCACCCGGCTGAGCGCGCGGCCGTAGCGCAGCACGTTGGTCAGCGACTCCTGCACAATCCGGTAAACGGTCAGCTGGAACGCCGCATCGGAGGGCACGGACGGGCCGGTGTGCGTGTAATGCAGCGGCAGTCCCGCGGCGCGGAAGCCCTCGAGCAGTTTGGCCAGGCTGCCTCCGTCCACCAGCGGCTCGCGCGGGGCATGTCCCGTGGCGGCATCCTCGCGCAGCACACCAAGGACGCGCCGCATGTCCGCCAGCGCGGTGCGTCCGGTCCGGGAGAGTTCGGCCAGGACGCCGGCGGCGCGCGCCGGATCCTTCTTGACCACGACGGCGGCGCCGTCCGACAGGCTGATCATGACCGTCAGCGAGTGCGCCACGACGTCGTGCATTTCGCGCGCGATCCGGTTCCGTTCCGTGACCGAGCCCAGCTGCTGGGCCCGGGCCGCCCAGGCAGCAATCTCCTGCTCGTGCTCGCGCCGCTGCCGCACGGAAATCCCGATCCCCGTGGCGATCACGTTCGAGAGCGTGATGCCGATGCCCGCCGCGATGCCCGTGAGCAGCTGGAAATTCTCCGGCGTGCGGACCGCCATGTCCGGGAGCCGGCCGTCCAGCGGACCGACGGCCAGCAGGAAGTACAGGAGCAGAAGCGGGGCCGTCGTCAGGGCCAGGGCGGCAAAGGCGAACCGCCGCGTGCGGACGACGGCGACGGCGTACAGCGAAAACCAGAGCCCGGCGGAGACGTTCGACCCCCAGGGATGCAGGAAGGTGACCGCCAGCTCCAGGGCCCCCACCACCGCCGCCACCCGCACAGGATGGGTCCGCCGGAAGAGCAGGACGGGCGCGGCCGCGGCGAGCAACACGGCCACCGGCCAGTCGCCGTGGATGATCGACTCGACGGCCGTCGGCGTGACCAGGACCAGGTAGCAGAGCACCACCAGGACATCCATGACCCGAGGATTGGCCAGCAGGTAGCGCCGGAGACGGCCGCGGCGGCGGGCCGTGAGTTCGGCGAGGGACGCGTCGGCCGGACCGGCCGACGCGTCCCTCACAGGTAATGCATCGATCATGCTCTGAGCCTAGACTCCTGGGCCTGTGGCGCCGGCCTAGACGTCGCGCCTCTTGAGCAGGACGGCGGCCAGGAGCACCGGGATCACAACCCAGGCGCCCAGCACCAGGCCGGCCTGCCAGGCTTCGAGGGTGTCCGGGATGTGCTCCACGGCGGTCAGCGGCTCCACGGTGTTGCCGGGCAGGTACTTGCGGGCCTCCACGAAGAAGTCGCCCGGAATGAGCTGGAAGGCGATGGGCGCCACGAAGAACAGGCCGACCAGGCTCATGATGCCGCCCGCCGAATTGCGGATCAGTGTGCCCAGGGACATGCCGATTGCCGCGACCGCTGCCACGTAGATGCTGTTGACCATGAGCAGCTTGACCGACTGGGCGCTGCCCAGGTCGAGGCCGAGTCCGTAGTTATCCAGGATCGGCACGGACACGAACCCGGCGGCCAGGGTGGAGGCGGCGGTGATGACGAAGGAGGTCACCACGACCACCACGAGCTTGGCCGCGAACGCGGGAATGCGTTTGGGCACGGCCGCGAACGTGGACCGGGCCATGCCCGTGGTGAACTCGGAGCTCATCAGCAGCACGCCGAGGGAGCCCAGGATCAGCTGGGCAAACGCGATGCCGGAGGTGGGTACGCTGACGGCGATGTCGCCGCCCTGCGCCGCGAGCCTGGCAGCGACCTCAGGGTCCTGGGCCGCGGCCTCGGAGAACTGCCCCGTCCCCCAGGCCGAAAGCGCCCCGAACCCCACCATGACCACCACTGTGGAGCCGAGCAGGATCAGCGTGGAGAGCAGGGTGCGGAACTTGATGAATTCGGAGTTCAGGACCCGCAGGAAGCTGGGACCGGGGCCGGAACTGCTGCCGTTTCCGGTCCGCTGCGCGCGGGCGTCGGCGCCGCGGCGCGAGGAGGTGGATTCAACGGTTGTGGAGCTCATGGCTTAGTTGCCTCCGGCTTCGACGGGAACGGCGCCCGTGGTGATCAGCGAGTGGTATTCGACCTCATCCTTGGTCAGCTCCATATAGGCCTCCTCGAGGCTGGCCTGCTGCGGGGTGAGTTCGTAGATCATGACGTGGTTCTCCAGCGCCGCAGCGGCGATCTGCCGCGGGTCCAGGCCTGTGACTTCGAGGAGTTCGCGCTCCTGGACCTCCACCGAGACACCGGTTCCGGCCAGCAGCTGCATGAGCCGGTCCGGCTGGTCGGTGCGGACCCGCGTGCGGCCCTGGCCCTTGCCGGTGATGATCTCCTGGATCGGGGCGTCAGCGATGATCCTCCCGCGGCCGATCACGATCAGGTGGTCCGCCGTGACGGCCATCTCGCTCATGAGGTGGCTGGAGAGGAAGACCGTGCGGCCCTCGGAGGCCAGATACTTCACCAGATTGCGGACCCACACGACGCCCTCCGGGTCAAGGCCGTTGACCGGCTCGTCCAGGATGACCGTCTGCGGGTCGCCCAGGAGGGCTGCGGCGATGCCCAGCCGCTGGCCCATGCCCAGTGAGAAGCCGCCGACCTTCTTCCTGGCGACCTCGGCCAGTCCGGTCATCTCAATGACTTCGTGGACCCGTTTCTTCGGGATGCTGTGCGTCGCCGCCATGGCCAGCAGGTGGTTGTAGGCGGAGCGGCTCGTGTGGACGGCCTTGGCGTCGAGCAGCGCGCCGACGTCGCGCAGCGGGGCGGCGTGCCTGGTCAGCGGGGACCCGTTGACGGTCACTGAGCCCGACGTCGGCCGGTCCAGCCCCATGATCATGCGCATGGTGGTGGATTTTCCGGCCCCGTTTGGACCCAGGAAGCCGGTGACCCGGCCGGCTTCGACGGTGAAGTTGACGCCGGCGACGGCGGTCTTGTCGCCGTAAACCTTGGTCAGGCCTCGTGCTTCGATCATGGAAGCGTTCCTTTGCGTAGCGGGAGATGGTCCGGGGCGCCGCAGTCACGGGCCCGTCTGCACACCACGCTACCGAGGCCGGCGGCGTATTTCGCCGGTCTCAGGGATGATTCAGGGGCGAATCAGGGTAGTCCGGGAGGATGACAGGCTCAGCGGAGCGGCGAATAGTACGTGAGGGCGTCGCGGCGGACCGTGAACTCCACGCTCCGCACGCCGGGCATGACCTCCCCGTCGACGGCGAGGACCATGGGCCCGTTTCCGGGTTCCACCGTGATCCGGTCCGTTTCGCTGAGATGGGTGATTCCGGACGTGGCCACGGTGCCCGTGAGCACGGCCCAGAGCAGCCGCAGCCGGGCGAACGGCTCATCCGCAGTGATCATCCGCAGGTCCAGGACCCCGTCCGCGAGGACCGGGCGCACCAGCGGCGCGTGGTCGCGGGGGTAGTAGCGGCCGCGGCCGATGTACAGGATCCACAGCCGGTGCCGCACCCCGTTGACGATCAGGGTGGTGGGGGTGCCGGCCGCGAAGGTCCGGAACATGGCCACCACTCCGGCCAGGGGTTTCCCCAGTGCCGGCTGGAGCTGTTCGCGCCGGCGGACCAGGTTCGGGTAGAGGCCGATGCTGGCCGTGTTGAGCATGATCAGTTCGAGGTGTTCCGGGCCGTCGGGGAGCCCGCGTTCGACGCTCACGTGGCCGACGTCGGCCACGGCGGCCTCGCCGTGCGAGGCCGCCTGCACGGCCGCCGCCAGGGTGGGCGTCCCGGCGTCGCGGGCGAAGTGGTTGAGCGTTCCGCCGGGCAGCACCAGCAGCGGGAGGGAACGTTCGACGGCGGCGGCTGCCGCGGCGCCCACGGTTCCGTCGCCGCCCCAGACGCCCAGGGCCGTAATGCCCGGCCGGTCCGCGACCTGGGCGATGCCCGCGTCGACGGACTCGTCGGGCCCGATTTCCTTTATATACGCCTTGGGGAATACTTTTTGCAGGGCATCGGCAGTCTCGTCGGCATAGGACCCGCCGAGGGTGTTGACCGCGATGCCGAGTCCCTGGCCGTCCGGGAGTTCCGCGGCCCCGAGGGCAGCGCGGCGGGTTTCCGGGAACGGCGGCCGGACAGGCCACCACTTCCGCGTCACCATGGCCGCGCCGGCGCCGATCGCGGAACCGAACAGCACATCAGAGGGCCAGTGGGCCCCCGTGTGGACCCGGGAGTAGGCAACCCCGGCCGCGACGGGGGCCAGCGCCGCACCGAGTGCCGGCCGGACCATGCCGACTCCCAGCGCAAAGGCCACCGCGGAGGCCGAGTGGCCCGACGGCATCGACGAACTCGTCGGCTGCGGGTTCACGAAGCGGAAGACCGGAAGATGTTCGGGCAGCGGGCGGGTCCGGGGCAGGAGGGTCTTGAACACGACGTTTGTGACCGCCGAGGCCGCCCCTTGGGCGATAAGCCCGTGCACCGCTGCCCGGCGCGTCTTTCCGGGCACCAGGGCCATGGCTCCGGCCACGCCGAACCACAGCTTGCCTTTGTTGGCGGCGGCGGACAGGCGGCGGAAGAACTCGTCATGGCCTCCCTCCGGCAAATTGGAGACGGCGCGCACTAGTTTGCGGTCGAATTTCGACAGGTGGCCGGGGGCCTTCCTCAGCATGGTTCGCATTGGACCACCATACTGCCGGATGCGGCCGGGCGGAGGCCGGAGCGGGAGAGGACGTACGAGGACGCAGCGGGGCGCTTATCTCGCGGGCAGGGGCTTCGCGGCACCGGCGAGCAGCAGGGCCACCACAATCGGAATCCCGATCGCCAGCAGGGCGGTCCTGATACCGGTCACATCGCCCAGGTAGCCCAACAGGGGCGGCCCGGCGAGGAACGCAATGTAGCCCAGCGTGGACACGACGGACACCCGGGCGGCCGCCTTCCTGGGGTCGTCCGCCGCGGCGGACATCCCTATCGGGAACGCGAGGGCGGCCCCCACGCCCCACAGCACGGCACCGGCCGCGGCCAGCCAGATGGTGCCGGCGAACACGAAGAGGCAGAGGCCCGCCGTTGCCGCCGCCATGCTGGCGCGCAGCACGGCCACGCGGCCGTAGACGTCGATCGCGCGGCCACCAAAGAAGCGCATGGCCGTCATGGCCAGTACGAAGGCGGCGAACAGCAGCGCCCCCGTGGATTGTTCAGCGCCCAGGCCGTCAACGGAGGCCTTGGCAATCCAGTCGTTGCCGGCGCCTTCAGTCAGGGTGGCGCCGAGAACGACGACGCCGATCAGCAGCGTGCGGCCGTCCCGCCAGGCCGAACCGCCCTTGCCGTGCTCCGCGTCCCCCGGAGCAGGCGCCTCGGCAGGCAGATGGGGCAGGAAATACCGGGGGGCCACCGTGGTCAGTACGGCGACGACGGCGGCTATGACCAGCAGGTGCTCCGGGAGCCCGACCCCCAAGGTGGACAGTCCGGCGCCGATCAGGGCGCCGACGAACGCGCCGCCGCTGAAGGCCGCGTGGAACTGCGGCATGATGGTGCGCCCGAGCCGGTGTTCGACGTCGGCACCTTCAATGTTCTGCGAAACATCCCACAACCCGACGCCGATTCCGAAGACGAACAGGGCAATCGCCGTCCCAGGGACGGAGGCCGCCATCAGGGACAGCGCCACGCCGACGCCGGCCGCCGCGGCCACCAGTCCGGCGCTGCGGACGGTGTTGGCGGTGCCGATCCGGCCAACGACGAACCCGGCCGTGGGCAGGGCGATCAGCGAACCGACCGCCAGGCACAGCAGCAGGGTTCCCATCTGGCCGGCGGTGATGTGCAGGATCTCCGTCACCGCGGGGATGCGGGCTGCCCAACTGGCGAAGACTAATCCGTTGATCCCGAAGACAAGGAACGTGGCCCCGGTGGCAGCCTTCAGCTGCGGAACGGTTGCGGTACTGGTCATACGATCACTGCTTCCACCGAGTGTTGGGCGAGTTGGTCAAGTTCTTCAGAGCTGAGCAGCCGGTCGGTCACGATGGTGTCCACGGCGTCCAGGGAGGCGACGAGGGCGACGGCGCTGGCGTTCCATTTGGCTCCGGCACAGGCGACGATCACCCGGGCCGCGGATTCCAGGCCGGCGCGCTTGACGGCGGCGTCGTCGAGGTCGTGGGCCAGCAGCCCGTCCTTGAGATTCAGGGCGCAGGGCGTGACGACGGCGGCGTCGAAGCGCAGCGAGCGGATGTTGGATTCCGTCATGGGCCCGCGGAAGGAGAGTTCACCGGGGACGAGGCTGCCGCCGGGCAGCAGGAGCTCGGGGCGGCGCCCGGCCGGCCCGTCGTCCGGGGACAGCGCGGTGACGGCCCGCAGCGACATGGGCATGATCGTCATCTCGCGCTGGCGCAGCTGGCGGGCGATCTCCGTGGCGGTGGTGCCGCTGTCCAGCCAGACGTGTCCGCGGTCCGGGAGCATGGCCGCCACCCCGGCGGCGATCCGCACCTTGGCGGTGTGGTCCTCCAGCTCGCGTTGCCCGTATTGCGGGTTTTCGCCGCCGAAAACCAGGCTCCTGGCTCCGCCGTGGACCCTTCGCAGCACGCCGTGCAGGGCCAGGATGTCGAGGTCGCGGCGGACGGTCGCACCGGAGGCGCCGCAGGCGGCGATGAGCTCGTCCACCGTCACGTGCTCCCGGTCGCGCAGCAGTCCGCCGATCAGGCGGTGCCGCTCATCAGTGTTCATGCTCAAATGCTAGCGGTTTGTGATCATTTAATCATTTGTTGCGCAGCTGCAGAGCAGCGCGGGGTCGCTTAGCGCCCACAAACCCCTCGGGACCGGCGCCAAGTGACCCTGCGTTGCTTGGGTTAGCGGGCGCGCTCGACGCGCTTTTCGTCCCAGACCGGCTCGGCGGACTCGTAGACCCTGCCGTCGGAGCCGAAGACCAGGAAGCGGTCGAAGGTGCGGGCGAACCAGCGGTCGTGGGTGACCGCCAGGACGGTGCCCTCGAAGTGGTCGATCGCCCGTTCCAGGGCCTCGGCCGAGTGCAGGTCCAGGTTGTCCGTGGGCTCGTCGAGCAGCAGCAGCGTGGCCCCGGAGAGCTGCAGCAGCAGGATCTGGAACCGCGCCTGCTGGCCGCCGGAGAGGGATTCGTACTTCTGCTCGGACTGCCCCGCCAGCCCGTAGCCGTCCAGCGCCCCGGCGGCGGCTTCGCGGCCCATCCCGGAGCGGTGCTCATCGCCCCGGTGCAGGATTTCGAGCAGGGTCTTACCCAGCAGGTCGGGCCGCACGTGGGTCTGGGCGAAGAAACCGGGCCGGATCCGGGCGCCGAGTTTCACGGTGCCCTCGTGCGGCACCTCCGCGATCTCGACGTCGGACACCGGCAGGTGCTCCCGCTCGGGATCCGTGCCGCCGGTGGCGAGCAGGCGCAGGAAGTGGCTCTTGCCCGATCCGTTGGAACCAAGGACGCCCACCCGGTCGCCGAACCAGATCTCGGTGGAGAACGGCTTCATCAGGCCGGTCAGTTCCAGTTTCTCCGCCACGACGGCGCGCTTGGCGGTGCGCCCGCCCTTGAGCCTCATCTTCACGTTCTGCTCGATCGGCAGAGCCTCGGGCGGGCCGGCCTCGAGGAACTTCGCGAGCCGGGTCTGTGCCGCGTGATAGCGGTTGGCCATGTCGGAACGGAACGCGGCCTTGTTCTTGTACATGTTGACGAGTTCCTTGAGCTTGACGTGCTCCTCGTCCCAGCGCTTGCGCAGCTCCTCGAAGCGCGCGTTCCGGTCGGCCCGGGCATCGACGTAGGAGCCGAAGCCGCCGCCGTGGATCCAGGCGCCGGCGCCGTTGATGCCCGGTTCCAGCGTGACGATTCGGCCTGCGGCGTTGTTGAGCAGTTCACGGTCGTGGCTGATGAAGAACACGGTCTTCTTCGACTCGTTCAGCTTGGCCTCGAGCCAGCGCTTGCCCGGGACATCGAGGTAGTTGTCCGGCTCGTCCAGGAGCAGCAGTTGGTCGGGGCCGGCGAAGAGGGCCTCGAGGACCAGCCGCTTCTGCTCGCCGCCGGAGAGGCTCGACGCCGGGCGGTGCTGCGCCCGGTCGAACGGCAGGCCGATGGCGGCCATGCAGACCTCGTCCCAGACGGTTTCGACGTCGTAGCCGCCGGCGTCTCCCCAGTCCACGATGGCCTGGGCATAGGCCATCTGGGTGGGCTCGTCGTCGTGCTCCAGCATGGCGAGCTCGGCCTCGTCAACGGTGCGCGCGGCGGCGGCCAGCGCGGGCGGGGCGGCGGAGACCAGGAGGTCGCGGACCGTGGAGTCATCCCGGACCTGGCCCACGAACTGGCGCATGATCCCCATATTGCCGGAGCGGCCGATCACGCCTTCATCCGCAACGAGGTCCCCGGAAATGATCCGGAACAGCGTGGTCTTGCCGGTTCCGTTGGGCCCTATCAGCGCCGTCTTGGTGCCGTCCGGGACCTTGAACGTCACCCCGTTGAGCAGCTGGGTGCCGTCGGAGAGGAAGTAGTCGATGCCGGATACGTCTATATGAGCCACGTGTTCAATCTTCCCACGGCCGGGAAAGCGTCCGCTCAGCCGGCTTGGGTGAGGAACTCCTTGAGCAGCGGTCCGGAGGTGGTGGCCCCCAGTCCGCCGTCCTCGACGAAAACGGCGACGGCCAGGTCACCGTGCACGGCCACGATCCAGGCGTGGGTCTTGGGCGGGGTGTCGTTTCCGAACTCAGCCGTTCCGGTCTTCGCGCCGACGGGCTCGCCCGGGACGGAGGCCAGGAACCCGGCATGCCCGCTGGTCACGACGGCCCGCATCATGTCAGCCAGCGCCGCGGCTTCCGCTGCAGTTACGGGCTTTTCGGCGGCCGTGGCCGGTGCGGCGGCCGTCGCCGTCGCGTCACCGGAGGCCGGGGCTGCCGGCGACGTGCCGGCTGTACCGGTGCCTGCAGTGGCGGCGCCCTCGGCACCGGGGGAACTGACGCCCTCGTTCGGATTCAGCACCAGCTGGGCGGCCACCGGGGCTCCCTTGGCGACCGAGCCGGCCATGATGGCGGCGGCCAGCGGGGACAGGAGCACTTTGCCCTGGCCGATCATGGAGGCGGCGTGTTCGGTGCCTGCGGCGTCGCCCGGGACGGAGCCGAGGAACGCGGCGGCGCCGAGCGCGGGCGCTTCGACTGCCACACCCAGCGAAGTCGCTGCGGATTCGAGCTGTGCCTGGCTGACGGTGTCCCGGGCGTTGATGAACGCCGTGTTGCAGGAGTGCGCGAAGGCATCCCGCAGCGTCACGGAGCCCAGGGAGGACTCGGGGTATCCTTCTGCGTTCTTGAAGGTGCGGCCGTCCACCGTGAGCGTGGCCGGGCAGTCCACCTTGGAGTCGGGCGTCTTTCCGTTGCGGAACATTGCCAGGGAATCAACCATCTTGAAGATCGATCCGGGGGCGTACTGCCCCAGCATCGCGGTGTCGTAGCCGTTGCTGCCCGGCCCGGAGGCGGCCGCCAAGACGGCGCCGCTGGAGGGCCGGAGCGCCACAATGGCCGACGCCGGGCCGACCTTGCCGAGGACGTCTTCGGCGAGCTGCTGCAGCTTCGGGTCCAGGGTAGTCTTCAGCGGCATTCCGGGTTTCATGCCGGTCTGGAACAGCACCCGCCGCGGATCGGGGGAGGCCGCCTGGATTTCCGCGGCGGTGAGTCCGGCTTTCTGTGCCCGGATCACGATGCCGTCGGTTCCGCGCAGCTGCGCGTCATACTGCTGCTGCAGGCCCCCGGTTCCCGTGGTGTCGCCGGGCCTGAGCGCGCCGCCGGACTTCTCGATTTGCTCCGCGTTCGCCTCGGAGACTGTACCGAGCAGGGCCCGCGCAAACGTGCGGGTGGGTGCCAGCGGCAGGCTGTCCGGGACGCCGCGGCCGCCGGGGATGGCGGAGATCTGCTCGTCGGTGATGGTCCGGGAACCGTCCTCGCGGAACGTGATGGCCGGGACGAAGGCGTCCGGACCGGCCGCCGCGACTTGCTGGGCGTAGGCTGCCGGGTCCACGCCGACCAGTTGGGCAAGCTTGGTGGCGGAGTCGGCGGGGTCCGCGCCGCCGAGTGCGGGCTTGTCGATGCCAACCTTGACCACTGGCCGGTACGTGACCAGCGGGGCCCCGCCGGCGCCGGTGATGGAGGCCCGCGGCGGTGTCTGGGTGGCGCGGGTGATGATCTCCCCGTCAGCGAGGTCGGGAACCAGCATGGCCGGTTTCCACACCGTGAGCCACTTGTCGCCGGACTTCTTCAGCTGCGCGGAAACGGTGTACTTCCACTCCTCCGCGCCGACTTTCCAGGTGTAGTTCAGGGGAAACGTGGCCGTGTCCGACTCGAACGTCAGCTCGCCGGCCTGAACGGCCGGTTTGTCCGGGTCCAGTCCCTGGAATATTTCCTTGAGCTGGTCGTTGGCGGCGCCGGAGTCCTTGCCCTCAAAGGCTACGGATCCGACGTCGAGCGCGGACACCGCGGAGGCGAGCTGCTCCGCGGCACCGGGCGCGCCGGCGCGGCCGTCGCTGCAGGCTACCAGCGAGCCGCCAAGAACAAGACCCACAAGGGCCAGTGCAAGTTTTGATGATTTCCCCATGGCGCCATTATGCCCCGGACCACGGACAACTCCGTTGTCACATAGCACAGTCACATAGCACCGGCACATGCCGCCCGGCACGGGCTCCGGCGCCGGTACGCCTAGGGCCGGCGGATGATCCTGCGCTGCGCTGCCACGGCAATCGCGGCAGTGCGGTTGTCCACGCCGAGCTTGCCGTAGATGTGCACCAGGTGGGTTTTGACCGTGGCCTCGGAAATGAACAGCTGCTTCGCGATCGCCCGGTTTCCCATCCCGGTGGCCAGCAACCCGAGCAACTGGATCTCGCGGGCGGACAGGGCAGGCTCCGGATTCCTGATCCGGCCCATCAGCCTGGCCGCGACTTCGGGCGCCAGCGCCGTTCCACCGGCCGCGGCGGAGAGCACCGCCTGGCGGATCTGCTCCGGCGGCGCATCCTTGAGCATGTAGCCGCTGGCGCCTGCCTCGACGGCGGCGAGGATGTCGGCGTCGGAGTCATAGGTGGTGAGGATGAGCACCGGCGGCGCCGGCTCGCCGGCCTCTCCTGCCTTGATCCGGCCGGTGGCGGTGACGCCGTCCATGCCCGCGCCCATCTGCAGGTCCATGAGCACCACGTCCGCGGGCTCGCCCAGGGTGTGGAGCTTGGCCAGTCCGGCCAGGGCGGCGCCGCCGTCGGCGGCCTCGGCCACCACGGTGATGCCCTGCAGATCACCCAGCATCGCCCGCAGCCCGGCCCGGACCACCGGGTGGTCGTCCACCAGGAACACCCGGATGTTGTTCATTTCCGGTCCCCGCCGGCTTGCGCCGGCGCGGCTTTCGAACCGGGCGCGGAACCGGGCGCGGAATCAGACATTTGCCCCAGTGGCAGCCGGATGGCCACCACGGTTCCCTCACCCGGGGCAGACTCGATGTCCAGCTGGCCGTGGAGGGCGGCCACGCGGTCCCGCAGCGACGTCAGCCCATAGCCGGAACCATCCGGACGGGCCGGCAAGGCAGCGGGGTCGAATCCGGTGCCGTCGTCGTAAATATCCATGGTCACGTCCGGGCCCAGGAAGGAAAGGGTGACGACGGCGGTGCCCGCCTGTGCGTGAACCCGGACGTTGGCCAAGCTCGCCTGTGCGGCCCGAAGCAGGGCGGTCTGGTGTGTGGCGGGGAGTTCCACGGGCACACCTTCGACGTCGAGGCGGCAGCGCAGCAAAGTACCCCGCGCGGCGGTCTCCGCTTCGGTCATTTCACACAGCCGGAGGAGTCCGGCCACGAGGGAGCCGTCCTCGAGATCGGGGGACTGGAGCGCCCGGACGAAGTTGCGGGCCTCTGCCAGGTTGGCGGCGGCCGTGTCCCGGACGATGCGGAGCCGTTCCCGTGCCACGGCGGGTTCGCCGTCGTCCAGGGCCTTCTCGGCCGCGCGCCCCATGAGCACAATGCTGGACAGGCCCTGGGCGAGGGTGTCATGGATTTCGCGGGCCAGCCGGGTGCGCTCGGCCAGGGTGCCGGCATTGTGCTGGGTTCGGGCGAGTTCGGCACGGGTGCGGCGGAGCTCCTCGGCCGCCAGCCGCTGGTTTTCCGCCTCCAGGAACAGCGCCCGGTAGGCCAGCCCCGTGACCACAGCGAAGGCTGCGCCGAACGCGGGCCCGAGCATCATGGGCAGCTCCGGCGATGCGGCACCGCCGTTATGGAACCAGAGCGCCCCAATGACAAAGAGGGTGCTGAGCGCGATCGCCGGCAGGGCCAGCCGGCGCCGGAGCACGTGTAACTGCAGGAAGAACAGCGGGAAGACCAGCCAGACGAAGTCGGCACTGGTCCAGATCAGCAGCAGCCACAGGACGCTGACGCCGCCCAGCCACCAGGCCGAGTAGGGCCGCGGATCGAACCGGGTCCGGCGGGCGGCATGCCTTTTCTCCAGGACGGTGCCGACGAGGTATAAGGCGGCGAGCAGCAGGGCCAGCAGCAGGGTGATCCAGTCCTCGCCCGTGATTCCGCCGGCCAGGAGCCGGACCAGCGCCACCAGGAGCAGCACAGCGAAGCCGACGTGCAGGCTCACCCGAAGGACGCGCAGAATGACGGCCGCCCCGGTGGACTCCGTGCCCGCGTGCGGTGTGCCCTCGTGTCCTGTGCCGTCGTGGACCGTGTTGCCGGCGTCGCCCTCCATGCTTCCAGCGTAGTGCCGGCGGGGCGGGGCTCCTGCGGAAATCGGCCCGTCCCCGGCGGAATCAACCTTTTGGTTGATCGCGGGGCCGTCCGCGCGGTGCCGGCGTTCCAACCGCCCGGCCGATGCCCCGGAGCCGGGCGGAGGGAAGGCTGGAAGCAACGCCACACACGCCACGAAAAAGGACACCATGTATCTCGCCATCCGCGATATCCGCTTTGCCAAGGGACGGTTCGCCCTGATGGGCGCGGTCGTCGCACTCATCACCCTTCTGCTCGTCATGCTGTCCGGGCTCACGGCCGGACTAGGAAACCAGTCGACGTCGGCCCTCGCAGCCCTGCCGGCCGACCAGCTGGTCTTCGGCGCCCCGGCCGGGAGCGCGCCCAAGGCCTCGTTCACGGAATCCGAAGTCACCCGCGCCCAACAGAGCCAGTGGTCGGCGCGCGACGGCGTCTCCCGCGCCGATCCCCTCGGGATCAGCCAGAGCCGTTTCCAGGCGCTGGGCGACGGGGGCATCCCGGCACGCACGGCAAGCGTTGCGGTCCTCGGTACTGAGCCCGGCGCCGGCCTGGCTCCCGCCCCGCTGGCAGAAGGAACCATCGTCGTCGGCGCCGGACTGGCAAAGGACCTGGAGCTCGTCATTGGCAGCCACGCCTCGGTGGGTGGCACCGATCTCGTTGTCACGGCCGTTGTTCCGGAGCAGTGGTATTCACACACCGGAGTCGTGTGGACCACGCTGGCCGATTGGCAGAAGCTGGCACATGTCAAAGACGCGGACGCCGCGGGCGCCGCAACGGTGCTCGCCGTGACGTTTGACTCCACCGCCGGAGCAGGCGTGGATCTCGGTGCCGCCAATACGGCCGCGGGAACCGTCAGCACCACCGTCGACGGATCCTTCCAGGCCCTCGGCTCCTACAAGAGCGAGAACGGCTCGCTGCTGCTCATGCAGGCCTTCCTGTACGGCATCTCGGCTCTGGTGATTGTCGCTTTCCTGACGGTCTGGACGGTCCAGCGCACCCGGGACATCGCCGTGCTGAAGGCGCTGGGCGGGTCCGCCCGCTACATCCTCCGGGACGCCATGGCGCAGGCAGCCCTGGTCCTCCTCGCCGGCGCCGCGGCGGGCGGGCTGGCCGGTGTGGCCGGCGGGATCCTCGCGTCCCAGGCGGCGCCGTTCCTCCTCACGCCCGCGACAACGCTGCTGCCCATCGCCGGAATCGTGCTCCTGGGCCTGGCCGGCGCCGCCCTCGCGGTCCGCAGCGTCGCGCGCGTCGATCCGCTCATCGCCCTCGGCGGCAACTGAGCAGCCCGAGCCCCATCCCATATATTCCCAGAAAGGCATATCTTGTGAACTCCGCCCCGAACAAGCCCACCCTAAACACACCCGCCCTGAACAATTCCGCCCTGAACCTCGTCAACGTCACTCTGGAGTACCCGGACGGAGACGGCACCCTCAAGGCCCTGGACGATGTGAACCTCAAAGTTCGCGCAGGGGAGTTCGTGTCCCTGATTGGCCCCTCAGGGTCAGGAAAGTCGTCCCTGCTGGCCGTCGCCGCCACCCTCGCCCGGCCCTCCGCCGGACTGGTGGTGATCGACGGCCAGGACGCCGGCGGACTGCCCGACGCCGGCCGCACCGCACTGCGCCGGGACAAGATCGGCATCATCTTCCAGCAGCCCAACCTCCTGCCCTCCCTCACCGCGGTGGAGCAGCTCGTGATCACCCAGCGCCTGCGCGGCGGGGCGGACAAGGCGGCCGGAGAACGCGCCACGGGTCTGCTGGATCTCGTGGGCCTCGGCAACGCCCTGGCGAAGCGCCCCCATCAGCTTTCCGGCGGCCAGCGGCAGCGCGTCAACATTGCCCGGGCCCTCATGGGAAACCCTGCCGTGCTGCTCGTGGACGAGCCGACGGCGGCCCTTGACCACCACCGCAGCGAGGCGATCGTCCGGTTGCTGCGGCAGGTCACGGACGAGTTCGGCGTGGCGACCGTCATGGTCACCCACGACACCGACTTCGTCCCGCTCACGGACGCCGTGGCGAGCATGCGCGACGGACGGCTGTCCTCCATGGCGGCGACGGCGGCCGCTGCGGCGCCGCGTTGGGGCTAAGGGACCCGGTACCCGAGGTCCGGGACGCCGAGCCCGAACATGTCTTTGAGGGCATGCCTGGCGGCGTGGAAGCCGGGCATCCCGGTGACTCCGGGCCCCGGCGGGGTGGACGACGAGCACAAGTACGTACCCGGCAGCGGCGTCCGCCAGGGAACGGGGCTCAGCACCGGCCGCCGCAGCATGCCCCACAGGTCCATGCGGCCGGCGCCGAAGTCCCCACCGACGTAGTTCTCGTCGTACGCCGCCAGCCCTGCGGCCGTGGTCACCTTGAACTGCACCACCAAATCCCGGAATCCGGGTGCGAAGCGTTCCAGTTGCGCCATGACCGCATCGCTCATGTCCACGGCAGAGCCGGCCGGAACGTGGCAATACGTCCACAGGATGTGCCGGCCGGCCGGCGCGCGGCCGGCATCGAAACGGGAGGGCTGGGAGACCAACACATAAGGGCGGTCCGGGTGCCGTCCCGAGGCAACTTGGTGCTCCGCTTCAGCGGTTTCCGCCCTGGTGCCGCCCACGTGCACCGTCCCGGCGTCGGCGAGTCCGTCCGCCGCCCACGGCACCGGTCCGGAGAGGATGAAGTCGACCTTGCAGGACGCGTTCCCGAAGCGGAAGGACTCAAGGGCGCGCCGGTAGCGTGCCGGCAACCTGCCCTCCGCCAGGTGCAGCAGCGCGGGGGGCGCCACGTCCAGCAGGGTGGCCCGGGCCGGCGGCAGCTCCGCGAGCGATGTGATCCGCCTCCCGGTCTCGACCACCCCGCCGTGGGCTTCGATGTCGGCGGTCAGCGCCTGGGCAATCGCGGCCGATCCGCCGCGCGGAATAGGCCAGCCGCCGGCATGCCCCAGGGCGCCCAGCATCAGGCCGGCGCCGGCGGCGGTGATGGATGGCAGCGGCGCCACGGCATGCGCGGCGACGCCGCTCAGCAGTGCGGGAGCCAGGTCCTGGCTGAACCTCGCATTCCACAGCGGCGAGCCTTGTTCGAGCGCGCGGAGGCCGAATGCTGCCGCGGCCATGGGATCTCCCGGAATCCGCAGCAGCTGGTTCAGGGTCAGGTCTGCGACTCCCTCCACCCGCCGCACGAGAGGCTCCATGAGCCGGCGGTACGCGGCGCCGTCCCGCCCGAGTTCGGCAACAGTGCGGTCCAGGGAGCGGTAGGCCAGCGCCGCACGGCCGCCGTCGAGCGGGGATCCGTACGAGAGCTCCGGCACCTCCAGGGGCACGCGGCGGGACAGCTCGAACCGGCGGAAGAAAGGTGAGGCCAGAGCCATGGGGTGCACGGCCGAACAGACGTCGTGGAAGTGCCCCGGTTCCATCAGTTCGGCGGTTCGCAGTCCGCCGCCGGGCGTGGTGGCCGCCTCGAACACGTGGACCTTGAGTCCGGCCCGTGCCATGGTCGCCGCCGCGGCCAGCCCGTTGGGGCCGGAACCGACGACGGCGACGTCAGTCATGCGCGGCGGCTTCCGCCACGGCATTCTTCCGCCACGGCACTACGGACGCCGCGGGCCGGCGGAGATCAATCCGCAGCCAGTCCGGTGCACCGTCGAAGGGGCCGCCATGCGGATCATCGATGCGGTTGCGGCGGATCACGTCGTAGGACGGATCCCAGATGTCCCAGGCGACCCGCGCCATCAGGTACGCGGTGGCGAGCATATGGGCAACCACGGCCAGGACGTAGTAGGGCATGTCGATGTTGTGCTGGGTCGAGCCGCCGCTGGTCGCCTGCGCGAGGTACATCCAGATGGCGCCCCAGTGCAGTGCCTCGATGGCCTGCCAGATGACGAAGTCACGCCAGCGGGGTCGGGCGAGGGCGATCAGGGGGATCAGCCACAACACGAACTGGGGCGAGTACACCTTGTTGGTCAGGATGAACGCGGCCACGATCAGGAACGCCAGCTGCGCGATCCTCGGCCGGCGGGGCGCTGTCAGTGCCAGGACCGCAATCAGGATGCAGGCCAGGAGGAACAGGTCCAATGCGAGGGAGTTGATGGCCTCGGCCTCAAGCGGATTCCAGCCCAGCCGGGCGGCCACGAGGTTGTAAGCGAACCAGGGTGAGCTGTAGCCCGCCGGCCGCTCCTGCGTGAACTGGTAGAAGTACTTCCAGCCGTCCGGATTCGCCGCGGCTACCGGGACGTTGACCGCCAGCCAGGCCGCGGTTGCGGCACCGGCAGTAATAAGGAGCGCCCGGATGCGCCCGCTCCGGAGCGCCAGCAGCAGGACGGCGCCGAGGATCAACAGGGGATAGAGCTTGGTCGCAGTGCCCAGACCGATGAAGATTCCCGCCAGGACCAGCATGTTTTTTGAAAAGAAGTACATGCCAACAGCCAGCATGCACACGGCCCACATGTCCCAGTTAATGACGCCCGCAAGGACAATGCCGGGGGCGAGGGCAACCATCGCCGCGTCCCAGGACCGCCGGCGGTTCGTCCGTGCCGTGGCCAGCACGGTGATGATCCAGACGGCGGCGATCAGGGTGGCGTTGACGTCGAAGTAGCCAAGGACGCGGGGGTCCCCGGTGCCGGAGCCGGGCACCAGAAGCGCCGTGGCACCCGCGATGAACCCCATCAGCACGGGGTACTCAAAGAGGCTTCCCTGGGTGATGAAGGGGAAGGCGCCATCGCCGAGGCCGCGGTTGCGGAACAGCTCCGGAAAATCCGAGTAACACGTGGCGTAGAACTGCCCGGGCGTTTCCCAGCCGTTGGTGCGGCAGAAATTCTTGAGCAGAATCCCGGCCAGGGCGGCGAGGACTGTGAGGATCACCAGAACGCGTTCCACCGTAAAGAATCCTGGCGAAACGATCCCGGGTGCCGAGCGGTTGCCCAAAGGACCGCCTACCAGTTCCGTGAAGTTTCGGAGAAATGGATCGCTGCGGCTCGGGATGACCAATCGGACCCGTTTGCGCTCCGGCGGCTTTGTCTCCTGCATGACCTTGAGCTTACCGGGGGCCATTGCCCCATGCCGCGCCCTGGCCTTCGCTGGCACGTCGGATCGCCGGCCGCACCGTAACTGCGGGCCGTAAAGGGAAGCTTAAAAGGGGGAGCCCGCGCGTCGCCGCACGGGCTCCCTGGGGTCAGTTCCAATGTCAGTCATCAGGTCCTCCTTCGCTGCGGACAGTCCTGCCGGTAACGGGCTTCATCCCTGCACGGGATCAGTCCATGCGCCAGTGGCGGAAGTGTCCGGTAGTCAGCAGTTCAGGGCTTCAGCGAATCAGGCCGGCCTGATGCATTACGAGGAAGGCGTCGTCGCGCCTTTGGTCCAGGAGCTGGCCGTTGAAGCGCGTCGACTCCCTGCGTGACGGCTTCCGGAACAGGACCGTATAGAGCTTGTTCATCATGGTTATTACCTCCTCCCGGAGACTCGATCGGTACGACTTAGTGGCAGGTAGAACGGTGTGGCGGGCTGGAGCGGTGGTTGCGGTAGTCACAGGGACCTTTCGTTGGTGGGGATTGCAGGCCGGCTCGGTGCGACTTAGGGGTAATGGCCGGATGAAACGGGCGGACGCATTTTGGGCGCGACAAATAGAGCCGTAGATGCATTGAATTCGAATTACCGATTCCGGGCGTGACAATTAGGCCCGAAATTCCCGGGCTTTAATTAACCCGGGATTCCGGATAGGAAACGTTATTCGATGGAGAATGGCCCCTGGACGCGGTAGCGCCGAAACCCCAACAAGAAGCTGGGTTCCGAACTATGGGGAGGCTGCGCAACCGCGTGGTTCCGCCTGTTCAGGCTGCCGTCACTAGGCGTTCCGTTGAGGAAGCCAGCTGCCGCCGGCCCCAGGTTGCATTACCTGGGACGGGAAAGCGGTCAGGAAACAGTCAGTCCGACATTTGGGCGCGGTTCAGCGAACGAGGCCGGGTTCGCGGTGGTGCAGTACATCCATCCGCTAGTCAAAGTAATCATCATTTTCCCAACCTCCTTTTCTGTTCTGCCGTGGCACCGGCTGACTGGCCGGGCGACGCGCGCCGTGACCCCGGCAAGTCGCTCTGGGGTCAGAAATAAAAATACACTACGAATGCGGCAGTTGCCTACCGAATTCATAAACTTTTTTGGACTTTGTTTTAAAAAAACGGGTTTAGAGACCCCAGCGCACGATTGCCGGCGTCTTCTTATCCCATCCCAGCGTGCAGACTTTGGCAGTCCCCAACACGAAATGCCGGCCCTCGCGGGGGTCGAGTCCGAGCCACCGGGCGGTCAGGATGCGGGAGAAATGTCCGTGCGCCACGATCAGCACATTGTCCAGGCCCGATTCCAGCACTCGGGCCACGATTTTGTCCGCCCGGGCGGCGACGTCGTCGAGCGCTTCACCGTTGGGCACGCCGTGCGTCCAGATCAGGTATTCGGGGTTGTCCTTGCGGATGAGGTCTGAGCTGATGCCCTCGTAGTCGCCGTAGTCCCATTCCACCGCCAGCGGCTCCAGCTGGGCGTCGGGGTAGCCGGCGAGTTCGGCCGTCCGGCGGGCGCGGCGCAGGGGTGAGGTCAGCACGAGGTCGAAGTCGACAGTCTCGAGCACCCTGCGCGCCTCCACGGCCTGCTGCTCGCCTTCCACTGTGAGGGGCATGTCCGTGAGCCCGGTGTATTGCCCGCTCTTGGACCACTCTGTTTCACCGTGCCGCAGGATCCACAGTTGGGGGCGGGGGCCGTTGGATGGTGCAATCACTTAGGACTCCTCAGTGGTGGGAAGTTCGGCGCCGGCGGGCGCCGCCTCGGGCTGGGCCGCCCACCAGTCCCGCAAGCGGGATTCGGCGACGGCGGGATCGAGCGGGCCGTGCTCCATGCGTTCTTCCAGCAGGAATTTGTAGGCACGGCCCACCACGGGACCGGGCTTGAGGCCAAGCAGCGCCATGATCTGGCCACCGTCCAGGTCCGGGCGGACGGCGTCGAGGGATTCCTGCTCCCGCAACGCAGCAATCCTGTCCTCGAGGTCGTCGTAGGCGAAGGACAGCCGGTCCGCCTTGCGCTGGTTCCGGGTGGTGACGTCGGAGCGGGTGAGCCGGTGCAGACGCTCCAGGAGGGGCCCGGCGTCGGTGATGTAGCGGCGGACCGCGGAATCGCTCCAGCCGGCCTCACCGTAGCCGTAGAAGCGCATGTGCAGCTCCACAAGCCTGGCCACGGCCTTGATGGTGTCGTTGTCGAAGCGGAGCGCTTTCATGCGCTTGGCCGTCAGTTTGGCGCCCACCATGTCGTGGTGGCGGAAGCTCACTGCACCGCCTGGTTCAAAGCGGCGCGTGGCCGGCTTGCCGACGTCGTGCATCAGCGCCGCGAACCGCAGCACAAAGTCGGGGCCCGGCACCGGGCCGCCGGCCTCCGACTCCAGGGCTGCTGCCTGTTCCAGGACCTGCAGCGAGTGCTGGTAGACGTCCTTATGACGGTGGTGTTCATCGGATTCGAGACGCAGGGCCGAGACTTCCGGCAGGACCAGGTCCGCGAGTCCGGTATCGACCAGCAGGTCCACGCCGGCCCGCGGCTGCGCGGCGCAGATGAGCTTAATGAGTTCATCGCGCACACGTTCGGCAGAGATGATGCTGATCCGTTCCGCCATCCGGATCATCGCCTCGCGGACTTCGGCGTGCACCGACACTCCCAGTTGGGCCGCGAACCTCGCCGCGCGCATCATGCGCAGGGGGTCGTCGGAGAAGGACGTTTCCGGCGGTCCCGGCGTGTTGAGGATCGAGGCGTGCAGGTCGCGGACGCCGCCGAAAGGATCGACGAGCTCCAGCATGGGCAGCCGCAGGGCCATGGCGTTGATCGTAAAGTCCCGCCGCAACAGGTCATCCGTGAGCGATGTTCCGAAGGCTACGATCGGCTTGCGGGACTCCGGATCGTAGGCGTCGGCCCGGTACGTGGTGATTTCGATCTGGAAGTCGTCCTTGCGCATCCCGATGGTGCCAAAGGCGCGCCCGATCTCCCAGTAGTTGTCCGCCCATTTCTTGATCAGGGCAACCGTCTGGTCCGGGGTGGCGTCAGTGGTGAAATCCAGGTCGGGGGAGACCCGGCCAAGAAAGAGGTCACGGACGGGCCCGCCCACCAGGGACAGCTCGTGGCCGGCGTCGACGAAGCGCTGCCCGAGCTCCAGAACCACCGGATCCACCTGGAAAGAAACGGTGTGGGAGTCTGTCTTGTGATGTGCGTGCGCCATAGTTACTTAAGCTTGTCAGAAAACCGCGCCAGCACCACACCCGAACCCTCAAGGATCCGGCCGGTTCGTCACGATTGCGGATGAACCGCCGCGGACCGACTTTCCCGGCAGTCTACTTTCCGGCCATGTTTAGGTCATCAAGAGCGGGCAAGAGTCGTTAGAGTGGACCTCATGGCCCATCCCGTACCGAGCGCTCCCGGCAGGAGGACAAACGCACCGTTGCCGTCGGCAATAGGTGCCAATATCGCGCCTGTCCAGCATTCGGGCCACGCTTCCCTGCCCACCGTGGAGGAAATCTCCGCCGGCGGCGTCGTGGTGGACATGTCCGACGCCGACCTGCGGGTAGCGATCATCGCGCGCCTCAACCGCGGCGGCCGTCTCGAGTGGTGCCTGCCGAAGGGGCACCCGGAAGGCAAGGAAAGCAACGAGGAAGCCGCGGTCCGCGAGATCGCCGAGGAAACAGGGATCGAAGGCAAGATCCTGGCACCGCTGGGAAGCATCGACTACTGGTTCACCGTGAGCGGGCACCGCGTCCATAAGACCGTGCACCACTACCTCCTGCGGGCCACGGGAGGGGAACTCACTATCGAAAACGATCCGGACAAGGAAGCCGTGGACGTCGCGTGGGTTCCCATCCAGGAGCTGGCCCGCAAACTGTCCTTCCCCAATGAACGCCGTATCGCGGATCTGGCCAAGGAAGTCCTCCCGGAAGACCGCTGAAGGCCGCAGGAGCGGCAGGTCACGTCCACCGATAGCGACTAATGCCCCGCGCGGGTGAGACGATGAAGACAATGTCATCAGCCAAACCCGCCCCCGTACCCTCCGGCCCCGCCGATTCCAAAGCTGTCCAGTCCGGAGAAGCCCGTTCCAGCGCCATCATGGCGGCCGGAACGCTCGTTTCACGTTTTCTGGGCTTCGCCAAGACGTGGATGCTGGCGGCCGCCCTGGGCCTGGGCTCCTCCGTCAATGACACCTTCATCAATGCCAACAACCTCCCCAACCTGATCTTCCTGCTGGTGGCGGGCGGGGTGTTCAATGCTGTCCTGGTGCCGCAGATCATCAAGGCCAGCAAGGCGCCGGACAAGGGTGCGGATTACATCAGCAGGCTGCTGACGCTGGCGGTCCTGGTGCTGCTGGTGCTCACGCTGCTGGTCACGCTGCTGGCGCCCACGGTCATTCAACTGACCACCCAGGGCTACTCGCCGCAACAGAAGGCCCTCGCGGTGTCGTTCGCGTTCTGGTGCCTTCCGCAGATTTTCTTTTACGGCCTGTACGCCCTGCTGACCCAGGTCCTGAACGCCCACGGAGCCTTCGGGCCCGCGATGTGGGCGCCGATCGTCAACAACATCGTGGCAATCGCCGGGCTGGGCATGTTCATCGCCATCATGGGCGCCAACGCCACCAATCCCCACACGATCGACAACTGGGGATCCTTCCAGACCGTCCTCGTGGCCGGGTTCTCCACGATCGGCGTCGTCACGCAGACCGCCGTCCTGCTCATTCCCGTGTTTAGGCTCCGGCTGGGGCTGCGGCCGCGCTTCGGCTGGCGCGGGGTCGGGCTGGGCCATGCCGCAAAGCTGAGCGTCTGGACCCTGGCGACAGCCGCGGTGGGGCAGCTCGCCTTCCTTTACGTCATGCGCATCGCCACGATTCCTGGCGCGGAACGGGCCCGGCTTCAGCAAGCTGGGGATCCCGCGGCGGCCTTCATTCCGGGCAACGCCGTGCTGGAGGTGGCCAGCCAGCTGTACCTGCTGCCCCACTCCATCATCGCCCTGTCCCTGGCCACAGTACTGTTCAACCGGATGACCCGGGCATCCCAGGACGGAGACCGGGTTGCGCTGCGCAATGCGCTCTCCCACGGGCTGCGGACCATGGCCGTGGCCACCGTGTTCGGTGCGCTGGCGCTCTTCGCGCTGGCCGGGCCGCTGGGCATGTTCTTCTCCGGCGACGTGCGCCTCGACGGCGTTATGCTGGCCCAGACCCTCACCATCCTGGCCCTCAGCACGCCCTTCATGAGCGCCAACTTCATGATGTCGCGCGTGTTCTACGCCAATGAGGACGCCCGGACGCCGTTCTTCATTCAGCTGGTTCTGGCGCTGGTCAACGTGGCGGCCGCGTTCGCGATCCAGTTCCTGCCGTTCGATCAGATCATCTTCGCCATCGCCATCCTCTACACGGGCGGCAACATCCTCTCCGTGATCGTCAGCGCAACCTTCCTGCGCCGGCTCCTGGGCCACCTCGACGGGCCCCGCATCGCCAGCTCCTACATCCGGATGGGCTACGCGGCCCTCGGTTCCGCCCTGGCCGGAGCCGTGGCCCTGTGGATGCTGGGCAGCTACAACCCGGACGGCTACGCGTGGAGCAACCGGATCGCCGCCCTGGTGACGATCGTCGTCGTCGGTCCCGTCATGCTGGCCGCCTACTTCCTGCTGCTGAAGCTCTTCCGGGTGACCGAGCTGCAGGACCTGCTGCAGCCGCTGCTTGGGCGGCTCCGGCGCCGCACCGCCGAGCCGGGCACTGAACCGCAGGCAGGCGGCGCACCGGAGGTGCGAAGGGCACCCGAGCGGGCCACCACCTCGGTGGATACAGGCCTGATTCCGCGAATTTCCGGCGGGTTCGACGCCGAGTCGTTCCGTGCCGGCCCCGACATCCGGGAAGAGGACTCGTTCCCTTACGGCCGTCCGGCGGGCCCGGATGGCGGCTACCTGCCGGCCGAAGACCTCCCCAGCACTGCGCAGGGCGGCTTGGGCAAGGGCGATGTTCCACTGCCGGGCCGGCGCACCTACCAGGGCCCGGCCGGTCACAACCCCTATTTCCCGTTTGGCGGGAAAAAGAAAAAATGAGCCCGGCTCCGTTTCAAACTGCCGTGCTCACACGGCCTGGACAGAGCATCGGCTAGGATCGAAGACTAACAAGGGAAGTTGCGGACCAGCGGTCAACCGGCTTACCGGAGGGCACACGGTCGCTCTCAGAGTGACCACGTCGGCAGGTCCCGGACAGTCTAGGAGGAGCCCGTGTCCCACCCGATCGATGTCGGATCAGTACTCGGTGGCCGCTACAAGGTCACTGCCACCGTACTGACCTCACATGACCAGGATCTGGTGCTGGACGGTGTGGACCAGGTGCTCAACCGTCCCGTGAGCATCCTCGTCGCAGGCCCGGGCAACGCCGACCAGGTGGCCCAGAGTGCCCGTGAAGTGGCGACGGGTGAGCGGCCCGGCAGTGTGCAGATCCTTGACCTTGGCGTCAGCGATGCCACCACGTACCTGATCACCAACCACACCTCGGCGGCGGACCTCCTGGATCTTGTGGTGTCTTCCAACCCGCCGTACGTCGAACCCTTCTTCACGGACACGTTGGGCAGCG
The DNA here is from genome assembly GCF_056406415.1 of Arthrobacter sp. P1_C12_2. NCBI lineage: Bacteria > Bacillati > Actinomycetota > Actinomycetes > Micrococcales > Micrococcaceae > Arthrobacter > Arthrobacter sp. P1_C12_2. The sequence continues at coordinate 93,081 of NZ_JBFUAF010000007.1, read as the reverse complement.
AGATCTTCGGGCAGGCCCGCTCCCACGAACCCGAAACCTACGACGGGCTCTACGACGACGAGGAAGTCGACGCCGGGTACATCAACTATGGTCAGTCCCAGGCCGCAGGCGGACAGCAGCCGGTTTCCCCGGCGGCGCCCCCCGCCGGAGTACCGTCGCGGCCCACGTCCGCGCCCTCCGCCGCGCCTGGCGTCGCGGCAGCAGCCGGGGCGGCAGCGGCGGCAGCCCGGGCCCCCAAGGCCCCCACAACAGCACCGCAAGAAACCGCGGCACATTCGACGGCGCCGCAGCCCGTCCAGGGGGACACCACGCCCCGCCAGGCCGAACCGGCAGCGCAGCAGCCGGCAACCCCCGCGGCACCTAAAGTTTCCTTGTGGTCCGACGACGACTACAGCGGTGACGATCAGCGCGGCGAAGAGCACCACGGCGGCGCAGCTACGGCCGCCGGAGTGGCCGGTGCCGGTTTCAACTCCGTGGATCGGGCTCCGGGCAACTTCCCCGCCTCCGCCCGTACCGCCGTCGACCAGGATGAGGACGAGTACGAGTACGAAGACGAGCCCAACCGGGAGCCGCGTTCCATGCGCTGGCTGGTGGGCGGGCTCTTGGCTGCCGTGCTGGTGGTGGGCCTGATCTTCGCGGTCACCAACCTTGGCAGCCTCTTCAAGAGCACCCCGCCGACCAGCGCGGCGTCCGCCGCTTCGTCCTCAGCGCCGGAGCCGTCCACCGCGCAACCGTCGTCGACCGCCACCGAGGCGCCGGCGGCCGGACCGCCCGTCATCGAGGACGTGACGCGCCTCGGCAACTTCGATTTCGCCGGAAATTACGATTCCGACCTCGTCAAGACCTTTGATGGGAACGGCGCGAGCTTCTGGTCCGACATGGAATTCGCCACGGAGGATTGGGGCGGACTTGCCTCCGAGGTTCCGCTGGTGGTGAAGCTGAAGGACCCGTCCAAGGTCTCCTCCGTCACCCTGAGCCAACTCGGAGCCTCCGGCGGCAGCATCAGCGTGTTCACCAATGACAGCCCGACCCTCGAAGGCGCAAAGCAGATCGGCAGCAACAGCTTTACGTCTCCGGACCTGACCATGCCGCTGTCTGAACCCGTCACGGCGCAATATGTGATCGTGTCCATCAAGACGCTTCCGAAGCTGGCCGCTCCCAAGACCCGCTACGGGTACGGCCTGCGTCTGGCCGAAATCAAAGTCCAGTAGCAGCCCTGGCCTGGCCGGTAGCGGCCCTGCGCGGCGGGCTGCGCGGCGGCGGTCAGCGCGGCGGCGGCCCGGTCATCCGGGGCCGTCACCGGCCCCCGCCTCGGCAAACCGGTACCCTGAGTAGTGGTGTTGCTCCGTGACGCCCATTTCGGCCGGAATATTCAATGCCCGGCAATAGTTGTGCCATGTGGCCGGCCATCGAGGCGGCGCATCGACAAAGGAAGAGGTTCACCGTTCAGTGAGCAACGCAGAAAACACTGCCTCCGAAGTACGTGATGTCATCATCGTCGGCTCCGGCCCGGCGGGCTACACCGCAGCGGTGTACACGGCGCGCGCGAACCTGAAGCCGCTGCTCCTGGCAGGCTCCGTTACGGCCGGCGGCGAACTGATGAACACCACGGACGTGGAGAACTATCCGGGGTTCCCCGACGGCATCATGGGCCCGGACCTGATGGAGAACTTCGAGAAGCAGGCCGCCCGTTTCGGCACGGAGATCCAGTTCGAGGACGTCACCGACTTGGACCTCGACGGCGACGTCAAGACCGTCACCATCGGCACGGGGGAGACCTTCAAGGCCCGTTCCATCATTCTTTCCACCGGCTCGGCCTACCGTGAGCTCGGATTGCCGAACGAGAAGAGGCTTTCAGGCCACGGCGTCAGCTGGTGTGCAACCTGCGACGGTTTCTTCTTCAAGGATCAGGACATTGCGGTAATTGGCGGCGGCGACTCCGCCATGGAAGAGGCCCTGTTCCTCACCAAGTTCGCCAAGTCCGTCACGGTGGTGCACCGCCGCGACACCCTCCGCGCCTCGAAGATCATGGCTGACCGCGCCTTGGCTCATGAGAAGATCAACTTCGTCTGGAACACCGGTGTGGAAGACGTACTGGGACAGGACAAAGTCACCGCGCTGCGGTTGAAGAACCTGGTGGACGGCACGGAATCCGAACTGGCCGTGACCGGAGTGTTCGTGGCAATCGGCAACGATCCCCGCACCGATCTGGTCAAGGGCAAGCTCGAGCTGACCGCAGAGGGAACCATCGCTGTGGACGGCCGTACGTCGAAGACCAGCGTCCGAGGCGTCTTCGCTGCCGGCGACGTGATTGATCCGACCTACCGCCAGGCGATCACCGCATCCGGTTCCGGGTGTGTGGCGGCCCTCGACGTCGAGCACTACCTCGCAGATTTCCACGCCTAAACGGCGCGCAGCAACCAACGGAAGAGAGACAAAGGTTATGAGCAACGCAAAAGACGTAACGGACGCCAGCTTCAGCACTGATGTACTGGCCTCCGAGAAGCCCGTCATTGTCGATTTCTGGGCCGAATGGTGCGGCCCCTGCCGAAAGCTCGGTCCGATTCTTGACGAGATTTCGGTCGAATACAGCGAGAAGGTTGATGTGGTCAAGGTGAATGTTGACGACAACCCGGCCATCGCTGCCGAGTACGGCATCACCTCCATCCCGGCCGTGTACCTGTTCCAGGGCGGCGAGGTCAAGAGCACCGTGATCGGCGCCCGGCCCAAGCAGTTCTTCGAGAAGGAATTCGCGGACGTCCTGTCCTAGGCTGACCGAAAGTGGCCCCCGMTTCTGGCGGGGGCCACTTTTTTGTTGTGATCGACGGCCTGCAACAGGCCCGCAACAGGAGAGTGGGACTACCCAGATCATGTGAGGACCCATCTGAATCCCCATTGAAAGTTTAAACAGTTGCTTATCGGTGCAATTTTCCGCTCGCTGGCAATTCCTCTAAATTTTCGATATCTGCCCTGCGGGATATCCCCTCCGGCGTCGGGAGAGCTGCAGTTCATACCTCTCGGTTAGTCCGATTGGCCGGCCGGCTAGATGATTCGCAGTATTGTCGTTTCACGTGAAACATCAAGACCGCGATGAAGTGCAATGACGCAGTGATGCACTCCCTCAAGGCTGCGGTGACGGGGTGACGCGGTGATGCGAGAGCCTGCAGACTAGGCCCCTCAAGAAGTCGTCCCGCCCCTTGTCCGCTGCGCGCCTGATCGTCGAGTTGATGGTCTCCACAGTCGCGGCAACCCGCATCGCCCTTGACTGTTTCACGTGAAACATGGACTCCACCCGAGGGATTCAAAGCCACCAGAATCAACGCTGAATCAGAGTGTACTGGGTGCAACCAATTCCCGGCACCGGAAAGCGAGAATGCCGTACACCTATCGACTGCAGCATTGCCAGGCACGGACACAAGCCGAACAACAGCACCACCCTGAATCGCGCCCCGCAGCATTTCAGTCCCGCAGTATTTCAGTCCAGCACCATTTCAACTCTGTTCACTCCGACGGATCTGCCCACCAGTGCAGGGGGTACAAGGTGCTTCCAGTTCTTCGACGAATCTGACGGAAAATACTAGGAGCGAAACCAGGATCTGCAGGGAACTGACTGTCTGGTGACAATGTCCACAATAGTTGCAACAAACTCCCGTATTGCAGGTCAATTCAGGCCGGGTGGTCAAGTTTCCTGATCAACTCCAGCCACCGGATGACGCTGGCTGATACGGCAGATGTTTCACGTGAAACAAGACCAGGCCGCTCAAGCGCGGAGATATTCGCGGAGCAGACCCACCACTGCAATGTTTCACGCGAAACAGGGCCTGTTCGGCTCAAGCGCAGGGATATCCGCTGCGCCGATCCAACACCGTGGTGTTTCACGTGAAACAGGGTCCCGGCCGCTCAAGCGCGGGGATATCCGTGGAGCAGACCGCCACCGCAATGTTTCACGTGAAACCGCGACTTGGAACGGCCGTCGATAAATGACTGACTGCCGATAAAGTGACAGTCAACTATTAGATACTTGAGACGAATACGACACCTGACATTAGCGCCTCCGTTCACCAGGAGACGCCGCTCGTCGAGCCCGCCTGCTCTATTTACCCAGGCTGAATTGACCTGCATAGCGACCTCAGCACCACCTTTCATAGAGCAGCCAAGAAACGTTCACGCACTAGAGCGATACATCGGCATCGGATCACGGGCGATTACGCGCAGCAACGTCGTTCGGCTAGTCCTTCGGGTATCTGAGAAGTACTTTCCCTAATTTCGACCCTGGTTTCCACGCAGGGCGGCATGCGATCTGAACCAGCCGCAGCATCACCAGGCTTCTTGGTTTCACGTGAAACATGTCAGTGCACTCGGAACCGTCTGAGGCCACGCAGCCTCCGGACTCCGCTTGGCTCTCGATGGGGGACCGTAGCCATCGCATTCCAGCTCCTGCCGCCCGGCACCGCTTGTGAGCGCACAGACCTGCATGGCCAGACACGTCATCCTGGGACACTCGGCTCCGCGCGGTCTACGGTGGTTCGGCTGTTCCCGGTCCTTCGGGCAGAACGCGAACAGGCACTCCTAGGCATGCCTTGACCGCGGCGGCCTATGTTGTCTGATTTGAGGCCAGTCGAACCCCGACGTCAAATCCCGGGCCACTGTGACAGGGAGCCCTGGCACCTGTTTGGGCCGACGAGTTGGCGTTCGGCACCTGGCACGCACCCTACGCTAGGGCGGCGGCGGGGGACAGGGCTCAATCCCATCGCGCGATGTCCGATCACACGCCAAGCCCACAGACGTGGGTTATCGTCCGTTAGGCCCGAAACTAGGTCCAGTGCGTATCTGGCCTGCGGTCCTGGTCCGACCCCGCCTCCAGTCCGTTGACCCTCACACCTTGCCCGACACGCGACATCTTTTGTGATGGGCTCTCTGGCAGCGGCCAGGTTCAATCTCGGTCCCACTCGAAGCCGGCTCACTTGCCATCATCTCGGTCCAGTCCCTGGCCCGATCGTCTCCGCCCGGACTGCTGACCAATGATCCCAGGTCCGGTTCAGTCTCCAGCCTCACTCGAGCCGCATTGCCGCGCCCCAACCCGTCGTGCCCTGCAGTCAGTACCGCCGAATCTATTGAAGAGGGGACGGGCCTTACGCCGATCTTCTTGCCTTAGCATGGTCAGGGTTCCTGGTTCGAAGAAGTGGAGAGTGCGTGGGCCGTACTCACCCCCCATGTTCGTGCCTGCGCGTTGCGAACCCGACTGCAGCGTTGCGAGCCCGACTGCAGCGGCGCCGGACTCCTCACTGGCTACTCCAAGGGTGTCCGGTTCTGCCGCGAGCCTAGTGTCGGCAGCCACCACCGCTGTCTGGTGTGGATGTCCTTCGAGCTCCTCCCGTATCTGTCCACAGGCCTCCACGGTCTTGGTGACCGGGTGCCGGGCTTCCCACTGTCGTACTCTGTGCCGTCATGGATGGCGTCCGACGGCGCAGGGCTGAGGTCAACAGCGGCCGACATTCAGACATCCCCGGCACTCCCAGAGGACTGCAGTATCCGTTGCACCCACGATATCCACCGCCTTCTCCACAAAAGTTATTCACAGAGTTATCCACAGGCGCTGAGAGATTGTTCACATGCAGATCCTGCTGACCGGGGACGCTTGATTGCGTCCTCCGGGAATCGCGCTTTGCCAAGCTGTCTGCTGTGCCGTGGGGATGCCGCGGACTACTATTCAGTGTCCTGGGACCTAAACCGCGAAGACGGGACAAATATATCGAAAAATTAACCCCAGCCCGGCGATTTAATACATCTCCACCAGTGCTTCGGCCACTGTCGCTGCAGTCGACGATCATGTTTCACGTGAAACGAAAAACGAGCCCTCACGGGACAATCGGGGCAGTCGCCAAGAAGGCCTGTGGAGCGTCAGTCTGTCCCGCTCGGGCGAGCTTCAGTCCGAAACTAATCCACACAGTTATCCACAGCAATATCCACCGCTCTATCCACTGCTTTGTCCACCGGCTGATGGCCGGAGATCGAGCGCTGGATGGCTGCGGGAACCTCGCCTCGGTGCCGCCTTGACCTGCGGTGCAGCACCCTCTGGAACGTGTCGGCCGTCAGTCGAGAGGAGCCGCAATCCACTTGGGTCAAACTATGGGACGTCGATCGGCGAGGCACCCTGAGACTGAATGCACCTCCTGCCAACCTCGACCCAAACGCACAGCTCGCCACCGCATTGTCGGATTCCGAGAACAGCAGGGGAGCAGAGCCGTTCCCATTGAAGCTTCCAGCTTCCGTGCCCCGCCAGGGGATCACAGCGTCGTGCCATGCTGCTCGGTCCGGCCGCCGCCGACGAGCTGCCCTTTGCCTGCAAACTGCGGCCGGCAAACTGCGATTTGTGGGACCTGAAACGTGGAGGACCGCCAGGTCTCGTTGTCGCATTTTCGTTCACACTCTTTGTACCCGGAGGTGCTCGCGACCTCCTCCGCAGTGCCCTTTGGATGGTGCTTGTGCGAAGCCCGTGGTCGACCATGTGGTTGCCGCCCGGTACCCGTATTGCGACGACGCTGGGTGTGTCCCGGCAGAACAGATGCCGGCGGGTCAGGTGGTTCCGAGCCGAGGGAGAGGCCGGACTTCCGAAGCGGTCCAGACGGCACAACTCAACACCCGCAAGCACGATTGCCGAACGCAAACAGACTGTCTGGGTGCCGATCCACCTTCCCTCAGGTTTTGTGCCCTCCGGGGCGGGGCCCTCACTTGCAGTTCCGGTACGGTCAGTGCACCTGATCCTGCAGTCACACGGCGACCCCCTGCCCACGCGTCGCGGACTGTCATCCGCTACCCGGGGACGCCGGCGAACCTAGCCGCCGAACCACCGCCGACCATCACGAGCGCACCCGGCCCGGGGGACCCTGTCCAGGTGGACATGCAGAGGCTGGGTGCATCCCCGACGGTGGCGGTTGGCGACCCAAACACAATGGCCATTCCAGCCATTCCGAGTCCGCTGCAGGCGTGCTCGACCCATGGTCAAGAGAGACACGAGACCGCACCCCGTACGTCCCACGGTCTCTGCCGGCCATCCGTATCGGGAGCATCGCGCGGCCACAGTTCCTGATGGAAGGGTCTTGCCAAGCTTCCCTACAGCGAGGGCCGCTGCCGTGCCCGGCATCATCGCTGCACTGTCCTTAAACACGTAGGGCCAGCTGTCGGACCAGCTGTAGCGGCGATCTGGACAGGGGAGCCGGGATGACAAGTACCAGATGCCTGTTCCCAGATGCCGGTGCGGGGTATCGGATTAGCCGTCATGCAGCGCCAGATCGGCAGCTATAGAAGGCATAGGGATCGCGAGAGCACGCTGACGAATGAGCCAGGAGCAACACGCCGGCCGCGCGGGTTGGGGGAGAGCAGCAGTGCCAGGCATGCTGACATGGCGCGATCTGAAACTGATGCGGCGTCGGAATAACGGGAGCCAGCTGACGAATGAAATGGGAGCAACACGCCGGCCGCGCGGGTTGAAGAGGACAGCGGTGCCAGGCACGCTGGCATGGCGCAATCTGAAACTGATGCGGCGTCGGGATCGTGGGTGCAAGATGGCCAGTACGGCACGACCAACTCACAGGGTGGAGGAGCTGGGTGCAAGGTTCCCGGTTCCGTATGCCCGGGTTCTCGGCAAGCTGACACAGCACAATCTGGAACTGGATGCTGAATCGGGGACGTGGGTGCGAGCTGACGAATGCCGCGAGCAGCAACATGGCGGGGAGCGGAAGTGCTCGGGGATCCGTAATGCCAGGCAGTCCGGGCAGCTTCCCGATTCGGCCTCCCATGCGAGGAAGCCTGCCTCATCGCAACCCCGACAAGGTATTTCCAGCAGAGTCGATGCCCGATCAACGTCCACATCGAGGGCCGCGACCATGCCCACGCGGAGATCCGCACCCAGATCCGCGTAGTGCTTTAGGTCGAGACACCCGTCCAGGCCCGCGTCCATCCCCACATCGAGACGCTGTTCAGATTCGCGGAGAAGCGATGTCGAGGCCAACATTTCAACATTGTCCACCCAGACCGCCGTCGAAACTCAACCTTCGAGCCCAACGAGGCAAGGCCGCTCAGACTAGGGCGTGGACGGTTGGCGGTGAACCGATTGCTTGGCGCCAAGCACCCAGCGCAGCAAAGCCTTTGCCATGACGCCATCTCGCCTGTCGCCTGTCGCCATGGGGAGCCTCCCACAGGAAAGCGGCTGCGGCAGCCTGACGGCGTGCGCATGATCTTAGGGTTCAACCCACTCCAACTTTCGTTCGCGAGAGGTGCCTCCACGGCTAATGATCGTAAGCAGCGACAGTGCCGTTGACCTCTCCCAGGTGGATGGAAAATGCTCGCTTCAACGCACTTCAAGGCGTGCAAGGCTCCAGCATCCCTCCAGCCTGCCTGGCGTTCAATCGATCAACCTCGCATCCACGCAACCTAACAGCGGCGCCGGACGGCGCTTTCATGGACGCCCAGGAGGAAAATGAATGCCCACAGGCCCTGTGCGCACGGGAAGCTGCAGCCGCCCGGGGTCCGTCTGCTTGTGCGACGAGCTCGCGGTGTTCCGAGAACCGACCGAGCCTCGTGGGCCGTTCGTGGGCAGTTCCTGCCTGTTCGGGCGGCACGGATGGACCAATGTGGTCGAACTTGCGCATGGACAGCCGGCTCGGTCACAGGGCCAAGGTGGGCGATGGCCGCGGACGGACGCCCTCGATGTGGAGACTCAACCTGTATGTCGCAGACCGTGGACAGTTGGTCAAACGACTGAGTAGGTCGGCATCCCCGCCCCCAGTCCGCGGGTGCCCGACTGCCCGCGTTCGCACGGCCGTTCCAACGCTCCAACCGGATTGCCAGGTCCAGCTTGGGGTCCAGCTACCGGAATGACAACGGATCTCCAGCCTTTGATCTGACGCTTCCATCGTACGGCCGCCTATCTGACCTTCGGCTACGAGTGCCGAGCGCCGATTCGCCGGTTCCGTTTCACGTGAAACACTGATCGATAATTCCAGATCATCTGTTCCTTGAGAGCTCAGGAACCGGCTAGCCGTTTCGTGAGAGCTCGGGAAGGGGCGCTGATTCCGTGATGGGCGGGGTCATCGCCGGAAGGACTCTAGGGATATATGCCGGCCGAGCGGAATCCGTGCAGCAACTCCATCGATCCGTTTAGCGGATCCATACAAGCCGAAGGTCTGTCTTGGGTGGGTGAGCGCGGAAAAGGCGATCCCACGTACGCCGCGTACGCCGCAGAAAGTGCGGACTCCACGGGCGCGAAGGCCTGCTCCATCCAGGCCCAGCGGCCTGCCTCTCCACCGACGTGCCGCGCATTACTACGTCCCGGTGCCGCCGGCGCCGAACTGGAAATTGCAGGCCATCACACCGCGGCCAGCGCGGCGAGCTCCACTGAGGGCCATCAGCTCACCATTCAGTGGCGCGTGCGGATGGCTGCACCGTGCAAGCACGTGCCCAGGTTCCACTGAAAAGCACGGCAACGCATCCGTTCCACGTCCTTAAAGCCTCAATACGCCAGAGACTCGGGCCGGGACGAGGGAGTATGGACCCGCTCAGAGCTCGCCGGCAACGCCGGCATCGGCGGCGACAAATAGGCAACAAATAAGGGAGGGCCTGTTTCACGTGAAACAGACCCTCCCGGAGAACTCAGCGATTCGCGACCTAGCTGGGCGCCCCCGGCGTCAGGACGTCCATGATGCGGTTCAGGTCCTCGACGCTGGCGAACTCAATGCTGACACGACCCTTGCGGGCACCGAGCGAGATCTTGACGTTCGTATCAAGGCGGTCAGACAGCGACGACGCCAAGTAGTCCAGCCGCTCGTGGCGGGCTCCCGGGCGCGGGATGTTGTTCTTGGCCGGCGAGGCGGGACTCTGATACAAGGTCACAGCTTCTTCGGTCGCCCGGACCGACATACCCTCTGACACAATCTTCTGCGCCAGGCGTTCCATGGCCGCGGCGTCCGGAAGTGCCAGCAGCGCGCGGGCGTGACCTGCCGAGATAACGTTTGCCGCTACCCGCCGCTGGACCAGCGGGGGAAGCTTTAGCAGCCGCAGGGTGTTAGACACCTGGGGCCGCGAACGTCCGATCCGATCCGCCAGCTGCTCATGCGTGGTTCCAAAGTCTTCGAGGAGCTGCTGGTAGGCGGCCGCCTCCTCGAGCGGATTCAGTTGGCTGCGGTGCAGGTTCTCCAGCAGCGCATCGCGAAGGAGGTCGTCATCGGTGGTGTCACGGACAATCGCCGGGATAGTTTCCAGGCCTGCGGCCTGTACTGCACGCCACCGGCGTTCACCCATGACGAGCTCGTAGGGTTCGCCACCCTCTTCGGTTGAGGTACGGACCACAATTGGCTGGAGGACGCCGATTTCGCGCACAGAGTGCACCAGCTCCGCCATGTCGTCCTCATCGAAGACCGAGCGGGGCTGCTTGCGGTTGGGATGAATATCCGTGACCGGGATTTCGGCAAACCTGACGCCGGGCACCTCTACGAGTTCAACAGAGCCCTGGTCGCGCTGCTCGGGCGTGGAGTCAAACGCCAACTGCTCGCCGGCGTCGGCCGCGGCCGACTTGGCAGCAGCGGACGACGACTTCGAGACAGCCGGCTTCCGCACGGCAGTCTTCTTGGACCCCGCGGCGGCAGCGCCGGCAGCCACGTCGGCTTTGCCCGCAGTAACCTCGGCTTCGCCGGAAGCTGCGTCGACTTCAGTGCCGGCGGCTTCTGTGGAGTCAACAGTCAGATCAGTCGGACGGCCGGCGTTGGCCGGCGTGGACTCCGGCGCCTTGGCCTGAGCGGAGTCGGTGTCCGGGAGCGTCTCAGCGTCGGATGTCTTTTTTCGGGCTTCGGGAAAGAAGAGGTCCACAGGCCGGGATGGGGCAGCACCGTTTCCGGAGGCGCTGGCCGCGGCGGAACTTGGAATGAGTGCGCCAAGTCCACGGCCGAGGCCGCGTCGCTTATCGCTCATGGATAAATCCCTCCAGTGGAAGAGCCGGGATTCACCTGGCTCTGGTTAGTGCAATTCTCGAAAAGATTCTAACGTTCCGCAATTTCCGCGGCGGCTTCCAGATAGGACAGGGCACCGCTGGAAGAAGGATCATACGTCATGACAGTCTGCTGGTAGCTCGGTGCCTCGGAAATGCGGACCGATCTCGGTACCACGGCGCCGAGCACTTGCTTCGGGAAGTGCTCCCTGACTTCGGCTGCCACCTGGGCGGCGAGGTTCGTGCGGCCGTCATACATGGTCAGCAGAATCGTGGAGACAACCAGATCGGCGTTCAGGTGCTTCTGGATCATCTCGATGTTCTTCAGGAGCTGGCTGAGGCCTTCAAGGGCGTAGTACTCGCACTGGATCGGGATGAGGACTTCGCCGGCCGCACAGAAGGCATTGACCGTCAGCAGCCCGAGGCTCGGCGGGCAGTCAATGAAGATGTAGTCCAGGCGCTCCTCGCCATTCTTGGCGCGCTCCTTAGAGTACACATCGATTGCGCGGCGCAGCCGCTGCTCGCGGGCCACCAGGCTGACGAGTTCGATTTCGGCACCGGCAAGGTGGATGGTGGCGGGCGCACAGATCAGGTTGTCGATGTCGGGGCACGGGGCCACGACGTCCTTCAGCGGGAGATCGTTGATCAGGACATCGTAGATGCTGTCGACGTCGGCGTGGTGCTCAATTCCCAGGGCTGTCGAGGCGTTGCCCTGCGGATCGATATCGATCACGAGCACGTTCAGGCCTGCGGCCGCCAGCGCGGCGGCGATGTTGACGGTCGTCGTCGTCTTACCGACGCCGCCCTTCTGGTTGGAAACGGTGAAGACCCGGGTTTTTTCCGGTTTGGGCAGTTGCCGGCCGAGCAACCGCTCGCGGCGCTTGTTTTCATGCGCGAGTTCCCGGGCGATGGGGCTCGAGTCGTCGATGGAGTCCAGCACGTTCCCGGTGTGCAGAAGAGAGGTTTCACGTGAAACACCGGCCATTCCGGTAGCCTTTGCAACCGAAGCCGTGTGATTTCCGGAGTAGTCAAAAGATACTGCAGGGGCCTTAAACGCCCGTGCGGACCCCAGGGACACAAACGGCGGGATCCGTTGTGTGGAGGCTTCGCTACTGCTCACTATGACACGCTCACTCTCATTCGGCTCTTACTGCCGGTTACTAGCCTAACCTCTTCCCCTCAGACTCCCCGGGCACCGGGGCCGGTGCTAGGTAATCTTTTGAGGCTTGTTCACTACGATTCGCACAACGGTGGTGGGTTCCTCAAGCAGGTCTTCACCCACCACCACGACGGACGTCTCAACGCCGCCCAGCTTGCGGATCACCTTGGCGGCCTTTTCGATTTCCTCGCCCGCGCTGCGTCCCTTGATGGCAACGACTTCGCCTTTGCCGGCCAGGAGCGGAATGGTGAGCCCGGCGAGATTCGACAGCGCGGATACCGCGCGGGCCGTCACGACGTCGGCGTTCACGAGTCCCACTGCGAGTTCCGCGCGGGTGCGCATGATCGTGACGTTCTCGAGTCCAAGATCATCCACCACCTCCTGGAGCCAGATGACGCGGCGCTCCAGTGGTTCGATCAGGGTCAGTTCGAGGTCAGGCCGGGCGATGGCCAGGCACAGGCCGGGCAGCCCGGCGCCACTGCCGACGTCGGCGACATGGCTTCCGTGGGCGATCTGGCTCTCGATGACGGCGCAGTTAAGCACATGCCGGCTCCAAAGCCGCGGCACTTCGCGGGGCCCGATCAGGCCCCGTTCGGTCCCGGACGTCGCCAGGTGCTCGACGTAGCGTTTCGCCAGTTCCAGGCGGTCACCGAAGATGGACTCTGCTGCCTTGAGTTCTGGGGCGGTAATTTCAACCATCAAGCTAGTCAACGGTTCAGTCTGCGGAGACTACGATGTGCCGTTCGGCGCCTTCGCCTTCGGACTCGCTCACGAGTCCCAAATCGGCGACGGCGTCGTGCACGATCTTGCGCTCGTAGGCACTCATCGGAGCCAGGGCAACTGCCTCGCCGGACGCCTTCACCGCGGCGACGGCGTCTTCAGCGATCTTCTGCAGGTCGCCGGCGCGCTCCGCACGGTACCCGTTGATATCCAGGACCAGGCGGGACCGGTTCTCCGTCGCGGAGAGGACGGCGAGCCGCGTCAGCTCCTGCAGCGCTTCAAGGACTTCGCCGTCACGGCCCACCAGGCTGTCCAGCCCGGCCGATTCCTCTTCGGCGACGATCGAGATATACGTGCGGCCATTGCGGACCTCGATGTCGATGTCGCCATCGATGTCAGCGATATCCAGCAGTTCCTCGAGGTAGTCCGCAGCAACGTCGCCTTCTTCTTCGAGACGGCTGGCGGAAACACTCTTGCCGGTGCCGGCCTCCGCACCCTGTGAGGAGTCCTCGGCTGCGTTCTGGGCGTCGTCCCGGTCGTCGTCAAACTCGGCGGAAATAGCGTTTTCGGTGCTCTCGACGGACATTACTTCCTCTTCCTGTTCTTACGCTGCGGCTGGACGCGCTGAGTCTTGGCTTCCACGGCGGCGGCCGCGGCGGAAGCCTCGGCTGCCTCGGCGTCGGCCTTCTTGTGGCCCAGGAGGGGCAGGGCCGGCAGGCCCTTGGCGGCCCTACGCTCGGCAAGAGCCTTGGCGGCCGGCGATCCCGGCGTAGGCATCCGGCGGATCACGAAGAACTGCTGTCCCATGGTCCACAGGTTGGTGGTGGTCCAGTAGATCAGGACGCCGATGGGGAAGTTAATGCCGCCCACACCGAAGACGACCGGCAGGATGTAGAGCATCATTTTCTGCTGGCGCATGAACGGGCTGGCCAGGGCCTCTTCGGACATGTTCTTGGCCATGATCTGCTTCTGCGTGATGAACTGCGAGGCCGTCATGGCCAGGATCATCACGATGGAGAGGATCCACACCGACATCTGGTTGCCGCCGCCGCCGTGCAGCAGCGATGCCGAGAGTGGGGCGCCGAAGATGGTGGATTCGTCGAACTGCTTGACCTGCTCGGCGCTCATGGCGCCGATGCCCTTGCCGGTGGTGGCTGCCGCGGTGATACCGGAGAGAACCTGGAACAGCGCGAAGAAGAAGGGCATCTGGATCAGCATGGGCAGGCAGGCCGAGAACGGGTTGGTGCCGTGCTTCTTGTACAGCGCCATCTGTTCCTGCGCCATGGCCTGGCGGGACAGCTGGTCCGTCTTGCCCTTGTACTTGTCCTGCATTTTCTTCAGATCCGGCTGCAGCAGCTGCATGCCGCGCTGGGCCTTGATCTGCTTGACGAAGACGGGAATCAGGGCGGCGCGAATGACCAGCACGAGCCCGATGATGGCCAAGGTCCAGGTCCAGCCGCTGGCCGCGGGCATGCCGATGGCGCTGAGTCCGTCATGGAAGCCGACCATGATGGCTGAGACCAGCCATTTGAACGGGGCCAAAATTGTTTCAAAGATGTCCATACGATTCCCTATTCGTCAGGCCGCAGTGCGGCCTTCTCCATCAGGCTGAGCAGCCAGGTAGATATCCGGATTGTTCAGCACAACAATTGTGGGGGTGCGGCCGGCCGGCCATTCCCGATTCCCGGCGGGGACATGGTCCACACCGCCGGCATTCCATGGGTGGCAGCGCAAGAGGCGCCTGGCGGCCAGCCAGCTTCCTTTCACAGCACCGTGCACCGTGATCGCTTCAAGGGCATAGGCCGAACAGCTGGGGAAAAAGCGGCACACCTGGCCGTAGAGCGGCGAGACCACCTTGCGGTAGGCCATCAGCAGCAGAATGAGGATGTTGCGGGGCAGGTTCCAGAGCACTGCTCCCACCCGGCGCAGTGTCGATCCGGGAGTCGCAACGTACGGGCGGGGGACGGCGGCGGCAGTTGAGCTATGCACGCGGGGTCCCCTCCTGTGTTGTCTCGTAAGAACCTGACGAAGCAGCCTTCGGAAGGCGGTTGCCCAGCCGTTTCATCGTTGTTTCCAAAGCGGCGTCATAGTCGGCAAGCAACTGGTCCCAGCTGGCTCCCGCCGCGGCGGGCAGGGCCCGCACCACGATGGCAAACCCGCTGCCGTATTTCTGCAACGACAATGCGCCGGCTTCTCTCAGTCTCCTCTTAACGAGGTTCCTGACAACAGCGTTCCCGACACTCTTGGAAACGATGAATCCGATCCGGCTTGGTTCATCAGCAGCGATAGCTGCCGTATATAACACTACGTTCCGGCGTCCATTGCGGACACCGGAACGTACAGTTGTTGAAAAATCGGTTGATGTCCGCAGACGGTTCCTGGTGGCTAGCACCGTTCAACTCGCACAGGGATGTGGACCGACGAGTCAGTTATTTAGGCCGACAGTTCGGTGCGGCCCTTGCCACGACGGGCTGCCAGGATGGCACGGCCGGCACGGGTACGCATACGAAGGCGGAAGCCGTGCTTCTTGGCTCGACGGCGGTTATTCGGCTGAAAAGTCCGCTTGCTCACGTTAGTTACTCCAGTGGATCAAAGGTGCGCCCACCCGATCAAGGGGAAGAACTGGCCGACGCTAAGTTTTGGTATGTGCCGCTTCCCTCGTAACTCACACAACGCGGGGCGTCAGGAAAGATTCAGATGAGGCGAAAAGCGTACACATGGGACTTCACAACGTTAGGGCTTGCCGACCTCCCGAGTCAAACCGGGGGTCGCTCCGCAAGCTATCCCCAGCTGTGGCTAACTGGTCCCGCAGCCTGTGGATGAAGTGCGTCACGCGCCCCATTTGAGAACCACAACGGTGTAATTATCCACAGGACTGAACCCAGCTATCTTCTGGCGTTTTCATCCCCTACAGTGTCTCAGTAACCCCTTATCCACGGACTGTGCATAACCCTGTGGATTGAGTCGGCCGGCGCACAGCTCCGGACCGCGTGGATGCACGTAATGCAGGCCAGCAAGTTTGAGGAACTGATTGATGACAGTAGACGAAGCCAACCAAGCCAACACTGTCGGAAGTTCCTGGCGGCGGGTTGTGAGTCTTCTGGAGAACGACCACCGTGTCTCACCCCGGCAGCGCGGCTTCGTCATCCTGGCCCAGGCGCAGGGGCTGATCGGTTCCACCCTGCTGGTGGCCGTCCCCAACGAACTCACCCGCGAAGTGCTGCAGACCCAGGTCAAGGAAGCCCTCGACGACGCCCTCCGGAGCGTGTTTTCCGACGAAATCCGCTGCGCGATCGACGTCGACACGGATCTGGTGCCCCTGCACACAGAACCCGAACCCGCCGTCGAACTTTCCCTGGCCGCCGACCCGACCGTGGAGTTGAAGCCGCAGCCGATGCTGCCGAGCACCTCGCACGAATTCGGCCGCTTGAACCCGAAGTACGTCTTCGACACCTTCGTGATCGGGTCCTCCAACCGGTTCGCCCACGCAGCCGCCGTAGCTGTAGCCGAGGCGCCGGCGAAGGCCTACAACCCGTTGTTCATCTACGGCGACTCCGGACTCGGCAAAACCCACCTGCTTCACGCGATCGGCCACTATGCGCGCCGGCTCTACAGCGGGATCCGGGTCCGCTACGTCAATTCCGAGGAATTTACCAACGACTTCATCAACTCCATCCGCGACGATGAAGGCACCAGCTTCAAGACCACGTACCGCAACGTGGATGTGCTGTTGATCGACGACATCCAGTTCCTGGCCGGCAAGGACCGGACGCTGGAGGAGTTCTTCCACACGTTCAATGCCCTGCACAACAACAACAAGCAGGTGGTCATCACCTCGGACCAGCCGCCGAAACTGCTCGCCGGCTTCGAAGACCGCATGAAGTCGCGCTTCGAGTGGGGCCTGCTGACCGACATCCAGCCGCCCGAACTGGAGACCCGCATCGCGATCCTCCGGAAGAAGGCCCTCAGCGAGGGCCTCTCCGCCCCGGATGATGCGCTCGAATACATCGCCTCCAAGATCTCCAGCAACATCCGCGAACTTGAGGGAGCCCTCATCCGCGTCACGGCCTTCGCCAGCCTGAACCGGCAGCCGGTGGATGTGGCCCTGGCCGAGATGGTGCTCAAAGACCTCATCACGGACGACGGTGCCCAGGAAATCACCTCGGCCCAGATCCTCACGCAGACGGCTGACTACTTCAAGCTCAGCATGGAAGAACTCTGCAGCAAGTCGCGCACCCGCACGCTGGTAACCGCCCGGCAGATCGCGATGTACCTGTGCCGGGAGCTGACGGACATGTCCCTGCCCAAGATCGGGCAGGAGCTGGGCGGCCGCGACCACACCACCGTGATCCACGCCGACCGCAAGATCCGCGAGCTCATGGCTGAGCGCCGGGTCATCTACAACCAGGTGACCGAGCTGACCAACCGGATCAAGCAGCAGCAGCGTAATTCCTGAGGCATCCGCCTGCGCACTCTTACCTTATTAACAGGGCCCTGTGGACAACCCTGTGGATACTTAAGGGGACAACCGCGGTTAATGGGCTTAAAACCCTTAAGGCGCCTGTGGAGCGACGAAGAGGCCAAAAAACTTGTCCCCATCCACACCCTGTTTAAAACCTGCTCCGCCCACAGTCCATGAACAGGGCTTAACCGCGGATTCGTACGGCAGGATCGAGTTATCCACAGTTTCCACAGCAGTTATTAACACTACTAATCCCAAGAAAATGAAATTCCCTCAAACAACAATCTCCTTCCCACCCCCCGGACAGCGCCCAGGCCCGTTCCGGACCGGCGCAGGAGACCGGCCCTGCGAACAACACTGATGTAACCCGGGGATGGGAGAAACGCTCACCTTGGGGCTAAGCTGTCTGCAGTGTGTCCGTCCCGGACATCTTTTGTGGTTCCTACCGGGCCATGGGGCCCGGGGTGGGCGGACGATTCCCTTGTTGACGGAGTTCGGCGTCCCTGCCGAGGTCCGCGGCAGCTTGAGCAGTTTCAGCGATTTTCAGCACTAACAGCAGCAATGAAAGGCGGCACCCTTCCGTGAAGTTCAGAGTCGAACGGGACGTCCTGGCAGAAGCCGTGACATGGACCGCCCGGTCGTTGTCTCCGCGGCCGCCCGTTCCCGTACTTTCAGGCCTGCTCCTGAAAGCTGAAGCCGGTACCGTCAGCCTTTCGAGCTTCGATTACGAGACCTCTGCGAGGCTCGAAATCCCTGCTGACATCAGCACCGAAGGCACCATCCTGGTGTCGGGCCGCCTGCTCGCGGACATCTGCCGCAGCCTGCCGTCCGCCCCCGTCGAGGTCGAGACCGACGGCAACAAGGTGACGCTCACCTGCCGCCGGAGCAGCTTCCACCTGGCCACGATGCCCGAGGCCGAATACCCGCCTCTGCCGGCGCTGCCTACGATCAGCGGCACCGTTCCAGGCGATTCGTTCGCCCAGGCGGTATCCCAGGTGATCATCGCGGCCAGCAAGGACGACACCCTGCCGATCCTGACCGGCGTGCGGATGGAAATCGAGGACGACCTCATCACCCTCCTGGCCACCGACCGCTACCGCCTGGCCATGCGGGAAGTCCCGTGGAAGCCTGCGACTCCCGGCATCTCCACGAGCGCCCTGGTCAAGGCCAAGACCCTCAACGAAGTGGCAAAAACACTCGGCAGCAGCGGCGACATCAACATCGCCCTCGCCGACGACGACAGCCGGCTGATCGGCTTCGAGAGCGGCGGCAGGACCACCACGTCGCTCCTGGTCGACGGCGACTACCCGAAGATCCGTTCGCTCTTCCCGGACTCCACCCCCATCCACGCCACAGTGCAGACCCAGGAACTGGTCGAGGCCGTGCGCCGCGTCTCGCTCGTGGCCGAACGCAACACGCCTGTCCGGCTCGCCTTCACCCAGGGCCAGCTGCACCTGGACGCCGGCACCGGTGAGGACGCCCAGGCCTCCGAAGAGCTCGAAGCCCAGTTGTCCGGTGAGGACATCACCGTGGCCTTCAACCCGCACTACCTGATCGAGGGCCTGAGCGTCATCGAAACCAAGTTCGTGCGGTTCTCCTTCACCACGGCCCCCAAGCCGGCCATGATCACGGCCCAGCAGGACGCCGAGGGCGAGGACCAGGGCGACTACCGCTACCTCGTCATGCCCGTCCGGCTGCCCAACTAACTGACAGATACGGCCGTTTTCAGCCCTCAAAACGGCCACAACTGCCAGTCAGTTGGGTGACGTCCCCCTACGAAGCACCCCCAGCGCAGAAAAGAGTTCATCCCGTGCACATCGGACTAATCGGCCTTGGAAAAATGGGCTTCAACATGCGCGAACGGCTGCGCAACGGCGGGATCGAGGTCACCGGCTTTGACCGCAACCCCGAAGTTGCCGACGTCGCCACCCTGGACGAACTCATCGCCGCCGTCCCGGCGCCGCGGCTCATCTGGGTCATGGTCCCGTCGGGCGAGATTACCGACGCCGTGATCACCGAACTGGGTAACAAGCTCGACGCCGGCGACCTCGTGATCGATGGCGGCAACTCCCGGTTCACCGAAGACCAGAAGCACGGTGCCGCGCTGGCCGAAAAGGGAATCCGCTTCGCGGACTGCGGCGTGTCCGGCGGGGTATGGGGCCTCCAGAACGGCTACGGCCTCATGGCGGGCGGTGATGCCGCGGATATCGAACGCGCCCTCCCCGTCTTCGACGCGCTCCGTCCTGCAGGCGACCGGGCTGACAGCTTTGTGCACGTCGGCGGTATCGGGGCCGGCCACTACGCCAAGATGGTCCACAACGGGATCGAATACGGCCTGATGCAGGCCTACGCCGAGGGGTACGAACTCCTGGCCGCCAAGGAGATCGTCGCCGATCTTCCCGGGACTTTCCGGGCCTGGCAAAAGGGGACGGTGGTCCGCTCCTGGCTGCTGGACCTCATGGTCAAGGCCCTTGACGAGGACCCCGGACTGGAATCGATCTCCGACTACGTCGAGGATTCCGGCGAAGGCCGCTGGACCGTCGAGGAGGCTATTGCCAACTCCGTGCCGGCACCGGCGATCACGGCTGCGCTGTTCGCCAGGTTCTCCTCCCGCGAGGACAACTCGCCGGCCATGAGGATGGTGTCCGCGCTGCGCCACCAGTTCGGCGGCCACGCGACCCGGCCGGCCAAGTAATCCTGCCGGTGAGGTCCTGAATCCCGCGTGTACCTAGAAAAACTCTCGCTCACAGATTTCCGCAGCTACGCCCAGGTCGATCTCAGCCTTGAGCCCGGCGTCACCGTCCTGGTGGGCTCCAACGGCATCGGCAAGACCAACCTGATGGAAGCGATCGGGTATCTGGCCACGCTCACCTCGCACCGGGTCAGCACGGACGCGCCGCTGCTGCGCTTTGGCGCCGAGCGGGCCATGATCCGGGCCAAGCTGGTCCGCGGCGAGCAGTCGACCGTGCTGGAACTGGAAATCAACGCGGGGCGGGCCAACCGCGGACGGATCAACCGGAGCAATCCGGTCCGCGCCAGGGACCTGCTTGGCATCTGCCAGACCGTCCTGTTCGCTCCGGAAGACCTGGCGCTGGTCAAGGGCGATCCGTCCAGTCGCCGCCGGTTCCTGGACGAGCTTTTGGTCAGCCTCATGCCGCGCCACGCCGCGACCAGGAGTGACTACGACCGGGTCCTGAAGCAGCGGAACGCGCTGCTCAAGTCGGCCCGCGCCGGCAAGTTCAGCACCGGCCACGAGGCAACGCTCGATGTCTGGGACCAGCACATGGCCCGGGCCGGAGCCGAACTGCTGCACGCGCGCCTGGAGCTGGTGGACCGGCTGCAACCGCACCTGAAAAACGCCTACGCGCAGCTGACCGACGGCTCCAAGGACGCCGCTGCGGTGTACCGTTCCACGCTGCAGGACAGCCTGGACGACGACGGCGCCACATCAAGACCAGCGGAGTCCAGGCCTGCGGAAGGCGCCGCTGCTGCGACCGGCACCGATGCCGGCGCGGCCGCCGCCACCTCTGTACTGGCGGAGGACCTGCGCCTGCTCTCCGTCGAGCAGCTCACCGACCGCTACATCCAGGCCTTCGCCGCGGCCCGGCGCAAGGAACTGGAACGGGGAATCTCGCTGGTCGGGCCGCACCGCGATGAGCTTGAGCTCGTGCTTGGATCGGCGCCGGCCAAGGGCTACGCCTCACATGGGGAAACATGGTCCATGTGCCTGTCCCTGCGCCTGGCCTCCTACTACGTCATGCTCGACGATGCCCGCACGGGCGGGTCACCCCCGATCCTGATCCTGGACGACGTTTTTGCCGAACTCGACGTCCAGCGGCGGCGTAAACTGGCGGCAATAGTATCCGGCGCCGAGCAGGTGCTGGTCACTGCCGCCGTCGAGGACGATATCCCGGCCGAACTGACCGGACGGCGGGTGAAGGTCATCCCGGGAGGAATCGATGAGCAGGAAAATCGATGAATAAGGATACCGACGGCGGCCTGCAGCCGGGCCGTGACCCCGACGACATCGATGCCGCGCAGGCCGCATTGAACCGGATGCGCGACGCCGCCGCGGCCCGGGGCGAAATCCGGCGGGCGCTGCCGCGCTCCGGCGCCGGCACCCAGAAACCCGCCCGCGCCCTGCGCGGAACCCGCGGGTTCTCCCAATTCCACGGCACCGGCAGGGATCCGCTCGGCCTGGGAAAAGTCGTGGGACGCCTCGTGGCCGAACGCGGCTGGAGCTCTCCAGTGGCCGTCGGCTCCGTCATGGCGCAGTGGGCCGTGCTGGTGGGGCCGGAGATCTCGGCGCACTGCACCCCGGAGAGTTTTACCGACACCACGTTGCATGTGCGGACCGATTCCACGGCGTGGGCCACCCAGCTGCGGCTGCTGAGCAGCAGCCTGCTGGAAAAATTCCGGACCGAGCTTGGCGACGGCGTCGTCACCAGCATCCAGGTGCTCGGACCCGCCGCCCCGAGCTGGCGCAAGGGCCTGCGGACGGTCAATGGCCGCGGGCCCCGCGACACGTACGGATAGCCCCAGGGCCCCCGGCGCGCACCGGATGTGAAGCACTTCTTGCAAAAACCCTTGAAAAATCCGCAAGCGGCGTGTAGGGCGCTCGAACGCCCCGGAGTCGTATAGGAACCCTAGGGCTGGACCCCGAAAGCCTTGCAGGGGGAGCCAGCGGCCTCTCAGCGGCACTTTCCCGCCCGTTTGGTGCCCTGGAATGCGGGTTTGGCTCCTATAACACGATAGAATCGGTGTAGATAACTGGGCGCCGGTGAAGCGTTGACTGAGTCCGTTTCCGACGCAATTTCAGCGTGCGGCGGACGGGACCCAAGTCAGCGGAAACACCCGGCGTCGTCAGTGACGTGCCTGTTGGCAGGAGCCTTTTCCACGGAAGGGGCAACGGCCGGCCTTCAACGAACATAGAGGAGTCGAAAGCGCCTGTGGCTAACGACAATGCAGAGATCCCGGCAGTGGAAGACGTAGCGGAAGCGGTAGTGCAGGTGGCGGCGGCTGCGGCGCCGTCGGGGACCGCGACATCGCGCGAATACGGCGCCAGCGACATCACCGTACTTGAAGGCCTGGAAGCTGTCCGGAAACGTCCCGGCATGTACATCGGCTCCACCGGACCCCGCGGTTTGCACCACCTGGTCTACGAGGTGGTGGACAACTCGGTGGACGAGGCCCTGGCGGGATACTGCACGCACATCGAAATCGTGCTGCAGGCCGACGGCGGGGTCAAGGTGGTCGACAACGGCCGCGGCATCCCCGTGGACATGCACCCCACCGAGCACAAGCCCACCGTGGAAGTCGTCATGACGATCCTGCACGCCGGCGGCAAGTTCGGCGGCGGCGGTTACGCCGTCTCCGGCGGCCTCCACGGCGTCGGCATTTCGGTGGTTAACGCGCTCTCCAGCCGCGTCGACACCGAGGTCCGCCGCCAGGGACACGTCTGGCGGATGTCGTTCGCCGACGGCGGCAAGCCGCAAGGCGGCCTGGTCCAGGGCGAGGAAACCACCGAGACCGGCACCACGCAGACGTTCTACCCCGATGCCAGCATCTTCGAGAGCACGTACTTCGACTTCGAAACACTGCGTGCCCGCTTCCAGCAGATGGCCTTCCTCAACAAGGGCCTGCGCATCACGTTGACCGACGAGCGCCGCGCCCCGGCGGAACCGTCCGAGGACGACGACCTGGACCTGGACACCGTCCCCACCGAAGGCGAAGTCCCCGCGGAATTCCACACCGTGGTGTACCAGTACGACGACGGCCTGCTGGACTACGTCAAGCACCTGAACTCCGGCAAAAAGGTTGATGTGGTCCACGAGGACGTCATCGCCTTCGAGACCGAGGACACGGAACGGCACATTGCCCTGGAAATGGCGATGCAGTGGACCAACGCGTACTCCGAGAGCGTCCACACCTACGCCAACACGATCAACACGCACGAGGGCGGCACCCACGAAGAGGGGTTCCGCGCCGCGATGACCTCACTCATCAACCGCTATGCGCGGGAGAAGAACATCATCAAGGAAAAGGAAGACAACCTCACCGGAGACGACATCCGCGAGGGCCTGACGGCAGTCATTTCCGTGAAGCTCTCCGAGCCGCAGTTCGAGGGCCAGACGAAAACCAAGCTCGGCAACTCCGAGGTCAAGGGCTTTGTCCAGCGCGTTGTCACCGACGGGCTGGGCGACTGGCTCGAGCGCAACCCCGGCCCCGCCCGGGACGTCATCCGCAAGGCCATCTCGGCTGCCCAGGCGCGCATGGCCGCGCGGAAGGCCCGGGACAACGCCCGCCGCAAGAGCCCGCTGGAATCCTTCGGCATGCCCGGCAAGCTGTCCGACTGCTCCTCGAAGAACCCGGAAAAATGCGAGGTCTACATCGTGGAGGGTGACTCGGCCGGCGGCTCCGCCAAACGCGGCCGCAACCCGGAGACCCAGGCCATCCTGCCGCTGCGCGGCAAGATCCTGAACGTGGAACGGGCCCGCCTGGACAAGGCACTCGGCAATGCCGAGGTCCAGTCCATGATCACCGCCTTCGGCACCGGCATTGGCGAGGACTTCGACATCGCCAAGCTGCGGTACCACAAGATCGTGCTCATGGCCGATGCCGACGTCGATGGCCAGCACATCACGACGCTCCTGATGACGCTGCTGTTCCGCTACATGCGCCCGCTGATCGAGAATGGCTACGTCTACCTCGCCCAGCCGCCGCTGTACAGGATCAAGTGGTCCAACGCCCCGCACGACTACGTCTACAGCGACCGGGAACGCGACGCGAAACTGGTCTCGGGCCAGGCCGCGGGCCGCCGGATCCCCAAGGACAACGGCATCCAGCGCTACAAGGGCCTGGGCGAGATGGACTACACGGAACTCTGGGACACCACCATGGACCCGGACCACCGCACCCTGCTGCAGGTCACCATGGACGACGCCCTGGCGGCGGACCAGACCTTCTCCGTCCTGATGGGCGAAGACGTTGAATCCCGCCGAAACTTCATTCAGCAGAACGCCAAGGACGTTCGGTTCCTCGATATCTAGCGGCTTCCAAGCCCGCTTAATATTCCAGAGCTGATATATACCTGAAACGGAAAATATAGACTATGAGTGACGAAACACCCGAGGTGCCGGCCGGCTCCGAGCCCGTCCTTGAAGGCGCCATAATCGACGGCGACGTACTGACCGACCGCGTCGAGCAGGTGGACCTGCAGACCGAAATGCAGCGCTCGTACCTCGACTACGCCATGGCCGTGATCGTGGGCCGTGCACTGCCGGACGTCCGGGACGGCCTCAAGCCGGTCCACCGCCGCGTGCTGTACGCGATGTTCGACGGCGGCTACCGCCCGGAACGCTCCTTCAACAAGTGCGCCCGCGTGGTCGGCGAAGTCATGGGCCAGTACCACCCCCACGGCGACACCGCGATCTACGACGCCCTGGTCCGCCTGATCCAGGACTGGACCATGCGCTACCCGCTGGCACTGGGCCAGGGCAACTTCGGCTCGCCCGGCAACGACGGCGCCGCGGCTCCGCGGTACACCGAAACCAAGATGGCCCCGCTGGCCATGGAAATGGTCCGGGACATCGACGAGGAAACCGTCGACTTCCAGGACAACTACGACGGCAAGAACCAGGAACCCACCATCCTGCCGGCGCGGTTCCCGAACCTCCTGGTGAACGGTTCCTCCGGCATCGCCGTCGGCATGGCCACCAACATCCCGCCGCACAACCTCCGCGAGGTCGCCGACGGTGTGCAGTGGTACCTGGCCAACCCGACCGCCAGCCGCGAAGAGCTGCTCGAAGAGCTGATCCAGCGCATTAAGGGACCGGACTTCCCGACCGGCGCCACGATCCTGGGCCACAAGGGCATCGAGGACGCCTACCGCACGGGCCGCGGCTCCATCACCATGCGCGCCGTGGTCAACGTCGAGGAACTCCAGGGCCGCACGTGCCTGGTGGTCACCGAGCTGCCGTACCAGGCCAACCCGGACAACCTGGCCATCAAGATCGCCGAACTCGTCAAGGACGGCAAGATCTCCGGCATCGCCGACCTCCGCGACGAGACCTCGGGCCGCACCGGCCAGCGACTGGTGATCGTGCTCAAGCGCGACGCCGTGGCCAAAGTGGTGCTGAACAACCTCTACAAGCACACCCAGCTGCAGGACAACTTCGCCGCCAACATGCTCGCGATTGTCGACGGCGTGCCGCGCACGCTCAGCCTCGATGCCTTCATCCGGCACTGGGTCACGCACCAGATGGACGTCATTGCCCGCCGCACCCGGTACCGGCTGCGGAAGGCGGAGGAGGAAGCGCACATCCTGCGGGCCCTTCTCAAGGCGCTGGATGCGCTCGATGAGGTCATTGCCCTGATCCGTGCGTCCACCACCACCGAGGCCGCACGCGACGGGCTGATGGAGCTGCTGGACATCGACGAGGGGCAGGCCCGGGCCATCCTGGACATGCAGCTGCGCCGGCTCGCCGCGCTGGAACGCCAGAGGATCCAGGACAAGCATGCCGAACTTGAGTCCCTGATCGCCGAGTACAACTCGATCCTGGCCTCCGAGGAGCGCCAGCGCGAGATCATCAGCACCGAACTGGCCGAAATCGTGGCCAAGCACGGCGATGACCGCCGCACCAAGGTCCTGCTGGGCTACGACGGCGACATGTCGATGGAGGACCTGATCCCCGAAGAGGAAATGGTTGTCACCATCACCCGCGGCGGTTACGTCAAGCGCACCCGCAGCGACAACTACCGCTCGCAGCAGCGCGGCGGCAAGGGCATCAAGGGCGCGCAGTTGCGCGGCGACGACGTCGTCGAACACTTCTTCGTCACCACCACCCACCACTGGCTGCTCTTCTTCACCAACCTGGGCCGGGTCTACCGCGCCAAGGCGTACGAGCTCGTGGAAGCCGGTCGCGACGCCAAGGGCCAGCACGTGGCAAACCTGATGGCGTTCCAGCCGGACGAACACATCGCCCAGGTGCTGGACCTGCGCGACTACCAGCACGCCCCGTACCTGGTGCTCGCCACCAAACGCGGTCTGGTCAAGAAAACCCGGCTGGAGGACTACGACACCAACCGGTCCGCCGGCGTGATCGCCATCAACCTGCGCGACGGCGACGAGCTCGTCTCGGCCCAGCTGGTCTCCGAGACCGACGACCTCATGTTGGTCTCCCGCAAGGGCCAGTCCGTCCGCTTCACCGCGACGGACGATGCGCTGCGCCCGATGGGACGGGCAACGTCGGGCGTGACCGGCATGAAGTTCCGCGAGGACGACGAACTGCTGGCGGCCGACGTCGTGCAGGACGGTTCGTTTGTCTTCATTGTCACCGAAGGCGGCTTCGCTAAGCGGACCGCGGTGGAGGAATACCGCCTCCAGGGCCGCGGAGGCCTTGGCATCAAGGTCGGCAAGTACCAGGAAGAACGCGGCCACCTGGTCGGCGCCCTCATTGTCAACGAGGAAGACGAAGTCCTGGTGGTCATGGAGGGCGGCAAGGTGGTCCGCTCCTCGGTCACCGGTGTGCCGGCCAAGGGCCGCGACACCATGGGCGTGATCTTTGCCAAGCCGGACAAGAACGACCGCATCATCGCCGTAGCCCGGAACAGCGAACGCGGCCTGGAAAGCGACGACTCGGCCGAAGGTGAAGATGCCGGCGAACAGGCCGAAAATCGGGCTTCCACGCCGAATGACGTAACGTTGGCAGAAGATGGCGGACTGCATGAGAAGTCCGCAGAGGCAGAATCAGTACCGGCCCCGGAGTCAGATGAGTCATCAGGCAATGCCGAGCTGGACGAAGACAACACCGGAGGTAACGAGTGAGTAATTCCGACTCATATCCCAAGCCGAGCAGCGGCGTGCCGAGCGGAGTGCGGCAACCCGCTGCCGCACCGCGCGTAGGCGCCCCCTCGCGTCCGCAGCAGCGCCCCGGCGTGTCCGGCGCAGCCACGGGAACGGGACAGCGTCCCCCCGCGCCCGGCCAGCGCCCCGCGGTCCCCGGGCAGCGCCCGGCCGGCGCGGGCCAGCGCCCCGCCCAGTCCGGCGGGCAGGGCACCACCGGGCTCATCAAGCCGGCTCCCAAGGCCAAGGTGCGCCGTGCGAGGCTGCTGGTCAGCAAGGTGGACCCCTGGTCCGTACTGAAGATGGCCTTCCTGCTCTCCGTGGCGCTGGGAATCGTCACGGTCGTGGCGGCGATCGTACTCTGGACCGTTTTGGACCTGACGGGGATCTTTGACCAGGTGGACAGCCTGCTCGGGACCCTCGCCGGCTCCGAGGGCGGCGGCTTTGAATTGAAGAAGGTGGCATCCCTGGGGCAGGTGGCGTCATTCGCTACCATCATCGCCGTGATCAATGTGGTGCTGCTGACGGCGCTGTCGATGCTTTCGGCGGTGCTGTACAACATTGCGGCGACGCTCGTCGGCGGCATCGGCGTGACCCTCACGGACGACTAATTCCCTTACTTTTCCGCGGAATCCCGCGGAAAAGGGCCTCGATTTGAGATCGGGCCGGGATGTGCTGTACAGTCATATCTCGGCCCGATGAGGCATCGGGGCGTATAGCTCAGGCGGTTAGAGCGCTTCGCTGATAACGAAGAGGTCCCAGGTTCAAGTCCTGGTACGCCCACGGAACCTGTACTGGTTCTGGCAGAGGTTAGTGAAGGTTCGTCAAGGATTGAACCGGAACGGGGTGCATGTGAAGAAGTTGCTGGTTATCGCAGTCACGGTCGCAGGCGTCCTCCTCTACAGGAAAGTGCAGGAATCCGAAGCCCGGAAAGTGATCTGGAGCAATTCAACCGATCCGGTTGACTAGCCCGGAGCCCGGGGATGGAAGCTGGAAATCAGCGCTCCGGACCTAGGGTATGATTGTCGGGTTGCTTCTTATGGGGGCATGGCGCAATTGGTAGCGCACCTGCTTTGCAAGCAGGGGGTTCGGGGTTCGAGTCCCCGTGCCTCCACCATAGGAAAAGCCCCGGACCGCGGAAACGCGGTCCGGGGCTTTTTTCATGCCCTTCCAATCACTCCTTCGGTTTGGCGTAGTCCGCCATCCCTTGCCAATCGATATACACGTAGGGCTCGTCGCCGAGAACCCAGGCGTCGTGGCCCGGCGGAATCACGCCGACGTCGCCGGGCCCGAATTCGAGTTCTTCGCCGTCGTCCATGACGACCTTGATGCGACCGGAAATCGTATAGCCGGTGTGGGTGGCCATGCAGCTGTCCGTTTTGGCGATCGGCTTGACGTGGTCGGACCATTTCCATCCGGGCAGGAATGTGGCCCGCCCAACCGGGCCGGCGTCGAGGTTGACGAGGTCCACCTGACCCATGCCGTCGGCAACAGGGCGTGTTTCTTCGGGCTTGTCCAGGCTCTTGCGGATCATTGACGCCATGATGGTCTCCTTCTTCGATGATGGCGAGATCGGGACGTGAGACCGCGCATTAAGGCTGGCACCCCGGGATGCACCGGTCAAGGTCCAGCGGCCGTAAGGGCCCTGCGGTCAGTCCCATTAGTGTTGGAGCGTGAACTTCTTACTTGCAGCCGTAGGGGTGCTGGGTGTGGCCTCGTCCGGGCCCCTCATTGCCGCCACGCTGGGCGCCACGTCGGTCAGTGCCCTTGCCATCGCCTTCTGGCGCAATGCGATTGGTGCGGCGGTGATGGCCGGTCCCGTGGTGGTCCGCAACCCGCGTCAGTTCGGCAGGGTGACCGGAGCCGAGTTCCGCTGGTCGCTCGCCGCGGCGGTGGCCCTTGCCCTGCACTTCGCGTGCTTCATTACCTCCCTGCAGCTGACGTCGGTCGCGGCGGCGACGGCGCTGGTGTGCCTGCAATCAGGCTGGATCGCGATCTTCCAGTTCTTCCGGGGAACCCGGTTCCGCTGGCCGGTCCTGGTGGGGCTGGGGCTAGCCTTCGGCGGTGTCGTGACCATTACCGGGTTTGATATGGGCACCTCGCCCGAGGCGCTGGTGGGCGATCTCCTGGCCGTCGCAGGCGGCGCCCTGGCGGGCATCTATACGCTCGCCGGCGGCAAGGCGCGGCAGAGCATGGGCACTGGCGTCTACACGACCCTGTGCTACGGCATGTGTGCCGCCGTTGTGGCGGGGATGGCGCTGTTGGCCGGACAGCCGCTGGCAGGGTTCGAGGCAACCGGTTGGCTGGGGATCCTCGCGATCACCGTGTGCGCGCAGCTGGTGGGACACACCGCGTTCAACTACCTGCTGGCGACCATGAGCCCGCTGCTCGTTTCCATGATCATCCTGCTGGAAATCCCGGGAGCGGCGCTCCTGGCTGCGGCCTTCCTGGACGAGACGCTGCCGGCCGGGACCTATGTGGGGCTGGCGATGATTCTGGTGGGGCTCGCCGTCGTGGTCCTCGGGCAGCGCGGCTCACGCTCCGCCCGGAGAACAGCAGAGGGAGCCGGCACAGAGCGGCTGGCGGAGCTCGGCACCGACTAGGCCGCCCATGGCGGCCGCACCTATTGACCGCCTGTTGACCGCGTGTTGACGGCCGCTATTGGCCGCCGCGGCGGGCCGGCTGGGGAACGTTGACCGTATGGATGGCGCGGAGCAATTTCGCCGGGAAGTAGACCGAGAAGAAGACCACCATGGGTGCCTTCAAGGCCATCTTCTTGACGTTGTGGGCCTTGTAGGTCCGGTCAAAGCGCGTCACGTAGTAGCGGTAATCCCGCGGCGAGTCCTCGAGCCGCCGGGCCGACATACCCGAGATCATCTGCGGCCAGTACTGGATCCGGAGCTCGTGGTCGGCCAGGTGCAGCGAAAGATCGATGTCCTCGTGCATCTCGTCCCGCTCATCCCGGCAGGCTTCTACACGGATGGTCTCCCAGGCCGAGCGGCGCAGTGCCATGTTGGAACCGAAGAGGAAGTGATACTGGTGCTTGGCAAGCCTGAGCATCAGCTGGCGCATTTTGTCGTCTGCTTTGAGACCAAACCGGCGCATGGGCATGTCGTAATAGACCACCGGACCGGTCGCGGCGTGCACAGAATCGTCGGCGAAGGCTTTCTGCACCTGATCCACCCAGTCCGGTTCCAGCACGGAATCGGCGTCGATCCGGCCGAGGATATCGCCCGTGGCGCGGTCCAGACCAAAATTGCGTGTGGGAATGAGCCCCTGGTCACGGTCCTGGCTAAGCAGGATGATGGGACTCTCCGGATACTCCAGCTGCATCTGCCGCACGATCTCCGCCGTGCGGTCCCTGGAAAGGTTGTCCACCACAATGATTTCGTGGGCAGGCACCGACTGGTAGACCGCGGCGATCAGACACTGCCGGATGACGCTTTCCTCGTTGTACGCCGGGATCACAATAGATACATTCGGCGGCGGAGCAAGGAGCAAGGCATCCTGGGGTGATCTATGGGGTGACATCACCACAAATTTAGCATCAAGCCTGCCGTATGAAGGGGGACCGCGACGCGCCCCCGTCACACCGGGTGAAACCTGCCGCGTGAAACAAAGGGAGGGATCCCGCAGTAGCGGAATCCCTCCCAGGGAGAATGCAGGCCGGCGCTACTGGCCCGGCTTGTTTGCCCCGTTGTTCAGGTTGGACGCGATGTTGCGGACGGCCGTCTTGGCGTCGGTGGCAACCTTAGCGGTATTCTTCGCGGCGTCGTCGGCAACGTCCTTGGCCGCTTCCGTCGCCTTGTCCGCCGCGGCGGCTACGGAACCGGATGCCTCGGTGGAAGCCTCGGCCGCAGAGTCCGCTGCCGCAACAGCCGCGGAGCCGGCCTTGTCGGCGGTGTCCTTCAGCGTGTCGGCGGCGGGAGTGGCCGCCGGGGCGGGCGTTACCGGCGTCGGTACCTTCCAGGGGTCCTCCACGGGCCTGGAAGCCCTCCAAGCGGCGACACCCGCGGCGGCTGCGGCTGCGATGATGCCGAAGATCAGCAGGCCGCGGTGCTTGGGCTTCTGCTGCTTGGCCAGCTTGGCATTGGCCGTCTTGCTGACTTCGCTGGCGGCCGCCTTGATGTTCTTTCCTGCAGTCTTGGCATGTCCCTTGGCGGTCTGGGCCTGCGTCTGGACGCCGTGGACCACGCCTGAATCAACAAGCTTCTGTGCGACGGCGTCCACGTGGGCGGGAGCGTTTTCCAGCGTGCGGTGGACGGCCACGGAAGCCTGCCCGATCTGGTCGGAAAGCCTGGGAAGGTAGTAGACAACCACCCGGTCGCGTGCGTTGGCGATTACCGGTGCTGCCTTGTCCACAGCCCCGTGCAGGCGCGGAGTCGCGCTTTCCGCGGCGTCATGGATTTTCGGCGCCAACTGGGCCAGGCCATCCTGAAGGCGCGGGGTGACGGTGGCAACGCTGCCGGCCAGATTTTGGGCCGCCGACTTGAGCCCCTCCTGGATTTTGGGAGAGGCGGTATCCAGCCCATACTGCAGGCGGGGAACTGCCCAGTTCACGGCAGCCTCAACCCGCGGGGCCGCCCAATCCTTGGCGGTGTCTACTCCGGTGCTGACGGACTGCTCCAGGTCACGGGCAATACGATCCGTTTTCTTCACAACTACCTCCCGATTAATGTGACGGTTCTGCTGTTAGCCTACGTGTCTAGGAACGCACCGGCTATTCTTCAGACCGATTTCCAGTGGATTTCACCCAGCGCGGAACTGACTGTGCGGCCCTATATGGGCGGACCCGTCATGGAAGAATAGGCGCTATGACTGCCAACGCAACCGCAAAAGCCACTATCCACACGAGCCTCGGCGACATCGTCGTCAACCTCTATGGCAACCACGCGCCGAAGACCGTCGACAACTTCGTCGGACTGGCCACGGGTGAGAAGGCCTGGACCCACCCGGAAACGGGCGAGGACAAGACCGGCACGCCGCTCTACGACGGCACCATCTTCCACCGCATCATCAAGGACTTCATGATCCAGGCCGGCGATCCGCTGGGCCGCGGCACCGGCGGACCGGGCTACAAGTTCGATGATGAAATCCACCCGGAACTGACTTTCAACGAGCCGTACAAGCTGGCCATGGCCAACGCCGGCATCCAGATGGGCCGCGGCACCAACGGTTCGCAGTTCTTCATCACCACCATCCCCACCGGCTGGCT
Organism: Arthrobacter sp. P1_C12_2; assembly: GCF_056406415.1. Taxonomy (NCBI): domain Bacteria; kingdom Bacillati; phylum Actinomycetota; class Actinomycetes; order Micrococcales; family Micrococcaceae; genus Arthrobacter; species Arthrobacter sp. P1_C12_2. The sequence continues at coordinate 60,700 of NZ_JBFUAF010000007.1, read as the reverse complement.
GCAGGGCAAGCACAGCATCTTCGGTGAGGTCGCCGATGACGACTCCAAGAAGGTCGTCGACGCAATCGAAGGCGTCCGCACCGGCATGGGCGACCGCCCCGTCGAGGATGTCACCATCAACAGCATTGACATCGAAAAGCTCTAACCCCACACCATGAGCTACGGAGTTCCGGCGGCAGAGCCGTCCGCAGAGGTCCCGGTATGCCCCAGGCACCCGGACCGGCCCGCCTATGTGCGCTGCCAGCGATGCGGGCGCCCTGCGTGCCCCGACTGCCAGCGGGCGGCCGCCGTCGGATTCCAATGCATCGACTGTGTCAACGAAACCAAACGCACGACGCCGACCGTCAGGACCGTCTACGGCGGCGCCGTGACCGCCGGCAAACCCGTGGTCACCTACGTGATCATCGGGCTGTGCGCCCTTGTCTATGCGCTGCAGTGGATAGTCCCCGACGACGGGATCTACCAGCAACTGGCCTACGCGCCCGCCCTGACCGCCGCTGAACCGTGGCGGATGCTCACCTCGGCGTTCCTGCACTCGCAGGGATTCCTGCTCCACATCGTCCTGAACATGTATACGTTGTGGATTTTCGGCCAGATCCTTGAACCGCTGCTTGGCCACGCCCGGTTCCTGGCCATCTACCTGCTCTCAGCCGTCGGCGGCTCTCTCGGCTTCCTTCTGCTGACCCCGGTGTATCCCGCGAACGGACCGGTGGGCCTCGTGGGCGCCTCCGGCGCCATCTTCGGCCTGTTCGGCGCCCTGCTGGTGGTCCAGCGTCAACGCGGCGGCGAAGTCCGCCAACTCCTGGTCCTGATTGCCATCAACGGCGTCATCGGCTTCATGGTCCCGCAGATCGCGTGGCAGGCCCATCTCGGCGGCCTCGTCACCGGCGCCCTGAGCGCCGCTGTCATTGCCTATACCCCCCGCGGCCCCAGGCAGAGCCTGTTGCAGGCAGTCGGCCTCGCCGCGGTCCTGGTCCTGGTGACCGTCGTATCCGTCGTCCGGATGTCCGGCGCCGGCGTTTAGCCCGCTCCTGCCGACACTTCCGGCCGCACTCGGCCGCCTGGGCCCTTGGGACACTTCACTCTCCCTTTGGGTTCCCTCCGCTTGGTGGACCCTTCCGCGTGCACACCCCGGCTGGGCCCCGACGCCTGAATTCACAAACGCGAAGCCAAAAGTTTTCCACAGCGGTTATCCACATTGTTAATAACTTACAAGCGTGTAGTTCTCTGTGGCGACCCGGATCTGACCGCCCGGGCTGGCGATTTTCCAGCACCCAGGCGATGCGGCAGGCCCGATCTCCACACCTGTGGATAACTTCTGTGGGTTGGCCTGTGAGTAAGTGGACAACTTTGATCGTTGAGGGCCTGCTGATTTTGCGCCGGGCAGGCATCAGGCCCTCTTGTGCCTGCTCCGGCGCCGCGGGGTCTCCGGACAGCAGCGCCTCTCCACGACACTCTCCTGGCCCCGCCGCTCCCCACAGCGCACGCCACAACACACGGGCCGCGGGACGGCCGCCCCGGTCCGCCCGGGAGGGCGGCACGGGCCGCGGGACGGCCGCGGAGTGTTTCAACAGGGTTATTCACAGTGTTAATAACTTGATGGCCCGAGCATCCGTGGGAATTAACCCGGCTCATGGCCCCACAGCGGGGGTTGCGGCCCCGACACCCCGGCCGTTATCCCCAGCTGTGGATAACTTGTGGGTAGCTGGGTGTTATTAAGTGGATAACTCCTTTGGCACGGTCCCTGTTCAGCCGGGCTACCTCGCTGGGTCACTGGCGCGGACCCACAGCGGACCCGAGGCGTCCCTGGGGCGTCCCTGCGGCGCGATCCGCGGGCTGATGGCGCGCCTGCCGAACTTGTCCACAGGAAATCCACACTGTTAATAACTTACAAGCATGTAATTCATGTCCGGCCGGGAATCTCATCATCGGCTTTGCGCCCCGCTGTGGCCTTTGAACTCAGCCGAACCGTACGACGGCCCGGAAACTTATGAACATTGTGGATAAGTTTCCCCAGACTTGTGCACAGCTGTGGATAAGGCGTCGGGTCGCCGCCGCAACACGCCGGGTCACTCTGGGGTCAGTGCGGCCAGACGCCTGAGGATCCGCGGCGGTGGCTGTCCAGCAGATGGGTGTCCACCATTCCGATGGCCTCCATGAGCGCGAACATTGTGGTCGGCCCGACGAAAGCGAAGCCCTTCTTGCGCAGCGCCTTGGAGAGCGCGATGGACTCGGCCGAGGTGGTGGGGACCTGATCGAGGGAGCTCGGCCTGGGTGTGGCGGCCGGCTGGAACGCCCACACGAAGTCAACCAGGCCGCCGTCGTCCCTCAACGCCAGAGTAGCCCGGGCATTGGTGATGGTCGCCTGGATCTTCAGCCGGTTCCGGACGATGCCGGCATCGAGCATGAGCCGTTCCACATCGGCGTCCGTGAAGAGCGCCACCACTTCCGGGTCGAAGTCCTTGAAGGCCGCGCGAAAAGCGGGCCGCTTGCGCAGAATCGTCGCCCAGGACAGCCCCGCCTGGAACCCCTCGAGGCTGATTCGTTCGTAGAGGCCCTGTTCATCCCGGACGGGCATGCCCCACTCGGAGTCGTAATACTCGCGCAGCATGGGATCCACGGATGCCCACGCTGGCCGTGCCAGTCCGTCGTCGCCAATGGTTGAGCCGCTTACTGCCGGGGTCATCTGGATTCCTTCGCTGGCCTGGTGCCGGGGATTAACGACGACGGGCCGGCACACTGTGTGTACCGGCCCGTCAGGGATATGTGCCGCGCGGGCCTGGTTTCAGGAACGCCAGCGCGTGGTCATCAGGAAGCCGATGATCGCGATTCCGAAGCCAGCGACAATGTTCCACGAGCCCCATGACTGAACCGGGAAGACGCCCTCGGTGATGTAGAACGTGATGATCCACAGCAGGCCAATGATCATCAGGCCAAACATGACGGGCTTGAACCAGACCGGATTGGGCTTGTAGGCCTCCGCGGCAGAAGTCTGCGGGGCCACATGGGCAGTTTTACGCGGCTTCGAGACGGGCACTGATCCTCCTTGGCGGGCTAGAACAAAAGCGGCAACGTGGCTTGATATCCTGCAGGAAGTGAGCCCCCGCCGGCCAACGCGCTCTTGGTCAAGTTCGAATTCCTTTGTCGCACAATTCTAGCTGTAGTTCCGGCCACGCCGTGGACCCCGCAACCGCCGTAGGAGGAGAACCCGCAGTGCTGGAGCTGGAGCAGAGATCCGGCCCGACGGCGCGCAGCCGCCGTGGCCTGCTCCGGCGCACCGTCCAGATCGCGGGCGAGCTGCTCATGACGGCAGGCGCCATTGTCCTGCTCTTTGTGGCGTGGCAGTTGTGGTGGACGAATGTGGCCTCCGATGCCCGGCAGCGCGAGGTCGTGCAGGACTTTGCCCGCGGGATTGGAACAGCCGCACCCACAGTGCCCGGGCTGCCGGCGGCAAACGGCGCGGCAGCCGCACCCACGCCCGCCGTCGACGCCGAACCGGCGGAGGGCGCGACAATCGGCATCCTGTATGTCCCCCGGTTCGGCGCCGGATACACGCGTCCAATCGTTCAGGGAACCACTCCGGCGGTGTTGGACACCCTGGGCATCGGGCACTATCAGGGCACGGCCATGCCGGGGGCTGCGGGAAACTTCGCCGTGGCCGGGCACCGGCAGACTCACGGCGCCGTCCTGGACCATATCGACGCCTTGGTGCCCGGGGACCGGATCTACGTCCAGACCCGTGAGGGCTACTATGTCTACGTGTTCCGGAACAGCCAGACAGTCCTCCCCACGCGGACCGATGTACTGTTGCCGGTGCCGATGCAGCCGGGCGCCGCGCCGGCGGAGAGCTACCTGACCATGACGAGCTGCAACCCGCGGTTTGGCTCCGGGGAACGCTTTGTGGCCTACGCCCTGCTGGAGCGGTGGCAGTCCCTGTCCGCAGGCCCGCCGGCTGAAATTTCCCAGGCGGCCCGCGCGGCCGGGGACGGCTGACGGATGTATGGCTGGCTTTTCCGCCGCCTTCCCGGGCCCTTGTGGCTCAGGATTGCGACCGCGCTGGTGCTGGCGGCCGGAGCACTGGTATTGATGGTTCAGTTCCTTTTTCCCTGGCTGGCGCAATTCACCCAGTTAACAGATTCAACGATTGGTACAGCAAGGCACCCATGAGCACAACCAAGATCCTGGTCGTAGACAACTACGACAGCTTTGTCTATACACTGGTCGGCTATCTCCAGGAACTCGGTGCCGAGACCACCGTGGTCCGCAACGACGACGTCACGCTCGCCGAGGCGATCGAAATGGCCGAGGCGCGGGACGGTGTCCTCATCTCTCCCGGTCCGGGGAATCCAGCCGGGGCCGGCGTCTGCATTGAGCTGATCAAGTGGTGCGGCGGCCACGACAAGCCCATGCTGGGTGTGTGCCTGGGGCACCAGGCGCTGGCGGAGGCCTACGGCGGAACAGTGACGCACGCTCCTGAACTGATGCACGGCAAGACCTCCCTCGTCGAACACCACGGAACCGGTGTGTTTGCGGGGCTGCCCTCGCCTCTCACGGCCACCCGTTACCATTCGCTGGCCGCTGTCCGCGAGAGCATCCCGGAGGTCCTGGAAATCACCGCGGAAACCGGCACCGGCGTGGTGATGGGCCTGCAGCACCGCACCGCCCCGCTGTGCGGTGTCCAGTTCCACCCGGAATCCGTCCTGACTGAAGGCGGCTACCAGATGCTGGGCAACTGGCTCGAGTCACTTGGCATGGCCGGCGCTGCTGAACGGGCAGCGGACCTGAGTCCGCTCATCAAGCACTGACCCGGCAGGACCTGCACCCGTCGGCCAAGACGGCGCGAAGGTAGCCGGCGCTAGCCGGCACGTTCGAGTATCCCGTCCCGGTTAGGGGAACAACCCGCCCAGGGCCGCGTCCTCCTTGGATGCGGACTTGGTGGGAGTCGGCGTGGGCGACGGCGCGGGGGGCGGCGCCGGTGCCGGTGCCTTCGCCACGGTCACGGTGATGGTCTTACCCTGTTCCACGAGCGAATCCGCGGCATCGGCCTGTCCTGTCACCTTGCCCGGGGCCACCTGGGAATTCTCCACTTCGGTGGCGTTGAGCAACAGGCCCTGCTCCTTCAGTTTCGCCTCCGCCTCCGCCAGCGGCAGACCGATCAGCTGCGGCACAGCCACCTTGCCGGTGGAGACGACGATTTCGACCGCGTCCGCGACGCCCACAACCTGGCCCGGGGCCGGATTGGTGGTGATGACAATGCCGACCGGAACCTTGGGGTTGTTGGACATCTTGGTGGTGAGGGCACCGGTCAGCCCCGTTTGGTGGAGGAGGTCGCGGGCCGCCGCTTCGGTCCGGCCGGGCAGGTCCGTCGGGATGGTGATCGCGCTGGGGCCTTCGGAGATGTTGAGAATGATGTCCGAGTTGGCGTCCATGGAGCTTCCCGACGTCGGCACGGTGCCAATCGCGGTGCCCTTGGGGATGCTCTCGTGCTGCAGCCGTTGGAGCTGTGGCTTGAAGCCGGCGTTGTACAGCCGTTGCAGGGCCTCTGATTCCGTCAGGGACGTCACCGTGGGCACCAGGACCTTGGTTGCCTGCGGCGGGGCCTGATTCATGAGGTTGTACAGCCACAGGCTGCCGCCGGCCAGCACCAGCAGTGTGAGGACCACGAGCGTCGCGATCCACGTGCGGCGGCGCGTCTTCTGGCCCGGGGTGTGCTCGCGTTCGACCGGCAGCACCAGCGGCAGGCTGCCGGTGTCCGCAACGCCATAGAGTTCGGTGTCCGCTGGCTGCAGCACCTCCCCGTCGTCCTCGGGCGTTTCTTCGGGGGGCCGCAGCCGCCCTCCGGGGGAATCGTCGAGGAACTTGGCCCCGGTCAGAGAGAAGGCAGCCGTAGGCGCCAGGGGGTCGTACCGCGGAACGGCGTTGGTGGGGTCGGTGGGGGCCTCGCTGGCCGACGGCGCGGTCACCGGAACGCCGCTGCGCGCGGCCCGCAGGGCGCGGCGGAAGGCAGCCGCGTCCTGGAAACGGTCGGCGCGGTTCTTCTGCAGGGCCTTCATCAACACACTGTCCAGCGCCGCGGAGACTTCGGGGTTGAGGCTGCTGGCGGGCTCGGGGATCTCACGAACGTGCTGGTAGGCCACGGAGACTGGGCTGTCGCCGATGAACGGCGGCCGGCCGGTCAGCATCTCATAGAGAAGGCATCCAGCGGAGTAGAGATCGCTGCGCGCGTCGACGGCTTCGCCCCGGGCCTGTTCCGGGGACAGGTACTGGGCGGTGCCGACGACGGCCTGCGTCTGCGTCATGGTAGCGGACGAGTCCGCAATGGCGCGGGCGATCCCGAAGTCCATGACCTTGACGCTGTTTGAATCCGGGCAAAACATCACGTTGGCGGGCTTGATGTCGCGGTGCACGATTCCGGCCTTGTGGCTGTAGTCGAGCGCGGACAGCACGCCGAGCGTGAAGTCGATCGCGTGATCGATGGTGACGTCCTTGGCCCGCACCATATCGCGGATGGTCTTGCCGGAGACGAATTCCATCACGATGTAGGGCACCCGGACGCTGTCGTCGTGGTCACCCGGGACCGCGTGGTCCCCGGTGTCGAAGACGGCGACAATCGACGGATGGTTGAGTGCCGCGACAGCCTGGGCCTCGCGCTTGAACCGGGCCTGGAACTGGGGATCCCTGGCCAGGTCCGGGCGAAGCAGCTTGACGGCCACAGTACGACCCAGCCGGGTATCGACGCCGCGGAAAACATCCGCCATGCCGCCACGGCCGATCAGCTCACCCAGCTCATAGCGCCCGCTGAGGACGCGCTGCGTGTTCGCCGGGCGTTCCTCCCTGTGCGACGGAGTGCGGGGTGTATTGCTCATGATCGTTTAGGGTCCGGACTTGGTAGGTGAAGGTGAAGGTGATGTGGACTTGGCGAGGTGGTAGGTCACGACGCTGCCGGCGGTCACTTTGGACCCGGAAGGAGGCTGCGAGCTCACGAAAGTGCCCGGATCTTCCTTCTTGTCCGTGGGACTGACGTCGGCTCCCTTTGCCCAGCGCAGCCCGGCGTCCTGGATGGCCTGCTGGACCGCAGCCTCGCTTGCCCCTGCCTTGATGGACGGGACGGAAACCATTTCCGGTCCCTTGGAGTAGCTGACGGTGATGGTGGTACCGGGCTGGACGGCACCGGAGGGATCAATATTGGTGACTGTGCCCGGTGTCGCGTCGTTGACGACCTCCACGCCGGTGACTTGCAACCCCTTGCCAATCAGCTCGTTGCGGACATCGTTGTACGGCCGCCCCAGGTAGGCATCCGGGATCAGGTTGATCGCCGCCGGGGTGGACTCGGTGGGTGTCGCTGAGCTGGGCGTGGGGGTGGGAGTCTCGGACGGGGAAGCGGACGACGCCGAGGGCGTGGCACTGCTCGGCTTCGCGATGCTGGACGTGGCACTGCTCGTGGCCGGACCCTGCGACGGAAAGAGGCTGCCGGCCTGGCTCACGACCAAGCCGACCAGGGCGAACACCACCAGTAGGATCAGCGCAATCAGCGGCCAGGTCCAGGGGCTGCGTCCGCGGCGCTTCGGCTCCTCCTCCGGCTCGTCGTAGTCTTCTTCCTCCTCTTCCTGCACCCAGCTCCGCTCGGCCGCCAGGGCATCGGCGCGGTTGAGCGCGTTGCTGGCGCCGTAGCCGCTGGCTGCGGCAGCACCGGCCGCCACGCCGGCTGCCGCGCCGGCACCGGCGGCGCCCACGACGGGCAGTGCGGACGTCGCGGACGTTGACTTGTCCTCCGCGGCGCTGGAGCCAATGACGCTGGTGGCCGCTGTGGGGACGTCGACGGGGGCCGTGATGGGTCCGGTGGCTGCCTCGAAAAGCAGCATGCCGGGTACGGCTGCGTGTGCGGCCTCGATATCACCGTTGCGGATGGCCTCGGCAGCCTCGGACAGCTTGATGGCGTCGGCCGGGCGGTTCTTCGGATCCTTGGCCAGCATGGACATCAGCAGGGCGCGGACGGGCCTCGGCAGCGTGTCCGGCAGCGGCGGCGGCGCGTCGTTGACCTGGGCCAGCGCGATGGCGATCTGGGATTCCCCGGAGAACGGCCGGTGGCCCGTGAGGCACTCGTAGCCGATCACGCCGAGGGAGTAGATGTCCGAGGCTCCGGTGGCGGTCTGCCCCGTGGCCTGTTCCGGTGCCAGGTACTGGGCGGTGCCCATGACCTGGCCGGTCTGGGTCAGCGGAACCTGGTCGGCCAGGCGCGCAATGCCGAAGTCGGTGACCTTGACGCGGCCGTCGGGGGTGATGAGCAGGTTCCCGGGCTTGATGTCGCGGTGCACGAGGCCCTGCGCGTGGGCGACGGCCAGGGCACGCGCCGTCTGCGCCATCATCGACAGGGTGCGGTCCGGGGAAAGCACCTGTTCGTGCTCGATGATGCTGCTCAACGGCTGGCCTGGAACCAGTTCCATGACGAGGTAGGCCGAACCCTCTTCCTCGCCGTAATCGAAGACGTTGGCGATGCCGACGTGGTTCAGGAGGGCGGTATGGCGTGCCTCGGCGCGGAAGCGCTGCAGGAATCCGGGGTCCCCCGTGTATTCCTCCTTGAGCACCTTGATGGCGACAATGCGGCCAAGGATCAGGTCTTTGGCTTTCCAGACTTCTCCCATGCCGCCGATCGCAATGCGCGTGGTCAGCTGGAATCTGCCGCCGAGGGTGATTCCCGAAGTAGGCCTCACTTATTCAACACCGCCTCAAAAATCTTCTTCGCGTTCGGACTGGTTAGGTTTGCGCCAGTGGTGATGTCTACGCCTTCCATGACGATGGTGACAGCCACTTGCGGGTCATTTGCCGGGGCAAACCCGGTAAACCAAGAGTTGTTCAGGCCGTTGCCGAGTTCCGCGGTGCCGGTCTTGCCGGCCACCGGGACACCGGGCACTGCCGCCCGGTGTGCGATGCCGTCGTCGACGACGCTGACCATCCACTCGTTGATCTGCCGGGCGATCTCCGGAGTCGTGGAGGTGCGCAGTGCCTGGGGTTTCGGTTCGTTGATTGCCCGCAGGTCAGGGGCGCGCACGGCCTTGATCAGGTTCGGCTGCATCTGCACTCCGTCGTTGGCGATCGCTGCTGTCATGGTGTTGATCTGCAGCGGTGTGGCGCGGACGTCGCGCTGGCCGATCGAAGACTGCGCCAGCCCGGCGTCGTCCAGGGGTTCGGTCGGGAAGAAACTTGGGGCGCTGTCCAGCTTGAGCTGGTCGCCGAAGTCCTGCCCGAAGCCGAACTTCTCCGCCTCGTCCGCGATGGCTTTCTGCTTCAGGTCCAGGGCGATGCTGGCGAACGGCGTGTTGCAGGACTGCTGCAGGGCAAACGCAAACGACGCCGTCGTGCGGGTATAGCAGTTGCCGCCGGCGTAGTTGGGCAGCTTGTAGTCGATGCCGGGGAAGGACATCTCTGCCGGGTTGGGCAGGTCGCTGTCCTTGTTGTACTTGCCCGATTTCAGCGCCGCAGAGGTGTCAATGAGCTTGAACACCGATCCCGGTGCCAGCAGCTCACCCGTTGGTCCGCTGACGTTCTGGTTCAGGTTGATCCCGGGGACCTGGTTCAGCTCCGTGTAGTTGGCCTGCTCGGCGGCCGCATCCTGGGTGGCGATCAGGTTGGGGTCATAGGACGGTTTGGACACCATGGCCAGGATCGCCCCGGTCTTCGGGTTGGTGACCACGATGTGCCCGCGCTGGCCGTCCGGGATGAGGTCGTACGCCAGTTTCTGGAGCTTGGGGTCCAGGGTCAGTTCCACGGACGCGCCCTTGGGCTGGTTCCCGAGGAACAACTGGCCCACCCGGTCCAGGAACTGCTGGTCCGAGCTGCCGGCCAGGACATCGTTCATCGACTTCTCGAGTCCGGTGAGGCCGTAGTTCTTGGAGAAGTAGCCGGTGACGCCCGCGTAGAGCTCGGGCTGGGAGTAGGTCCGCTGGAATTTGCAGCTCTCCGTGGCGGGCACGGACTCTGCCACCGGGGTGCCGCCGACAATGATCGCACCGCGGTCGTTGCAGTAGTTCTGCAGGATGGCGCGCCGGTTCCAGGCGTTGGCTTTGAGCTCGTCGGCGCCAACCACCTGCACGTAGCTGAGCGCGCCGAAGACCAGTACGAACATCGCGATGGCGGCAATCCATGAATTGCGGATGGCCTGGTTCACAGCTGTTTCACCGCCTCGGTGGGTGCGTCGGGACTGTTTCGGGGATCCGGCGCCGGTTTGGAAGGCAGCACGGGGAAGTTCTTGCGGGTGCCCGGTTCCTGGCCGGGCGGCAGCGGCGTCGTATCCACGGGACCGCGCGCGGCGTGCGAAATCATCAGCAGCAAGCCCACAATGATCCAGTTCGCCAGGAGTGAGGACCCGCCGGCGGCGAGGAACGGCGTCGTGAGTCCGGTCAGCGGGATCAGGCGCGTCACGCCGCCGATCACCACAAAGCACTGCAGCGCGATCGCGAAGGAGAGTCCGGTGGCGAGCAGCTTGCCGAACGCGTCGCGCGTGCCCAGCGCGGCGCGGAAGCCCCGGGTGAACAGCAGCAGATACATCAACACGATCGCGAAGACGCCGATCAGCCCGAGTTCCTCACCGAAGGAGGCGATGATCATGTCGCTGTTGGCGAAGGGGACGAGGTTGGGCCGGCCCTGACCGAGGCCGGTGCCGACCAGGCCGCCGTTGGCCATGCCGAACAGGCCCTCGACGATCTGGAGGCTGCCGCCGAACTGCCGGCCGTAGACCTCATCGGTGAAGGCGTTGAGCCAGCCGTCGATCCGCAGTGCCACGTGCGAGAACACCCGGGCCGCCACGAAGCCGCCGACGATAATCAACACGAGGCCGATGATCACCCAGCTGATCCGGCTCGTGGCGACGTAGATCATGACCAGGAAGAGGCCGAAGAACAGGATCGAGGAGCCGAGGTCGCGCTGGAAGACCAGCACGCCGATGCTCACGAGCCAGGCGGTGAGCATGGGGCCCATGTCCTTGAACCGCGGGAACTGGACGGGGCCGATCTTGCGGCCGGCCAGCAGGATCAGGTCCCGGTTCGACGACAAATATCCGGCAAAGAAGATGGCCAGCGTGATCTTGGCGATTTCACCCGGCTGGAAGGTCATGGAACCGATCTTGATCCAGACGCTCGCGCCCAGGACTTCTCCGGCCGAGACGCCGGGAACCAGCGGAAGGATGAGGAGCACGGCGCTGATGGCCAGGGAAATGTAGGTGAAGCGTCGCAGGATCCGGTGGTCCTTGAGGAACCAAATGACCGCGATCGCGACCCCCATGGCCACCAGCGTCCAGCGCAGCTGGTTGTTGCCGGTGTCCTCGCCCACCCTGTCCAGCCGGTGGATCATGGCCAGGCCCAGGCCGTTGAGGGCCACCACGAGCGGAAGTATTACCGGATCGGCATATTTTGCGCGGAGCCGCAGCACCACATGGAAGGCCAGGGCGGCCGCTGCCAGGAGTCCGGACTGGAACCAGAAGTCGTTGTCGAATGCTTTTTGCCGGTCGACGCCGACGAGGGCCTGGGCACCAATCCCGACAGCGAGGGCAAGGACCAGGAGGACAAGCTCCACGTTACGTCGTGGCCTGGGCACGGGGTCGATGGGTGTCATTTGGCCCCCTCGCAATTCGTAGTCGGGGTGGCTGATGGCGACGGCTTGGCCGTTCCGGGGGAGGCGGTGGCACCCGGCGGCGCCGTGGCACCTGGCTTGGCCGTAGCGCCGGGGGAGGGGGTGGCGCTGGCGGTCGTCGCGGCGGGGGACGGGGTGAGGCACTCATCGGCCGGGGCCGTGGTGCCGGTGCGTTCAAGATTCTTGACGATCCGCTGCGCGTCGTAGAGGTCGCGGGCGGGCACTGTCTGACGCACCCGCTGCTGCGAAAATTCCGGAAGGTCGGACATCTTAATATCGGTCACCGCTTCGAGGGTGGAAAGCTGGATGGGCCCGAGGCGCTGGGAGACGCCGTTGAAGATGGCCACATGCTGATCCTGCTCGCCGATGTAGTAGCGCGTCTGGGTCCAGGCGTAGCCAAGCCACAGCCCGATGGCCAGCAACCCCACGATCGCGGCGGCAATGGACACCGTGAGCCACCGGCGGGGGCGCCCGGTGGGCCGGAAGTCGTCGGCATCCTCGCGGGTCTGTTCCGACTTGTGCGTGAGGACCGTGGCCGCGCGCCGGGCCACGGTGCGTCCGGCGATGGAAGGAATGGACCCTGATTCCGCTGCTGCCGCGGCGGCCCCGACAAGTTCGTGGGGGCGCATGGAGAGTTCTTCCCGCAGGACTTCGGCCGAGAGGTGTTCGCCCAGATGCGGGTCCGTAGTGGTCTCGGGCTCCTTGCCGTCGGCAGCCTTCTGCGCGGCAGCGGCCGGGTTGCCCTCAGACGGGGATCCTGGGGCGGGGTCGGCGGGCGGTGGGCCCGATGCTCCTGCCGCCGCGGCCGGCGCAGGGGACCCGGTGTCCTTGCCGGAGTTGTCCTTTTTCCCGGGCTTGCCGGGAGATTTCGCGGCACCAAGGGTGCTGCCGGCCAGCGGTCCGGCTGATGCGGCGGGCGCCGGGCCCGCTGCAGGCGCGGGCACGACGTCGACGGCGGCGGTCCGGACGTCATCGCGCGTCGGCTCGGCGATGTCGAGCACCACCACCGTCACGTTGTCCGGGGCGCCGGCCTCCAGCGTCAGTTCAACCAGCAGTTCGGCGCATTCGCCCAGGTCCTTCGTCTCCCGGACAGTGCGCTCCACGACGTGGCCGGCGACGTAGTTCAGGCCGTCCGAGCAGAGCAGCCAGCGTTCTCCGGCCTGGACGGCCAGGGTGTCGAGATCCAGCTCCGGGCTGGCATCGACGTCCCCCAGCACGCGCATGAGGACGTTCTTGTGCGGATGCGTTTCGGCCTCTTCGGGGCGCAGCCGGCCCTCATCGATGAGCCGCTGGACAAAGGTGTGGTCGATGCTGACCTGTTCGAATTCGCCGTCGCGCAGCCGGTAGGCCCGGGAATCGCCAATGTGGGCGAAGTGAAGCTTGCCCTCGGCGAGGAGCAGGGCCGTGACAGTGGTTCCCATCCCGGCGAGCTTGGGATTGATGTGGACCAGCTCGGACAGCAGGGAGTTGGCAGTCTGGATTTCGTCGGCGAGGACGGTACCGGCGTCGCCGTCGTAGTCATCATGATCGAGGTGGATCATGTCCAGGACGGTCGCGGCGGAGGCGACGTCGCCGCCGGCATGGCCGCCCATGCCGTCGGCAACGACGGCGAGATGCCGGCCGACGTAGGCGGAGTCGTCATTCTTGGCGCGTATTCGGCCGACGTCTGAACGTGCGGCGTAGCGCATGATGAGCGGCCGCTTCGGGGCGGGTGTTTTGCCTTCCGCCCTGTCTGCGGGAAATTCCGGGGCAGCCATGGCTACGGCCTCAATTCGATGACCGTCTTGCCGATTCTCACGGGGACGCCCAGCTCCACCGGGAGGGCCCGGGTCAGCTGCTGGTCTGCCAGATACGTGCCATTAGTGGAGCCGAGATCCTCAATGAACCAGCGGCTGCCCTGCGGGAACAGGCGGGCATGGCGGCCCGAGGCGTAGTCGTCCTCCAGGACGAGCGTGGCTTCCTGTGCCCGGCCCAGGAGGATGGGGCTCGCCGCGAGGGCGATGGTGGTGCCCTTCAGCGGTCCCTCGGTCACGATCAGCTGGCGGGCCTGCTGTTTGACGGGGGCCGGTGGCGGTTCGGCAAGTGAAGGATTCCTGCGCACCTGGCGTGCGGTGGGGGCCCCGGCCGCCGCCTTGCGGCCGATCATCAGATCGCGGCGCATGGCCGAGACAATGCTGAAGATCAGCACCCACAGGAGGATAAGGAACCCGAAACGCAGGGCCGTGATGGTCAGTTCGCTCATGCGCGGCCGCCTGGGTGGGCGGGCAGTAGGCGGAAGATGATTTTGGTTCGTCCCATCATGATCGTGGCGCCGTCAGCAAGTTCCGAACTGCCCACGATCTTTTGGCCGTTGACGTAGCTGCCGTTCGTGGAGCCGAGATCGATCGCCTGGGCCGTACCAGGCCCAGTCCGGATTTCCAGGTGGCGGCGCGAAACGCCGGTGTCGTCAATGAGGATGTCTGCTTCCGAGGACCGTCCCAAGACGATCGAGGGCGCGTTCAGCGAATAGCGCTGGCCGTCGATGTCCAATACGGGTTGAGCCTGTGCCGGCTGGCGTGTCGGAGCCGCCGGCAGGTTGCCGTGAACGCCCGGCTGCGCCGGGACGGACGGGGCGGAGGCTTTCTCGGTCCGCGACGTGATGTCGAAATTCCCGGCGCGGTGCTCCTCATCGCGGCGGAAACTGATCCGGACCGGGCCCTGGAGGGTGTAACCCTGGCTGCGGACATGGTTGATGACGACGTCGCACAGCTCCTCCGCGAGCGGTGTGCCCCATTCCTGGGCGCGCTGGAAGTCGTCGCTGCTAAGGAGTACGTCAAAAACGTTAGGGGCCAGGGTGCGTCCCGCGGCGATCGTGATGGCCTTGTTGTCCACCTCGGTGCGGAGGCGGCTCGCGATCTCGACAGGCTCAACCTGGGCGCGGGAACCGGTGGAGAAGACTCCGCGGACGGCCTTTTCGATGCCGCGCTCGACTTTGTCCAGCAATCCCATGGTCCTTCTCCTTTCCTGTTCGCTGCAGGGCAGCGCTCGTTCCGGAACTCGGTTTCCAACTTTTGCGAGCCCGCGCTCAGCGGACACTCCTACATCAGATACTACTGGGCGTGTCTGGGAATGGCCTCAACGGACGCCGCCGGGGCGACGTCGAAATGAGCTTCGACCGCGCCCTGACGTGCGCGGACATTGCCGCCGGGACTGCCCCGTAGGGCCCCGCCGTGACGTCCGGTGACCGGGCATGCCTGGCCGGTAAACGACCTCAATCAGGGAGCCCTTGGGCTCGATTGGTGTTTTCCGGCAATTGTCCGTTATGCTTGATCTCGCTGCTTTTACGAGGTTGGCGGTCCGGGAAACCGGCCCTATCCGAGTGGAAGAAGTTGCGCGCGAGTGGCGGAACGGCAGACGCGCTGGCTTCAGGTGCCAGTGTCCGAAAGGGCGTGGGGGTTCAAATCCCCCCTCGCGCACGCAATCGAAAGAACCCCGGTCTTGGACCGGGGTTCTTTTGTTTAACCCCCGCCAGACGCCTGTTCGCCCACACGACTCCCTTCACGCGACCGCGCGCTGTGGGGCCCGACCGTTCCCGCGTCATGCGTTAGCCAGTGGTTCTAGGGCCCACTTGGCCCACCGAATTCAACGACGAGCGGGACTACGTCACTCCGTCAGTCCGCCGAGCTCATGCTCTGCCTCGATGAGCGTTGCGGCAAGGCGCCCTGGGTTAGTGAGGTGTACCATGTGCCCCTCGTCCAGGGTCAGGACGGGGATTCCCTGGGACCGTAAGTCGATGGCGGTGTCATCGAAGAACTGCCCTCGGGCGCAGTGCACGAAGACGATTCGCACGGTGCTCAGATCTCCTGCGTCGTCGGGCAGCTTTTCGTCGACGGCCTTCCACAGCATGGGTGTGAGCAGCGGCGCGGCCCACTCGCGTAGCTGTGGGTCCTCGACTCCGAGTGCCTCGAGCGGGAATGGCGCAAACAGCCATGGACGCTCGGGCAGAGCCAGGCTCGCAAAGGCGTCCCGGAGCGACGGCAAGATGTCCAGGGCGGACTGCCCCGGCTTTGGGACGAATGCATCCACGTACACGATCCCCGCGATCCGCTCCGGAACACGGCCTGCGACACCGGCCACCACCATTCCGCCGTAGCTGTGCCCCACCAGGACGACATCCCGAAGGTCGTTCGCCTCGACAAGGCTGGTGATCTGATCGATGTGCGACAGCAACCCAACCTCCGGGGTCGCTTCGCCCGCGCGTTCTCCGACACCGGTGAGCGTCGGCGTGTAAACCTCATGCCCGGCAGCTTCCAGCAGAGGGACGACTCGCGACCAGCACCAGGCCCCGACGAATGAACCATGCACCAGCACATACGTCCTTGATGTCTTCATGGATTTTATTGTGCTCGCCTGTTGGGGTAGTGGGAATGGGTGAAGAAATACCGGGTGTGGACAGCCCTACAGCACTCGAGGGAGCGGCCAACCCGTACCGGCGCACGTTCGCGCGTTAAGCCGCAGCCTGCGTCTCCGAGTGCAGGCTGAGCCGCTAGGGAAGGGGGTTCAAATCCCCCCTCGCGCACGCAATCGAAAGAACCCCGGTCTTGAACCGGGGTCCTTTTGTTCAACCCTGGTCGGATCGAATCCGGCGTCGGGGTTTCCCCACCTTCGCAAGGCTCAGGCCGGCGTGTCGCACCGAACCGCCGGGGGGTGGCGGTGTCGCGCCGTTGAAAATGGGGAAAATCCGCTGCGGCGCGACGCGAATGGCCCCTAGGCCGCCCGCAGCGCCCCGAGCCCGGCGAGGAGTGCCCCTGGCCTCGCCCGGCGGATGCGGTCCGGGGGCACTTTGACACGGACACGCCGCGGACACCGGACTCGAGGGCCGAAATCGTGTCCAAAAGCGCCCCGGACAGTAAACGGCGGTGTCCGAAACTCCCTTCGGTGCGGGGTGGACGCAGCGTCTGCTGAGCGGTTGTTCGGAGCGGTTTTTGGCTGATGTGGTGTCTGCCCGGTCGGCGTCTTGGCGTGTGGTGTTCTGGTCATTTGAACCGGGAGTGTTGGCCTGGGCTTCCGCTGCACAAGTAGAACTACCTCGCGATGGCGCAGTTCTAGTCCGCTCATGTCCGGATGGCACGCCAGCGCACATCGGGATTCCCGCCCACGCGAACCGCTGAGGTCCCACAGCCGTCGGGAACCCGTACGCATAGTAAAGGGCATGGCCTACCTCGAACCGCGGACGCGGAAGAACGGATCCACGGTGTTTTACGTCCGGTGGACGGACACGACGACTGGACACAACTTGTCCCAGACGTCGTTCACGCCAGCAGGCTACCCGAAGTACAGGGCCGCGAATCTGGCGGCGATAGCGTTCGACTGCCGCGGGACGGCCATCTGCAAATTCCCTAGCGTGAACACGCGTGGCCCTGTCAGTGTCGAGCCAGGGCCACAAGCATTGCCTATTTAGGAGTGAATATGTGGAGTGACGTTCAGGAAGCCGAACCCTCGGCGTCATGGGTGGAGCTGCCCGAGAATGGCTGGGGAGCGCTCATGGGCTGGGCAGCCGGCATGGAGAACTTGCGCCGCCATCCGTCATCGGACGCAGGAAGGACCGTCACGGGCTACACGGAGCACGCAGGAGAGCGGCAATACTTCGAGGAGCCTTTCACCGCCGCGGACCGGCAAGGAGTCGATGACGACATCAACGCCTACCTCCAGGACGCCGGCCTCCCGCCGCGGCCCAGTGGATTCGCTTGGTTGATCCGTGTTCCCGACGGACACGCTTCGCCTGATGCCTTCCTGGCTGACGTTGACAGCGCAATCCTGCGGGCCACCGAAGGCACCGTTCATCCGAAGCAGCTGCGGCCGATATTCGAAGCCGTTCTCCGTGGCTTTTACGCAAACGACAGTTGAGCGGCAAGGGCCGGCCACGAATGCCCGGAATTCGATCCGAGCGCGCCGAATGCAAGTGGATCTGCCGGCCCGGTGACCTACAAGCCCCTAGGCCGCCCGCAGCGCCCCGAGGCCGGCGAGGAGCGCCTCGAGTCCCAGGCTGAAGGCGACGTCGGCCGGTTTTTCATGGCTGTCCTCGGCCAGGCGCTGGACGGCGGAGGTGAAATGCGGCGTCGACGCGGCCATGGTGCCGGAATCGAAGATGTCCGCCGGTGCCGTGACGTCGTAGGCGGAGCCAAAGATGAAGGATTCGAACGCCACGATGGCCGGGATGATGCGCTCCTGGGGAAAGCCCGCTCGGCTAAAACCCGCGCTGACGGCCTCATACATGGCCAGTGTCTTGGGCGCATCGGTCACGGGCAGCACAGCGATCACGGGGATCAGCGGCGTGTGTTTGGTGAACACATCGCGGTAGCTCCAGGCCCAGTCCCTCACCGCTTGCTCCCAGTCCCCGGTGTCGAAGGCGGTGACGTCCACGAACGACGTTAGGTGGTCCTGGACCAGGACCAGCACGTCCCGTTTGGAGGAGACGTGGTTGTACAGCGCCGAGGGGGCCACATTGAGGGTCCTGGCCAGCGCGGCCATGGTGAAGCCTTCGTAGCCGCTCTTACCGATCAGCTGCAGGGCCGCCGCAGTGATGCCGTCCTGGTCCAGCACGGCCGCGGCGGGCCGGCCCACGCGGCGGCGGGGGTTGGCGGCGGGGCTGTGCTGATCTGCCGGGCTGTGCGGATCGGCGGGGACGCTGGTTGCTGCCGTCATTCCGGGCCTTTCTTCTTTGCTTGGCTGTCGGTTCCGGGACCTAGCCCATTCTGCCCCCAACTTTACGGGCGAAATTCACCAGACGGTGGGTCTTCCCTGAAGCGGAGGGAAGGTCTATCATTCTAAATGAACGGCATTCATTTAGTGGTCCGCATCACTCTAGCGGCCACGGAGAGGACATCATGCTGGAACTTGACCGCGACGTCGTCATCGTAGGGGCCGGGCCTTCGGGACTGACCGCCGCCCGCGAGCTGAAGAAGGCCGGACTGAGTGTGGCGGTGCTCGAGGCGCGGGACCGTGTGGGCGGCCGGACCTGGACCGACACGATTGACGGGGCCATGCTCGAAATCGGCGGCCAGTGGGTCTCGCCGGACCAGACGGCGCTCCTGGGGCTCCTGGATGAGCTCGGATTGCAGACCTATTCCCGCTACCGAGACGGCGAATCCGTCTACATCGGCGCGGACGGCAAACGCACCCTGTACACCGGTGACACCTTCCCCGTCGGTGAAACCACCGCGGCCGAAATGGACAAGCTCACGGCCCTGCTCGATTCCCTCGCGGCGGAGATCGGGCCCGAAGAACCGTGGGCACACCCGAAGGCCCGCGAGCTGGACACCATTTCCTTCCACCACTGGCTGCGGCAGAACTCAACCGATGAGGAAGCCTGCAACAACATCGGCCTGTTCATCGCCGGCGGCATGCTGACCAAGCCGGCACACGCCTTCTCCGCCCTGCAGGCCGTCCTGATGGCTGCCTCCGCCGGGTCCTTCAGCAACCTCACGGATGAGGACTTCATCCTGGACAAGCGGGTTGTCGGCGGGATGCAGCAGGTTTCGCTGCTGCAGGCCGCGGAACTGGGCGACGACGTCGTCCTCGGCAGCCCGGTCCGCACCATCAACTGGGCCGACGACGCGAGCGGGGGGTACCGTGTCACCGCTATCTCTGACCGGGCCACGGTGAAGGCCCGCTTCGTCATCATGGCCGTGCCGCCGAACCTCTACACCCGGGTGTCCTTCAACCCGCCGTTGCCCCGCCGCCAGCACCAGATGCACCAGCACCAGTCACTCGGCCTGGTCATCAAGGTCCACGCCGTGTACAGCACGCCGTTCTGGCGTGAGGACGGCCTGTCCGGCACCGCCTTCGGCGCCGGCGCCATTGTGCAGGAGGTCTACGACAACACGAACCACGAGGACCCGCGCGGCACGCTGGTGGGCTTTGTCTCGGATGAGAAGGCCGACGCCATGTTCGAGCTCAGCGCGGAGGACCGCCGCCGCGCGATCCTCGGATCGATTGCGTCCTTCCTTGGCGAAAAGGCCCTGGATCCCGAGGTCTACTACGAATCCGACTGGGGCTCCGAGGAATGGACCCGCGGAGCCTACGCCGCCAGCTACGACCTCGGCGGACTGCACCGCTACGGCAAGGACCAGCTGACGCCGGTCGGGCCGATCTACTGGTCCTGCTCCGACCTCGCGGCCGAGGGCTACCAGCATGTTGACGGCGCCGTCCGGATGGGGCAGCTCACGGCGGCCCGGATCGTCGCCGCCGCGGACCGTGCGTCCGTTTCCCCGTAGAAATCGCCCAACAGTTCAGTCCAGTTCAGTTAGGAGAGCGGCCAGATGCGTTACGTAGTGGGGTACTCAGCCAATGCCAGAGGCCATGATGCGGTCAATCTGGCCGTCTCCCTGGCGCTCGGGCGTGGAGCGAGCCTGGACCTTGTGCTGGTGGTGCCCGAAGTGCAGCAGTCCGGGCACGCCGTCGCGCCGAAGGCCGGCTTCGAACACCTGCTCACCGAGCAGGCCCAGGAGTGGCTCGACCAGGCGCTGTCGCTGGTTCCGCCCGGTGTCCCGGTCGAGGCCCACATCCGCATTGATGATTCCGACGCCCACGCGCTGATCCAGGCGGCCGACGAGTTGGGGGCGGACATGCTCGTCATCGGCGCGACCACCAGCGGGATCTTCAAACGGTTCACGATCGGGTCGGTGGCCAGCGCCCTGCTCCACTCCTCGACCGTTCCGGTGGCACTGGCAACTCACGGCTACCACCGCCAGGAGGCCCTGACCCGGATCAGCTGCGGGCTCGGTGCCCGGGCCGGCGCCGAGAAGCTGCTCGATCTTGCCCTCGGCATGGCCGCGAACCGGGACGTTACGCTGCGGGTGGTGTCGCTACTGGCGCTCGACGGCGGCGATTGGGCCAAGTCGGCCGATGCTGCCAGGGAGTATGCGGCCAAGCGCGTTGCCGAAGCCCTGCCGGGCGGCGGGCCGGAAGCCCACGTGGAAGCGAAGACGGAAGTCGTCGTCGCCCACGGGCGCAGCATCGAGGAAGCCGTGGACCGCCTGGACTGGGAAGACGGCGAGGTCCTGCTGATCGGATCCAGCCGGCTTGCCAAGGGCCGGTCCATCTTCCTCGGCAGCACAGCGGGCCGCATCCTGCGCGCCCTGCCGGTGCCGATGATCGTGGTCCCGGGCGACTATGAACTCAAGCACCTCAATCATTCAACGTCGAATGACACACCCCGAGAGGCACAACAATGAGCGCAGACCATGCGATGCCCAACCCGTCGCAGACAGGACAGCCCACCGGATCGCACACCGAACAGCAGCACGGACTGAGTGAGAAAGGCCTGAAAGCCGGTTCGGTGGGGCTCATCGGCGCCGTCGTCATCGGCATTTCCTGTATCGCCCCGGCGTACACCCTCACGGCGGCCTTGGGCCCCACCGTCGCCGAGGTCGGCGTGCAACTGCCGGCAATCTTCCTGGTGGGCTTTATCCCCATGCTGCTGGTGGCCTTCGGCTACCGGGAGCTGAACAACGCCATGCCCGACGCCGGCACCTCCTTCACCTGGGCCTCGCGGGCGTTCGGGCCCTGGATTGGCTGGATGGGCGGCTGGGGTCTCATCGCCGCGACCATCATCGTGCTCTCGAACCTGGCAGCCGTCGCGGTGGACTTCTTCTACCTCATGCTGGCGCAGATCTTCGGCAATCCCGAACTCGCCGACCTCACCACGAACCTGCCGCTGAATATCGCCACCACGCTGGTGTTCATCGCCCTCGCGTGCTGGATCTCCTACCGCGGCATGGAAACCACCAAGTCCGTCCAGTACGTGCTCGTGGGATTCCAGCTGCTGGTCCTCGCCTGGTTCTCCATCGCTGCGTTCAGCCACGTCGCCAACGGAACCGCCTTTGACGCCACTGCAATCTCCCCGGACTGGTTTAACCCCTTCGCCGTGGGATCCTTCTCCGCCTTCGCCGCCGGCGTTTCGCTGTCCATCTTCATCTACTGGGGCTGGGACGTCACGCTGACCATGAACGAGGAAACCAAGAACCCGGAGAAGACACCGGGCCGCGCCGCCACGATCACCGTGCTGGTCATCGTGATCATCTACATGACAGTTGCCCTGGCCACACTGAGCTACGCCGGCGTCGGCGAGACCGGGCTGGGCGCCGGAAACCCGGAGAACCAGGGCAGCATCTTCGCCGTCCTGGCGGGGCCGGTGATGGGCCCCTTCGCGATCCTGATGTCCCTGGCCATCCTGAGCAGCTCCGCCGCGTCCCTGCAGTCCACCTTCGTCTCGCCGGCGCGCACCCTGCTGTCCATGGGCCACTACAAGGCCCTGCCGCAGAAGTTCGGCAAGATCAGTCCGACGTACAAGTCGCCGAGCTATGCCACGATCGCCTCGGCCGTGGCCGCCGCCGCGTTTTATGTCATCACCCGGACCACGTCGGAAAACGCGTTGTGGGACACCATCACGGCCCTGGGCATGATGATCTGCTTCTACTACGGAATTACCGCTTTGGCCTGTGTCTGGTTCTTCCGCGCAGAGGCCTTCAGCGGAGCGAGGGCATTCTTCTTCAAGTTCCTCGCGCCTCTCGTGGGCGGCGTCATCCTGCTGGTCATGTTCGTCAAGACCGCCTACGACTCCATGGATCCCGCGTACGGATCAGGGTCGTCCATCGGGGGCGTGGGGCTGGTCTTCATCCTGGGCATGGGCGTCATCCTGCTGGGTGTGGTGCTCATGCTGGTCATGGCCAAGGTCCGTCCCGAGTTCTTCAAGGGCAAGGTCCTCACCACCGGGCACTGAGTCCACTGCCGGTTCCGGGAAGGTCTCCCTCCGGCAGCCATTGGAAAGTAGGCACACATTCCAAAGGCTGCCCGGAGGGGGACCTTCTTTCGTTGCAACCAAGTGTTTCCAAAGGTCTGCATCCCATAGTGATGGTGTCAGCGGCGGAGGGCGTAGCGAAGCTGAGTCCACAGCGTAGGGAGTTTCCTCATGATCACTCTTCAACTTGGGGATCGACCGGCAGGGGACGGCGGCCTTTCGGGCCCACCCGAAGGGGGCCCGGACTGATGGTGGAGGAAGCTGCAGACGCAGGCGGGGTGTCCCGCCGGACCCTTTTCAGGTTGGGCGCGGCCGGAGGTGCCGGTGCCGCGCTGGTTGCCGCGCAGGGCTTGGGAGTGCCATTTCTCGCGCAGAGGGGTCTGCTCACGGCAGACGGGGCGTTCGCCGCCACGTCGGCAGCGCTCGGTGACGTGTTGTTCTACATTGAGAAGTTCCCGACGAGCCCGCTGATCCTCTCGCCGTTCAGCGACCCGCTGCTCATCCCGAAGGCGCTCGCCCCGGTGCCGAGGTCGGTGTACAGCGCCTGGCCGAAGCCGCCGGGGCCCGGACCGGGTCAGCAGAACTCGCTGCGCAACGAGCGGCATCAGATCTGGCCGAGCCAGATCGGCTATCCGGACCCGATCGTCTACAAGATCGACGTGCAGCTCCGGACCCATTCCTTCACCAAGTCGCAAGTGCTGCCGATCGATTCGGAGGGCCAGCCGACGGTCTCGTTCGACTCATCCGGCAGGACCTTTGCGGCCGGCACGAAGCGGACCTTGCCGCCCAGCACGATCCACGGCTTCAACGGCACCTTCCCCGGGCCGATGATCAACGCCGAGTACGG
Organism: Arthrobacter sp. P1_C12_2; assembly: GCF_056406415.1. NCBI lineage: Bacteria > Bacillati > Actinomycetota > Actinomycetes > Micrococcales > Micrococcaceae > Arthrobacter > Arthrobacter sp. P1_C12_2. The sequence continues at coordinate 37,448 of NZ_JBFUAF010000007.1, read as the reverse complement.
AAAGCCGGCGCTGGTCCGCTTCGAGAACCATCTGGACGAGAACCCGTTGAATCTCGACCGCCAGGATTTTGGCTCGCCGGACTGGTCCTTCCTGACCCACCTGCACAACGGTCACACGGCGCCCGAGAGCGACGGCAACCCGCACTACTCGATGGTGTCCGGGCCGAAGCACCCGGGCTTCAGGCCGAAGATGTTCGTCGACAACCTGTACCTGAACTGGCCTGCCGGTGGCGACGACCGGGAAAAGCAGAGCTTCTTCTGGTTCCACGATCACACGATGGATCACACCGGCTCGAACGTATACAAGGGCCTGGTCGGCCTGTACCCCATCTACGACCCGAAGAACGGCCTGGACATGGGAGACGAGCGGCGGGGCCTACGGCTGCCCGGCGTCCGCAAAAACAACTCGGACGGGTCCTTCGACGTCAAGTACGACATCCCGCTGGCGTTCTCGGACTTCCGCCTCGACGACGGCGACACGGTGCACAAGGACTTCCACGACGTGCAGGGCGATTTCCCGGCCGCCAAGAACCCGGCCAAGCACCCCGAGTGGTGGGGCAAGACGTTCTACAAGCATTTCCCCAACCACGGCTTTGTGGGCGACATCTGCACAGTCAACGGCACGGCCTTCCCTGTACTGGAGGTGAAGCGGCGCAAGTACCGCTTCCGGTTCCTTGACGCCTCGGTCTCGAGGATCTACGAATTCAAGCTGATGAGCTCTACTCAGGGTCCTAAGTCGTCGGCGTCGCTCGGCTTCGTCGATGACGAACTCGAGGGCCAGTACCGCATCCCGGACGGCCAGCAGTCCATGCAGTTCACCCAGATCGCCTCCGACGGTGGGCTCCTGCCGTTCCCGATCAAGCGGGACTCGTTCGAACTGTGGCCGGCCAAGCGGCGCGAGGTGATCATCGATTTCACCAGGTACCAGGACGGCACGCCGACCACCAAGGGCGACGTCGTCTACCTCACCAACGTCATGAAGATGCCCAACGGGCGGATGTGGTCCAACTCCTCCCGTTTCTTCCCCGACCCGGCATACAAGGTGCCGCTGCTGAAGTTCGTGATCGGTGACAGCGCGCCGGATGACAGCCAGATCCCGACGGCCATGCGTCCGCTGCCGCCGCTGCCGAGCAACTGGCGGAACCTGTTGGACAACCGCCTGATCTTCGAGGTGAAGCGCGGCGCCCTGGGCGGCGAGACCGAGTGGCTCATCAACGGCAAACCTTTCGACCCGACGAAGGTGGCGAGGAGCCTGAGAAACAACGCCGGCGCGACGCCGCTGGCCGCGCCGAAGAAGAACAGCTTCAACCTCTGGGAGGTCCGCAACGGCGGCGGCGGCTGGGTGCACCCCTTCCACCTCCACATGGAGGAGCATCGCACCGTCATGCGGAACGGCAAGGACGTGACTCGTACAGCAGATGCCGGGCATCCCGACGACGTCTCGAAAGAAGACCTGGCGGCGCTCGACCCGAACGAGTCTGTGATCCTTTACCGGGGGTTCCGGGACTTCGTCGGGCCGTACGTGGCGCACTGCCACAACCTTGCGCACGAGGACCACGCCATGATGTTCGGTTGGGAGATCACACCATGACGGCCTCCCGCCCTCTAACGAACCATGGGGCCGGGGTTTGTTGCACCAGACGGCCACCGGTTCCGGCGACGGATATGCGAGGCAGCGGGAGATGATCGAGAACACTAGGCTCTCCAACTCCGACATCGAACGCAGCGGCTCGGTCCCGGCCCGGCCAGCTGTTCCGTGGTTGACGGTGGTCTCCCTGTCGGCTGTGATGGCCTACGCCGACGGCTTTTGGATGATGTCGCTGCGCGGTGCCGCGGGGGCCGTTGAACGCACGCAGGAGCCATTCGCGAGCTGGCTGCTTGAGTCCACCCTGGTTCTGCCGGTGTTCGTCTTCGCGGTGCTTGCGGCCCTGGCGCTGGCGTTCCATCTATTCGGGCCGGTGCTGCGCAGGTCTGGCATGCTGCTGACGGCGCTGCTGATCGCTGCGGCCGGAACCGCCGTCGGCGTTGCACTCATCACGGTCAGTTCGGCCTACGATTACCAGCTGCAGTCTTCTCAGCTGCAGCTGATTGACTCGATGAGCCATACCTGCGCGAACGGGAGCTGCCTGGCGCAGCAACAGGAGGCGTCGCTCGCGCTCCAGATCCGCGCCGTAGGCTTTGGCAGCGGGATACTCGTGGTCACCAACCTTGTTCTGGTGGGCTGGGTTATGGCGATTCGGGGCGGCCGCTTGGACGTCAGCAGCGCCCGGCGGCGAACTTCTCGCGGCGGGGGAATTGACCACCGGCGGCTGTTTCTGGCTGCAGCGCTGTCCGGCAGCGCGGCCATCCACGCTGCAGTCGTACCGGAGCATCTTAGCGAGTGGGCCGCCGCCGGTGTCTTCTTCGCAATTCTCACTGCAGCCCAGCTTGCCCTTGACCTCTTGTTGCTCCGCCGCCGGCGGCACCGCGCCGTGCTCCTGGCCGTCGCGGCAGTCTCGATTGTTCCGCTGGCGCTGTGGTTGTGCTCCCGGACTGTCGGACTGCCTTTCGGACCAGCCGCCGGCACCCCCGAATCGGCCGGCCTGCCGGACATTGCTGCCGGCGTCCTGGAACTGGGCACATTGCTGGCTGCCGTTGCCCTGCTCCGGGACAAGGACCGGCTCCCCGGACGCCTGTCGATGTCAGCCCACATCCGCTCGCTCCCGGTTGTGGCGGCGATCGCCATTGGCGTCCTGGGTCTCGCCGGAACCGGCCCAGCCTGGTTCGGCAACCCGGGTAGCTCCGGGAACGAGTCGGTAGAGTCCCCCCACCATTGAGGAACACCGGCTCCCTCTGGCCGGGCACAACGGACTAGTCCATAACGGCCCAGCTTCCGCTAGTCGATGATTTTCAGGCCGGTGCCCCAGTTGAAGGTCGGATACACGGGGTTGGCCTGCAGCGCCATGACCAGCAGCATGAAGCCCTCGAGTTCACGGGCGTGGCGCAGTCCGCCCACTTGCAGCGGACGCAGCCCGGCGGCTTCGGCGAAGACCGCGACCTCGTTACGGGCCTGTTCGGAGTCCGACGCGATGAACACATCCATCGGCTGGCCGCCTGCCGTCGCGGAGCCGAGCGGGCCGGCGAAGGTGGTGTTGAAGGCTTTCACCACCCGTGCGCCCGGCAGCAGCGCGGCGATTTCTTCGGCCGCCGACGTCCCCGGGGCGACCACCAGCGAGTCGAAGGTTTCGGTGTCGATCGGATTGCTGATCTCCACAACGGTCTTGCCGCTGAGTGTATCGCCGAAGTGCGTGGCGACTTCCTGGGCCGGGCCGAAGTACAGCGCCAGGACGACGATGTCGCCCTCGGGAACCTCGCTCAGGCTTCCGGGGCTGGTGTTGCCGCCAAGTTCAGCAGCGAGCTTGGCGGCATTCTCCGGCGTCCGGTCCAGGACCTGGACGGAACGGCCGGCGGCGACAGCCCGGGTGCCGATCGCCCGTGCCATGTTGCCGCTGCCGATGATCGTGATGTCAGTCATGATGGAACCTTTCCGAGGTTGCCGGGAACTGCTTGGATCGGCAATTCCGCGATTCAGCGGTGCGCGTGGTCCGGGCCAGGTGGACCGGCGGGGCTGACGCCTGCCGCGCGTTCGGCGGCAGCCAGCGCATCTTCCAGCCGTTCCACAGCCGGGGCGTAGGCGGCATCCGTGCTTGCACGGTCCGCGCGGCCGCCGAGGCGCTCGGCGGCCTTAATCGCCCGGATCAGGGCCGCAGTTTCCGGCCGCCGGGGATCGCTCATCGCGGGATAGTCAATCGAGAACCCCGGATCCAGTTCGTACTGCTGCCACCGGGCGAGGGCGCTCCGGTGCCGTGCGGCGGCCGCCTCGTTCATGCGCCGGGTCTCCCGGCTGGCCCGGCGGGAATCCTGGCGGCGGAGCAGCCGGGGTGCCGCTGCCAGCGCCGCCAGGGCCGCCATCGCGGCCAGCACCCCGAGTGCCAGGCCGGCCCAGGGCCACGTTGAGGAGGCAAGGACGATGGCGGGCACAATGACGGCGAGTCCGGCGAAAATATCCCAAAACGCGCCGTCCGCGCCTTCTGAGTGTCCGTCCTTGGCTGCCAGATGCTTGCGGGCGAAATAGACCGAGGCGAACGCCGCCCCGGCAACCAAGATGGCGAGGGTGAGGAACTGCCAGGCCGCGACGGCACCGGATAGTGAAAGCGTCATTGCATACCTCCCCGGAACGGTCCCGGGCGGGCGCTGTTCCGCTAGTTCCATTGGAATCCCTGGCGGCGGGGCCGTCAATGCCTGCCGGGACGGGGCGATGCCGGCCGCGAACGCCGACCGCCAAGGCCCGGTACGAAGGCCGCGTCGCGGTTCCACCGCGGGGCCTCCCGGCGTAGCCTTGGGGCCATGCGACTGAAAATGTGCAGTATCCACGTCAAGGATCCGGCCTCGGCCCATGAGTTCTACACCGGCACGCTGGGCTTCGAAACGCTGATGGCCATGCCGGAGCACAACCTCTTTATCGTCAAGGATCCGGACGGTGCCGGCGGCGCAGGACTGCTGCTGGAGCCCAGTGACAACCCGATCGGAGCGGCCTACATGAACGGCCTGCACGACGCTGGTATCCCAGCGATCGTCTTCGGCGTGCCGGACGTGCGCGCCGAATACGAGCGGCTGGCGGCCAAGGGCGTGATGTTCCAGGGGGAACCGTCCGAAGGGCCCGCCGGGACCAGCGTGGTGTTGGATGACGGCTGCGGGAACTTCGTGCAGCTACACCAGGACTAGCTGCCGGACCGGCACCCCGGGCCGGGCCTAGCGGCTCACTTTGTCCTTGTCCGGGTGCTCGTCGCCGATATGGCCCGGCGCGTTGGCGGCCAGGACCCGCGCCACGAAGGAGGCATACTCCTCCATGTAGTGGCGCAGCAAGCCGGCCGTGGCTTCGTCCTTGACCTCGCCGTCCTCGCCGTAGACCTCCGGGACGAAGCGGATGTACGCCTCCGGCGCATTAAGCTGCGGCGCGTCGAGGAAGCTCAGCACGCTGCGGAACGAGGACTGCATCACGGCCGTGCCGATGCCGCCGGGGGAGGCGCCGATGATCCCGGTGGGCTTGCGGGCGAAGGAGTTGGTGCCCCAGGGCCGGGATCCCCAGTCGATGGCGTTCTTGAGCGCTCCGGGGATGGACCGGTTGTATTCCGGCGAGACGAACAGGATGCCGTCGGAAGCCGCGACGGCATCCTTGAGGGCCTGACCAACGGGTGGGAAGGCCGCATCAAAATCCGGGCTGTACAACGGCAGGTCCTTGATGGGGATCTCCGTGAACTCCAGCTCCGCAGGTGCAAGCCGGATCAGGGCCTTGGACAAGGTGCGGTTGATGGAATTGCTCGAGAGACTCCCGACAAAATATCCGATCTTGAAGGCCATGGCCTGTTCCTTCCCGATGCTCCGCCGGTGGCAGGTGGATTGGGATACGGAGAGGGATCGGGCCGGCGGCCCCGACTCATTCCGCGAGCATAGTCTTGCGTCGGCGGGATGAAAATGGGGCCGGGAGGAAGCGCGTGCCGCTATTCGGCCTTGGCGCGGGCTTTCTTGGCGTCCTTCTTCGCGGCCTCGTCCTTGACCCGCTGGGCCTCGGCGCGGACGGCGGCGTGGGTGGCGCGCTCGGCGACCAGCCAGGCCGGGGGAGCCTGGAGCAGTGCGGTGATTTCCGCCGTCGTCAGCGCTTCCTCAACACCACCGCGGGCCAGGCCGGCGATGGAAACGTTGAGCTTCTGCGCCACCACGGGGCGCGGGTGCGGGCCATTGCGGCGCAGTTCCGCGAGCCACTCCGGCGGGTTGGCCTGGAGTTCGGCAAAATCAGCGCGGGTGATGGTCGAATCCTGGAACTCCTGGGGTGTCGCCGGCAGGTAGATGCCAAGCTTCTTGGCAACGGTGGCCGGCTTCATGGACTGGGAGTTTGCAGAGGTCATGGTTCAAGGGTATCCGGCCAGAGCGCCGCGGGGCACCAAACCAGGACCAACCAGCACCCTACCGCCAGCGGGGCAGACCCCCGCGCCACCCCGGACGGTACTGTGAACATGTGTCCGCAGCAGAAGAAGCACCCCAGACCCCCGACGAACCCGCTGCCGTCCCGGCAGAAGCAGCTGGGCGGGAGTTGCGCTTCGCGTACGTCGCCGGTGTGACACCGGGAAAATGGATCCGCCGCTGGGAGGAACGCATGCCCGATGTTCCGCTGCACTCCTTTATGTCCGACGACGGCGCGCAGCTGTCCGTGCTCCGCGACGGTTCCGCGGACCTGAGCTTTGTCCGGCTCCCGGTGGAACGCGAGGGCCTCAGCGTGATCCCGCTCTACGAGGAACAGCCTGTGGTGGTGGCACCCAAGGGGCACGAGATCTCCTTGTTCGAGGAAGTGGACCTGGCGGACTTGTCGGCAGAGACCTTCCTCGACGCGCAGGACCTCGGCGGCCCGGCGATGGCCCTGCAGGTGGTGGCGTCCGGTGCCGGGCTGGTGATCCTGCCGATGTCCGTGGCCCGGCACTTCAACGTCAAGGACACCGTGGCGCGGAAACTCACGGGGGCGCCCAGCACGGAGATCGCCCTGGCCTGGCCCAGCGACGCCACCGACGAGGTCATTGAGGAATTCATCGGGATTGTCCGCGGACGCACCGCGGCGAGCTCCCGCCAGCCCTCGGCGCAGCAGGAGAAACCCAAACGGGAGCCGAAGCCGGACCGGCGCGGCACCGGAGCCGCCAAGAAGCCCAAGGTGGCGCAGCGTTACGCACCCAACCCGGACAAGGGCCGCGGCAAGGGATCCCGGAAAAAGGGGAAACGCTAGGCCACTGCCCGCTCCCGGCGGAGGCTACTTGGCGCAGGCGTCCTGAAGGGCCTTGACGGATTCGGCCGGAACCTGGTCGCCGGAGTCGGCGATCTGGCGCAGCGGGGTGGTGATCTCAGCGGGAGCACCCGCGGCTTCCGCGCTGGTGACAAGACCGCCCAGCAGTTCCTTGTCCTTGGCGCTGACCAGGCCGTTCTCCACGAGGGCGCAGGCCTGCTTCTTTACTTCATTGCCGGCCGCCGTCGTGGCCTGTGACGCCCCGTCGTTGACGGCCTTTTCGGCAGCACCCTGCACCTGGCCACAGCCGGTAAGGGCGATCAAGAAGGCGGCAGCGGCAAGGGCGGCGAGACGTCGTTTCATTCATCCACCCTAACAAGCGAGGCTTGTGCCGGCCTGAGGAAAAAGGGCAAACGCCAGGCCGTAGCCGTGTGGGCACCGGCGCACATAGCATCGGTGAGTGGACATCGTCGAGTTCTTGACCGCACGCATCAAAGAAGACGAAGCTGCCGCCCTGAAACTGCTCGGCGACCCCACGCTTGCTGTCTCCGGCGAGTGGTATGAACGACGCCTGCTCCGCGAGTGCGAGGCCAAGCGCCAACTCATCGGCATCATTGAATCCGCCCGCCAGTCCGTGCTGGCCGTCTTGGTCAGCCAGGAACCCGCCGACGCCGGATGGGTGCCGGACGTCATCGAATGGACCACGCTCTCCCTGCACACCCTGGCCCTGCCGTACGCGGACCACCCCGAATTCCAGGCGCACTGGCGGATCACCGGATAGCGGTTAACTCCGGAGGTGTTCACGGGCGCCGGAAACCTGCAGGAAATCTCACCGGCCTACGCTGGTCACACCGCAGCACGTGCGGTCCGCCAGCCGGCTGGTTCTTGAAGGGATTCCGTCATGCATCTCTTGCCCCGTGAGCAGGAAAAGCTCATGATCGTGGTCGCGGCGGACCTCGCCCGCCGCCGCCAGGCCCGCGGCCTGAAGCTGAACTTCCCAGAAGCCGTTGCGGTGATCAGCTACGAACTGATCGAGGGCGCCCGGGACGGCCGGACCGTGGCGGAGCTCATGAGCTACGGAACCACCCTCCTTCGCCGCGACGACGTAATGGAGGGCGTGCCGGAAATGATCCACGATGTCCAGGTCGAGGCCACCTTCCCGGACGGCACCAAGCTCGTTACCGTCCACGATCCGATCCGCTAGGAGCCTCCATGATTCCGGGAGAATACGTCCTCAGCTCCGCGCCGCTGGTGATCAACGCCGGCCGTGAGGCGGTAGAGGTGGCAGCGACCAACACCGGCGACCGGCCGGTCCAGGTGGGCTCGCATTATCACTTTGCCGAAGCCAACTCCGCTCTGCAGTTCGACCGGCAGGCCGCCTACGGACGCCGGCTGGACATCCCGGCCGGCACGGCCGCGCGGTTCGAGCCGGGGGACAGCAGGACCGTCAGGCTGATCGAGCTCGCGGGCCGCCGCGAAGTCTACGGCCTCAGCAATGCAGTCAACGGCGAACTCCAGAAGACCGGACAGGCAGGGGAGGCCCAGTGAGTTTCGAGTTGTCCCGCAGGCAATACGCGGACCTCTACGGCCCGACAACCGGCGACGCCATCCGCCTGGCCGACACCGAGCTGTTCCTCGAGATCGAGCAAGACCTCACCGTCTACGGCGAGGAAGTGGTGTTCGGGGGCGGCAAGGTGATCCGCGACGGCATGGGCCAGAACGGCCAGGTGACGCGGGACGGTGACGGCGGTATTGGTTCCGGCGGCGGAGTCCCGGACACCGTGATCACCAACGTGGTGGTGCTGGATTACACCGGCATCTACAAGGCCGACGTCGCGCTCAGGGACGGCCACATCTTCCGGATCGGCAAGGCCGGCAACCCGCAGATCACCGACGGCGTGGACATCGTGATCGGCGCGAGCACCGAGATCATTGCCGGTGAGCGGAAAATCCTAACGGCCGGCGGCGTGGACTCCCACGTCCATTTCATTTCCCCGGACCAGGTCTCCGCCGCCCTGTGCAGCGGTGTGACCACGATGGTGGGCGGCGGCACGGGCCCCACCGAAGGCACCAAGGCCACTACCGTCACGCCCGGCAAATGGCACATCCAGCGGATGCTGCAGGCCGCCGAAGGGCTCCCGATCAACATCGGCCTGTTCGGCAAGGGGCACGCGTCCGCCGTCGAGCCCCTGGCCGAGCAAATCCGCGCAGGCGCGATCGGGCTGAAAGTCCATGAGGACTGGGGCTCCACCACGTCCTCGATCGACACCTCTCTGAAGGTCGCGGACGAGTACGACGTCCAGGTGGCCCTCCACACCGACACCCTGAACGAGTGCGGCTTCGTGGAGGACACCATCCGGGCCATCGACGGCCGCGTGATCCACACTTTCCACACCGAGGGCGCCGGCGGCGGGCACGCGCCGGACATCATCAAGATGGCCGGGTTGCCCAACGTCCTGCCGGCATCCACGAACCCCACCCTGCCGTACACGCGCAACACGATCGAAGAGCACCTGGACATGCTCATGGTGTGCCACCACCTGAACCCGGATATCCCGGAGGACGTGGCGTTCGCGGACTCACGCATCCGCGCCGAGACCATCGCCGCCGAGGACGTCCTGCAGGACCTGGGCATCTTCGCGATCACGTCCTCGGACTCGCAGGCCATGGGCCGGGTAGGCGAAGTGGTCATCCGCACTTGGCAGGTGGCGGACAAGATGAAGAAGCAGCGCGGCGTACTGAAGGATCCTGATGGGGGCAGCCACGGCGCCGCTGCCGGTTTGGGGGCGGAGAGCGATAACTTCCGGCTCAAGCGCTACGTGGCGAAATACACCATCAACCCGGCCATCGCGCAGGGCATGGCGGACTCTATCGGCTCGGTGGAGGCCGGAAAGTTCGCCGACTTGGTGCTCTGGGATCCGGCGTTCTTCGGGGTGAAGCCGGAACTGGTACTCAAGGGCGGCCAGATCGCCTACGCCCTCATGGGGGACGCCAACGCCTCCATTCCCACTCCGCAGCCGCGGACCATGCGGCCGATGTTCGCCGCCTACGGCAAGGCGCTGCAGCAGTCCTCCATCACCTTCCTCTCCCAGGCCGCCATCGACGCCGGGGTCCCGGCGGAGCTCGGACTGGAGAAGGTCATCCGGCCGGTGTCCGGCATCCGCAGCCTCACCAAGGCGGACCTCAAGTACAACGGCGCCACCCCGGACATCGAGGTGGACCCGGAAACCTATCGGGTGACGGTCGACGGCGAGGACGTCACGTGCCAACCATCTGACGTCCTGCCCATGGCCCAGCGCTACTTCCTTTTCTAGGCTTCAGAGGAGACGACCATGATCATCGAAAAGGTACTTGGCAACACCCACGACGTCCCTCCCGGTCCGGACCCGTACGGTGGGCTCCACCGGGAAAAGGTGGTGCTGCCCAGCGCCCAGCTGGTCAAACGCATCCAGCGCGTCACTACCGATCATGGGAAGGAACTGGGAATCCGACTCCCCGCCGGTTCCGGGGACCTGCGCGACGGCGACATCCTGCACGTGGCCGGAAACAACATGATCGTGGTGTCGGTGCTGCCCACAGATGTCCTGGTGATCGCACCGCGCTCCATCCACGAGATGGGCGTGGTGGCGCACTCCCTGGGCAACCGCCACCTGCAGGCCCAGTTCTTCGATGCGTCCTCGGAGTATGGGGCAGAGGTGATGGTCTGCCAGTACGACCACACCGTGGAGGACTATCTCAAACACGTCGGAGCCCCCTACGACCGCCAGGAGCGCGTGATGCCCGTCCCCTTCCGCCATGCCGATCACAGCCACTAATCCTGCGCCAGAAGCGCCAGCGGGTGAAGGGGGCCGTGCCCGTCCCCAGCCGCTCCCAACTCTCGCAAGCTCGAGTCGGGGCCCTCGCGGCAGTGGGCCCATCGCGGTGCCCGCCACGCCGCGGCCCCCTTCACCCGCCGCCGCCGCGTCCTACCAGCTCGCATTGCAGCAGCTGACTGACTCCGCATTGCCTACCGGGGCGTTTGCTCACTCGCTGGGGTTTGAGAGCTACATTGAGCGCGGACTGGTGCGGGATGAAGTCAGCTTTGGGGTGTGGCTTTCGGCGTTCATTTCACAGCAGCTGACTTACTCGGACTCCCTGGCCATCCGGTTCCTGTACGAGGGTGATTCTGTTGCCGAACTGGATACGTTGCTGACCGCCCAGCTCCTGCCACGGCAGCTGCGCGAAGCCAGCATCAAGATGGGGACCCGGCTGCTGGAGATCGGGTCCGAGATTTTTCCGTCCCCTGGGCAGGTGGAGTACCGGGAGCTGGTGACTTCCGGCCGTGCCGCTGGGCACCAGCCGCTGGCGTTCGCAGTGATCGCCCGTTCCCTGGCTGTCCCGCTGGGCGAGGCCTTGGCGGCCTACTTGTTCGCCTCGGTCACGTCGTTGACGCAAAACGCGGTCCGGGCGATCCCCCTGGGGCAGAACGCCGGTCAGCGGATCCTGCGGAAGGCGGCCGACGACGTCGCTGCCGCGGCCGAGCGGGCCGGCCACCTCACGCCTGACGACTTTGGGGCCGTCAGCCCCGGTCTCGAAATTTCGCAGATGCGGCACGAACGCCAGCGCGCCCGCATGTTCATGAGCTAGCTGATCTGCACGAAAAATGTTGTACGAGAAATATGTCTGGAGAAGAATATGTCTGAGCCCATCAAGATCGGCATCGGCGGCCCGGTAGGTGCCGGCAAGACCCAGCTCGTGGAGCGCCTCACCCGCCACATGAGCCGGGACATCTCCATGGCGGCCATCACCAACGACATCTACACGATCGAGGACGCCAAGATCCTCGCCGCCAACGGGATCCTCCCGCTGGACCGGATCATCGGCGTCGAAACCGGCGGCTGCCCACACACCGCCATCCGCGAGGACACCTCCATGAACACGGCGGCCATCGAGGAGCTGAAGAAGCGGCACCCGGATCTGCAGGTGATCTTTGTGGAGTCCGGCGGCGACAATCTCTCCGCCACGTTCAGCCCTGAGCTCGTGGACTTCTCCATCTACATCATCGACGTGGCCCAGGGCGAGAAAATCCCGCGCAAGGCCGGGCAGGGCATGATCAAGGCCGACCTCTTCATCATCAACAAAACCGACCTCGCCCCGCACGTCGGCGCGGACCTCTCCGTCATGGAACGGGACTCCAAGGAGTTCAGGGGCGAGAAACCGTTCTGTTTCACGAACCTCAAGACCGACGAGGGCCTGGAGCGCGTCATCGACTGGGTGCGGCGTGACGTCCTGATGCTCGACCTGGCGCCATGAGCGCTCTCGGGGTCAGTCCTGGTGACCTTATCGCTGAGGCGGCGAGGCCGGATTTTGGGGCCGCGGCGTGGCGGGCACCGCGGGGGGCCCACCGCCGCGAGGGCCCCGACTCGAGCTTGCGAGAGTTGGGAGCGGCTGGGGACGGGCACGGCCCCAAATCCGGTGAAGCCGCCGGACCCAGCCAGAGCGCCCGGAAACCGATGGGGGAGCTCGAACTCGTGGTCGCCGAGCGTGCAGGACGTTCCGTCGCCACGCATCAGTACCATCGCGGGGCCTTGCGGGTTTTGCGGCCGCACTACTTGGATGACTCCGGGCAGGTCTGTTATGTGGTCGTGAATCCGGGCGGGGCCTATCTGGGGGCCGACCTTTATGTGACTGATGTGGAGGTGACGGACGGGGCGAAGTTGCTGCTCGCGACGCAGTCGGCCACCAAGATCTACCGGACTCCGGGGTCCTTTGCCGAGCAGCGGATGAGGCTGCGGCTGGGGGAAGGGGCGCGGTTGGAGTTCGCCCCGGACCAGGTGATCGCCTACCGGGAGGCCAGCTACCGGCAGAATACCCACGTTACGGTGAGGCCGTCGTCGAGCCTCATCATGGCCGAAATCATCACGCCGGGGTGGTCGCCGGACGGAGCCTCGTTCCGGTACGAGGAGCTGCGGCTGCGGACCGAGATTCGGGTCGAGAGCGGGGAAGCGGCCGGACTGCTGGCCCTGGACAACCTGCTCATCCGCCCGGCCCTGGGCGACGTAACCGGCATGGCGTTTATGGAGGGCTACAGCCACCTGGGGTCGCTGATCGTGGTGGACCCGCGGATGGACCAAGTCCTGGCCGACGAACTCCACGAAATCACCGCCGGTTACGGCGCCCATACCGGCATTTCGCTCACCGCCGCTGTGCTGGGAACGGCCGGGCTGGTGCTGAGATCGCTCGCCAACAGCACGGAAGAACTGAGGCGTGTTCTGGGAGCCGCCACCGCCCTGCTGCGGAAACGCTGGTACGGCCAGGACCCCCTCGATTTGAGGAAGTACTGATGGCCACCATCGAGCAGATGACAGCGCTGCATCGGCTCTACCGCCAGCGGGCGCACCTGCCGCTGAGGACTCGGCTGCTGGTGACCTTCGGTGCGGTGGCCGCATTGCACGCTGCCGCCGTCGTTCTCCTGTTCTCCGGTGCGTCCGGGGGCGGACAGCCGCTGGGGATCGGGCTGGTGCTGACGGCATACCTGGCTGGGGTGAAGCACAGCTACGACTGGGACCACCTCGCGGCGATCGATAACTCCACCCGGAAGTTCGCGGCCGAGCACCGCGATCCGGTCAGCGTGGGCTTCGCGTTCAGCCTGGGCCACAGCTCCGTGGTGGTCTTGGCCGGGGTGCTCGTCGTGGCCGGGGCCTCGCTGGTGGGGAACTTCATGGCGGAGGGGACCCCCGGGAACCTGCTGCTGGGGTTGATCGGCAGCGGGGTATCGGGGCTGTTCCTGCTGGCCATGGGCGCCTTCAACGGCTCGGCCTTCCTCCAGACACTTAAGGTTTACCGGCGTGCGCGCAATGGTGCCGCGATCTCCCACGGGGACCTTGCCGCGAGGGGATTCGTGGCCCGGCTGCTCGCGCGTCCGCTGGCCCGGGTCCAACATCCCCGAAACATTTACGTGATCGGACTCCTCTTCGGGCTGGGTTTCGATACCGCCACCACGATCGGGCTGCTGGTCATGGCGACGGGGGCCTCGCTGGCCGGCGTTTCCCCGCTCGCGCTGCTGGCGCTTCCGCTGGCCTTTGCGGCGGCCATGACGCTGTGCGACACCATCAACGGCGTGGCCATGATGCGGATGTACCGCTCGGCCCTGACGGATCCGCGGCGCAAACTCGGCTTCAATGCCGTTATTACGGGCATTTCTGCGGTGTCCGCCCTCGTCATTGCGGTCATCACCCTGAGCGGGGCCGTTCACGAGGTGTTTGGGCTTGGGGATCCGCTGACCAGCTGGCTCGGGTCTGTGGACCTGGGCGACGCCGGACTGTTGCTGCTGGCACTGCTGATGTCCGCCTGGGCCGCGGCCTCGCTGCACGGGCGGACATCATCACGCGCCGGCTACGGACGTTGACCATCCAGCCGCCGGGCTGATCACAGGGCCTGGACGTGCAGGAGCAGGGCGTGCTCCGGGTTCAGGACCGGCAGAGGCAGACCGACGTGCTGGAGGAAGGCGCCGGAGGCCACGGCCCCGTCTTCCAGCCAGGCGGGCGGCTGGATCTGGGTGAAGGCGTGTGCATAGTCGCCGTCGAGGGGCGTGGGCAGTTCGGCCCGGACGCGGTAGCTCCGCTTCGGGTCAAGGCCCGGCAGCGAGGCCAGTCCGGGGACCTCAGCCGGGGCAGACCCCAGGGACACGGCAGCGAACAGGGCCTCACCGGCGTCGTGCGCAACCACACCGTGAACGCTCAAGGTGGGTTCGGCGGTGTCCGCGTTGACGCGCTTGCCGGAGTGGATCAGTGCGCGGTGGCGCTTGTACAGCGCAATCACCCGGCGCAGCGTGGCCCGCTCCTCGGCCGTGGCCGCGCGGATGTCCCACTCCATGCCGAAGTGGCCAAAGAGCGCGGTGATGGCGCGGAAGGAGATGTCGTGGGTGCGTGCCGTGGTGTGTGAGGTGGTCGGTCCGATATGCGCTCCGACGAGTTCCGGCGGCAGGATGGCCTGGGTCCAGCGCTGGATGGTCTGGCGTTCCAGGGCATCGTTGCAGTCCGAGGCCCACACACGGTCGGTGCGCTGCAGGATGCCGAGGTCCACGCGGGCCCCGCCCGAAGAGCAGCTTTCGATCTCCACGTCCGGGTGGGCCGCCTTGAGCGCGTCGAAGAGACGGTAGGCCGCGAGCGTCTGCTCGTGCACGGACGGGCGGCCGGCGCGGCCATGCTCGGTGAGGTCCCGGTTCTGGTCCCATTTAAGGTAGGCGATGTTGTTCTCGCGCAGCAGGGCGTCGAGGCGGCCGTAGATGTACTGCCAGGCCTCCGGATTGGCGAGGTCCAGGACGTGCTGGTGGCGCCAGGGGTGCGCGAGCCTGCCGCCGTCCTTGTGGGAAAGCGCCGACGGGCCCACGATCCAGTCCGGGTGCTCACGGGCGACGTCGGAGTCCAGGTTGACCATCTCCGGCTCCACCCACAGGCCAAACTCCATGCCGTGGCCGGTGACAGCGTCGATCAGCGGCGTGAGGCCCTCGGGCCACAGACCCTCGTCGACATACCAGTCGCCCAGGCCCGCGTGATCGTCGCGGCGGCCGCGGAACCAGCCGTCGTCGAGGACGAAGCGTTCCACGCCGAGCCCGGCGGCCGAATCGGCGAGTTCAAGCAGGGGTTCGAGGCGGTGGTCAAAGTAGACCGCCTCCCAGGTGTTGAGCACCACCGGGCGGACCCGCCCGGAAGTGGTGTCCACGTGCTGCGGCCGGGCCCGGAACCAGTCGTAGAAGGCCTCGGTGATGCCGTCCAGGCCATGGCCGGAGTAGGCGGCAAAGAGCGACGGCGTCCGGTAGGTGCCGCCGGGGTGCAGCACCACTTCGCCGGAGCCGAGCAGTTCCGCGGCGCCGAGCATGCGCCGGCCGTCGGTGAGGCTGTCGAGGTACTGCTCGTGGTTGCCGCTCCAGCCGAAGTGCGTGGCCCATACCTGGCCCCGGCGGTTGGAGAAGCCGGCGGTCCCGGCTGCCACCAGCAGCGAGGAATCGTGGCCGGTCCGGCCGTGCCGGCCGGTGCGGACCCAGGTGCCCTGCTGGACGGTGTGCCGCTGCGGGTGGTTTTCGCGGCACCAGCGTCCGGTGAGGTCGAGCAGTTCCGTGGCGTCCCGCGGCACCGGCAGCACCGCGGCCAGTTCCTCGAGCTGGTACTCGGCCGTGCCGCCGTTGGTCAGCGTGTGCGCCAGCTCCAGGAGGCCGCCGGGGTGCAGGGTGAGCTCTGAACTGATCTCCAGTCCGGCCTCGGTATCCCGGTGGATGATCAGCACCCCGCGGCCGCCCTCCTGCACCTGGGCGGAAACCACCCGCAGGGCCGGCGAGAAGTCCTGGCCGGGGCCGCCGTCGGCGTTCCGGTGCCCGCGCAGGCCCGGCCGTCCGGCCCAGCCGGAGGAGGCCTGCGGGAGCAGCCCGCCGGTGACGGGCATGTCGAGGGCGGAGTGGGGAACGGGCCCGCGGAGGATCGCCAGGTCGGGGAGGTGTTCGCCGAGGTCGGCGCCCCAGTGGACGATCTCGGCCTCGCCGGAGTCGAAGGCCAGCAGGAGGCTGGTGCCGGCAGAACGCAGGTGCACGGGGTGCATGGGATTCGCTTTCAGTTGTGCGGAAGTCAGGTGCTGGTGCGCGGGATCCCGGCTGGGGATCCCGCGCACGGGGCGCCGCCGTTGCTGGCGGCTATGGCTTCAGAGGCCTACTTGAAGAGGGCGTTGACCTGGTTGTTGGCCTCGGTGAGGGAGCTGGCAGGCTTCTTGCCGGAGAGGACGGCGTCCATGGCGGGCTTCATGATGCCGTCCACCTTGGCTGCCTTGTCCGCGATCGGGAACAGGAACGTGGTTCCTTCCTTGACGTGGGTGGTGAAGGCGGAGACGTCGGTGCCCTTGGCCTTGAATGCTTCGGCTGCCTTCTCGGAGGAGCTGGTGAGAGCCGGGAACACGACGGCCTTGGAGGCTACGACGTCCTGGCAGGCGGTGGAGGCGAGGTATTCGACCCACTTGACTGAGGCGGCCGGGTTCTTGCTGCCGGCCCAGACGGAGTCGGCCAGGCCGTTGAACATGCTGGAGCGCTTGCCCTCGGGGCCCTTCGGGGTGGGGGCGAACGCGGTCTTCACGCCCTTGTAGCTCTGGTACTGGCCGATCAGCCAGTCACCGGTGGTGTTGATGGCAGCCTTGCCGGCGCCGAAGTTGTCCGCCAAGCTGGCGCCGACGGTGGTTTCGAGCTTGGGCATGTAGCCCTTTTCTACGAGTCCGGCCCACCAGGCGATGGTTTCCTGGAACTTGGGGTCGTCGTAGTTGAACTTGGTGCCCCAGGGGTTCTTGTCCGTGGCGCTCCAGCCGGTGGTGGCGCTGAGGAAGCTCCACTCGGTCTGGCCCTGCCCGGAGCCGCTGCCGGCGAGGCCGAGGCCGTAGACGGCCACGTTGTTCTTGTCGAAACCTGCCGCGTCGCCGCGCACGCCGTTCTTGTCCACGGTCAGGTGCGCGATTGCCTTCTCGTAGCTGCCGCCGTCCTGCGGGTTCCAGTCCAGGTTGGCCATCTGCTCGGCGGTCAGGCCCGCGGAGTCCGTCATGGCCTTGTTGTAGAAGAGGCCCACGGTGTCCCAGTCCTTGGGCAGTCCGTAGCGCTTGCCGTCCTGGCCCACCCAGAGCTCGGGGAGTCCCTTGGTGTAGCTCTCCAGCTTGATGCCGTCCTTGGCCACTGCCTCGTCGAGGGGGAGCAGCTGCTTCTTCGCGGCGTACTCGGGGTACTTCGAGAGGTGGTTGGTGAAGACGTCGGGGGCAGTGCCGGCGACAAAGCCGTTGGTCAACGTGGTCCAGTAGTCGTCCCAGCCGCGCTGGGTGATCTTGACCTTGATGTCCGGGTTGGCCTTGGTGAAATCGTTCGCGCACTGCTGGTAGGCCGGGAGCTGGTTGGCGTCCCAGAGCCAGTAGTTGATTTCGCCCTTGGCCTCGGTGGAGACTGGGGCGGACCCGCCGCAGGCGGAGAGGGAGATGGCGATGGCTGCGGCGGCAGCGACGGCGCCGAGGGTCTTCTTCATGGTGGACCTTTCGTGGAAGTGCTTCTTTGAGGGGAACGCTTGTTGAGGGGGCAGTGCGTGTTGGGTCGGGGTTACTTGATGCCGGAGAAGCCGATGGAGTTGACCACCCGCTTGCCGAAGGCGATGAAGAGCAGGAGGACGGGCAGGGCCGCGATCAGTGTTGCGGCCATCAGGCCGGACCAGTCGGGGGCGCCCTGCGGGGACTGGGACTTGAAGACGCCCAGGCCCACGGTGAGGACGCGGACGCTTTCGTCCTGGCCCACCAGCAGCGGCCAGAAGTACTCGTTCCACTGGCCGATGAAGGTCAGCAGCGCCAGGGTAGCCAGCGGGGCCGCGGCGTTCGGGAGCACGATCTGGAAGAAGATCCGCACGTGCTTGGCGCCGTCGAGCATGGCGGCCTCTTCCACCTCGCGGGACATGGAGAGGAAGAACTGGCGCAGGAAGAAGATGGCGAAGGGGGTCATGAACAGGAACGGCAGGGCCAGACCGGCGAAGGTGTTGAGCAGGCCGAGGTTCTTGATCATCAGAAAGTTGGGCAGGGCTGTGAAGATCGGTGGGACCATCATGGTGGCCAGGAACAGGCCGAACACCACGTTCCGGCCTGGCCAGCGGAGCCGGGAGAAGGCGTAGGCGGCCATCGCGCTGAAGAAGACCTGCCCGGCGGTGGTGACGGTGGCGAAGATGACGGAGTTCCGCAGGTACAGCCAGAAGTTGATGGCGGCGCCGGAGCCGCCCTCGGCGATGGCTTCCTCGGGGCTCTGCAGCCCCAGGACCCGTTTGAAGGCGCCGAGGCTGAAGTCGGCCGGCAGCAGGTTGCTGGCGTTCGAGGCCAGGGAGGCGTTGCTGGACAGTGCGGTGCGGAGCATCCAGAGGAACGGCGCGATCGTCACGACGACGGCGATGGCGACGAGGGTCCAGGCGCCGACGCGGCGCCAGTTGACCGGCTTCCGGGGAGCGGGAGCGGTGGTGGCGGGCTTCTTGCGGGAGGGGGCGGAGGTAGTCATGGTTGGGGTTCCTTAGTCCAGATCCGATTCGTTGCCCTTGAGGAACTTCATCTGGACGAAGGCAACAAGAGCGAGAATGACGAAGAGAATGACGGACAGGGCCGAGGCGTAGCCGAAGTCGGATTCACCGAAGGCCTTCTGGTAGATGTACATCTGGATGACGCGGGAGGCATTGATCGGGCCGCCACCCGTGGTCACTGCCACTGTGTCGAAGACCTGGAAGGAGCCGATTACGGTGACCACCAGGACCAGCACCAGCACGGGGCGCAGGAGCGGCATCGTGATGCTCCAGAAGGTCCGGGTCGGGGAGGCGCCGTCGAGCGAGGCGACCTCGTACACGTGGTTGGGAATGGACTGCAGGCCGGCGAAGATCAGCAGGGCGGTGTAGCCCATGTGGCGCCAGACGTTGACGCCGGCGATGGTGGGGATGGCCCATTGCTCGCTGCCGAAGAAGGCGATGCGCGGCAGACCCATCCAGTTGATGATTTCGTTGACGATGCCGAGCTGGTAGTCGAGCATCCAGAACCAGAGCAGCGCGACGATGACGTTGGCCACGAGGAAGGGCAGCAGCAGGGCGCCGCGGATAAGCGTGGACTTGGCGACGTTGTGCATCAGCAGCGCCAGGCCGAGAGCGATGGCGGTCTGGAAGCCGATGTTCAGTGCCACGTACTGGACCGTCACGGCCATGGCGTTCCAGAACAGATCGTCCGCGAAGATCGCGGTGTAGTTCTTAGTGCCGATCCAGGTGGGATCTCCCAGGACGCTGTACTCGGTGAAGCTGAGGTAGACGCCGCGGATGCTCGGCACGAGGTAGAAGGCAACGAAGCCGAGCAGGGCCGGGGCGATGAAGAAGAGGGCGACCTTCAGGTCGCTCCGGGGTCGGCGCCGGCGGCGGGGGGCAGCATTGCCCGTTCCCGTGCCGGTCGCCTTGCGGGCCGGGGCGGCTCCGCGGGCAGTTGTGGTGGTCATTGGTGGTTCCTCCGCTGTTACATGAATGCTGTGACGTGGATTACAACTGGAGCTGAATCTACACGAGTAACTTTCCAATGCGCAACCGTTTCGTTGATGTTTCCGGGCTGAAAACTTCCACTCATCACCAGCTATTGACTCGAGTAGAAACTGGTGTGACACTTGCCTGCATGACGTTCTCACTAGGTATCGTTGGCGCCGGCCAATTCGCAGGCGCCTTCGCCAAACTCTTCGACGCCCACCCCGCCATTTCAGAAGTCCATGTCACCGACGTTTTGCCGGAACGGGCCGAGGCCCTCCGGGAGCGGCTCGGGCTGGCCGGGACCTACCCCAGCTTCGAGGCCATGCTCGACGGCGGCGTGGACGCCGTGGCGATCTTCACCCAGCGCTGGACCCACGGGCCCCTGGTGCTGCAGGCGCTCCGTGCGGGCAAGCACGTCTACTCGGCAGTGCCGATGGCCATCAGTCAGGACGAGATCGCCCGGATCATCGACGCCGTCCGCGAGACGGGCCTGACCTACATGATGGGCGAGACCAGCTACTACAACCCCGCCACCGTGTATGCCCGCAAGCGCCAGGCCGAGGGCGCCTTCGGCCGCGTTTTCTATGCCGAGGGCGACTATGTGCACGACATGGACCTTGGCTTCTACGAGGCCTACCAGTACAGCGGCGGGGAGGACTGGAAGCGCACCGCCAGCTACCCGCCCATGCTGTATCCGACCCACTCCACCGGCGGGGTGCTGGGCGCGATCGGCGGCCATGCCGTCAGCGTCAGCTGCCTCGGCGTCCCCGACGAGCGCGGCGACGGCGTCTTCGACAAGGACGTCAGCATGTTCGGCAACGACTTCTCCAATGCCACCGCGCTGTTCGAACTCTCCACCGGCGGGTCCATGCGCATCAACGAGATGCGCCGCGTCGGCTACCCCTCCCACCTGCGCGAAAGCCGCTTCCGGTACTTCGGCACCGAAGCCAGCTTCGAGCAGTTGGCCACGGTCAGTGTTTGGCAGGACAAAGAGTCCGTGACCGATGTCAGTGCCGAACTGGCCACCGGGTCCACGCTCGCTGCCGACGATCCGGCGCTGGCCGACGTCGCACCGGCCCTGCGGGACGCTTTTAGCTCCGGTCTGGCCGCCGTGCACGACGCCGGCCGGCTCCCCGCCGAGTTCCGCGGACTTCACAACGGGCACGAGGGCAGCCACCACTTCCTGGTGGACGACTTCGCCACCGCCGTCGCCACCGGAACGCTCCCGCCCGTCAACGCCTGGGAAGCCGCCCGCTACACCCTCCCGGGTATTCTGGCGCACGAGTCCGCCCTCCGCGGCGGGGAGCGGTTGCCCGTGCCGGACCACGGCGACGCCCCCGTCCGGCTGCCCGCGCAAGCCACTAATGAGGAAGGCTTTGCCGGGGAACTCCGGCGGTAGCATGGTCACTGTGCCACATTCGCCAGCCCCCGCCAGGCCCACGATCACCCGCAAAGACGTGGCCCGGCTGGCTGGTGTCAGCACCGCCGTCGTCAGCTATGTGGTGAACGGCGGGCCCAAGCGGGTCTCGCCGGTGACGGCCGCGAAAGTGCGCGAGGCCATCAGCGCCCTGGGGTACCGGCCGAACGCCGCGGCGAGGGCGCTGAAGCTGGGCTCCAGTGAGATGCTCGGCATGGTGGTCCCGGATACCACCAACCCCTTCTTCGCCACCCTGGCCCGCGCCGTGGAGGAGGCCGCAGCGGCGCGCGGCTATGCGCTCCTGCTGGCCAACTCGGGCGGATCGGCGGCCAGCGAACGCCGCCAGGTAAGGAACCTCGCGAGCCGCCGCGTGGACGGGGTCTTCCTCTCCAGCGTGCTGTTCGAACCCGACCTGACCGAGCTGGAGCACTCGGAGATCCCCGCCGTGCTGCTCAACCACAGCAGCGAGGTTCCGGGCTTCAATTCAGTCGGCGTGGAGCTGCAGGAAGGCTCCCGGCGTGCCGTTGAGCACCTGGTGGGCCACGGCCACCGCAATATCGCGCTGGTCATGGGCATGAACGCTGGCAATGACCTGGACGGGCGCGAGATCGGGTGGCAGCAGGGGCTGGCGGAGGCCGGGCTCCCGGAAGGGCCCATTGTGCGCTGCGACTTCGACCGCCAGGGCGGCTACCGGGCCGGGCAGCGGCTGCTCGCTGCCGCGGACCGGCCCACCGCCGTGTTTGTCAGTTCCGACCTGCAGGCCGTCGGCCTGCTGCGCGCCGTATATGAGGCAGGCCTGCGGGTCCCCGAGGACCTGGCAGTCTTCTCCTTCGACGGCTCGGCCGAGGCGGAGTACAGCTGGCCGCCGCTGAGCACGGTCGCGCAGCCCGTGCAGGCCATGGCCGAGGCCGCCGTCGAGGCGCTCATCGAGTCCGACAGCGGCTCACCCACCCGGAACCGGATCTTCCCCGTGGACCTGGTCCTCCGGGCGTCCTGCGGCTGCGTGCCCGTGCCCGCTGCGCCCGCCGTCCCGGCCCGGTAAGGTCCCCGGCCGGCACGTCGTTCCCGGTTCCCGGCGCCGATCCCTGCGGGCATCACACCAGGGCCAAATGGACTATCGTTAGCGCTAACAGGAGCCGGGGGCGGGCGACCAACGGACGCCCCGTGCCCTCTTATCGTTTGATTTCACAGTTTGATTCAAGCCGGTGGACTGCATCGGAGCGAAAGGGGCCTCGCATGGGGAACAACAATGACCGGCGGCAGCCGCGGCTCGAAGACGTCGCAGCGCTGGCCAAGGTTTCCCACCAGACCGTGTCGCGGGTGATCAACAACCACCCGAATGTCAGCACGGCAACAAGGTCGCGGGTCGAGGCGGCGATTGCCGAACTCGGCTACCGGCGCAACACGGCCGCCCGGAGCCTGGTGACCCGGCGCACCCAGACCATCGGCGTCCTCGCCTCCGAGCTCGGGCAATACGGCCCGGCGAATACCCTGCTGGGGGTCCAGCAAGCCGCCCGGGAAGCAGGGTATTTCGTGAGCATTGCCGCGATCAAGGGGGCCGCGGCGAAGGCCATTTGCGATGCGGTGCGCCACCTGACGGACCAGGGCGCGGACGGAATGATTGTGATCGTGCCGCACGACGGGACACTTCAGGTGCTCGAGGACCTGAACCTGGATCTCCCGGTGATCGTCGTCGGCGGAACCGGAGAAGGGCGGTTGAGCGGCGCGATGGTCGATCAGAAGCTCGGGGCGCGGCTGGCCGTCGCCCATCTGATCAGCCTTGGCCACGAGCGGATCGGCCATGTCTCCGGACCGCTCGACTGGGTGGACGGCAAAGCCCGGGTTGACGGGTGGCGCGAGGAGTTGGCGGAAGCCGGCCTCTCCGACGAACTTCTGGTCGAGGGGGACTGGAGTGCGGACAGCGGGTACCGGATCGGGCAGCAGCTGGCAGAACAGCGCAGCGCCACCGCGTTGTTCGTCAGCAACGACCAGATGGCGCTCGGACTGCTGCGGGCGTTCGGCGAGAAGGGCATCCGCGTGCCGGAAGACGTCTCCGTGGTCGGCTTTGACGACCAGCCCGAATCCGCCTACTTCATGCCGCCGCTGACCACCGTGCGACAGGACTTCGAGGAACTCGGAAAGCGCTGCATGGACCTGATACGCGCCCAGGTCGAGGACGATGCCGCCAGCGGCGCCCTGGTGGTCAAACCTGAGCTCGTGGTGCGCGCCAGCACCGCACCCCGTCCCCGGCTCTCCTAAGGGCCGAAGCCCTCCGTTTCCGGCCATGCGTGACCAGCCCTCTTGACAGCCTGTTTGTTAGCGCTAACAATAAGGGGGTTCGCAATGTTGCGGAACCTATTGGAGGATTTGATGGACTTCTCAGTGGACGGAACCGAAAACTTTGTCATAGGCGTGGACTACGGCACGCTTTCCGGGCGGGCCGTCGTCGTCCGGGTCCGGGACGGTAAGGAACTGGGCAGTGGGGTCTTCGACTACCCGCATGCCGTGGTCACCGGCGAGCTTCCTCAGGATACGGCTGGCGTCGCCGGCATACGGCTTCCGGGTGAATGGGCACTCCAGGTGCCTGACGACTACCGGCAGGTCCTGCAGCACGCCGTGCCCGCGGCGATCGCCGACGCCGGAATCGATCCGGCCGCCGTCGTGGGGATCGCCACGGACTTCACGGCCTGCACCATGGTTCCGGTCAAGGCCGACGGCATCCCGCTCAGCGAGCTGCCGGACTTTGCGGACAGGCCGCACTCCTATGTGAAGCTCTGGCGCCACCACGCCGCGCAGCCGCAGGCGGACCGGATCAACGCGCTTGCCGCCGAACGGGGCGAAATCTGGCTCCCGCGCTACGGCGGACTGATCTCCTCCGAATGGGAATTCGCCAAGGGACTGCAGCTGCTCGAGGAAGACCCGGAATGCTACGCCGCGATGGACCGCTGGGTGGAAGCCGCCGACTGGATCGTCTGGCAGCTCTGCGGCAACTACGTCCGTAACGCCTGCACCGCCGGCTACAAGGGGATCTACCAGGACGGCCGCTACCCGTCCGAAGACTTCCTGGCCGCCCTGAATCCGCAGTTCAAGGACTTCGTATCCACCAAGCTCGAGCACACCATCGGCCGGCTCGGCGACGCCGCAGGCCGCCTCACCGCCGAGGCCGCCGCCTGGACCGGACTGCCCGAGGGGATCGCCGTCGCGGTCGGCAACGTGGACGCGCACGTCACCGCCCCGGCCGCCAAAGCGGTGGAACCGGGCCAGCTCGTGGCCATCATGGGCACCTCCACCTGCCATGTCATGAACGGCGACGAACTGCGGGAAGTGCCCGGCATGTGCGGTGCCGTGGACGGCGGGATCGTGGACGGGCTGTGGGGCTATGAGGCCGGGCAGAGCGGGGTAGGGGACATCTTCGGCTGGTTCACCAAGTACGGGGTCCCGCCGGAATACCACCAGGCCGCCGCCGCCCGGGGCCTGGACATCCACCAGTACCTCACCGAAATGGCCGGCGGCCAGGCAATCGGGCAGCACGGCCTGATCGCGCTGGACTGGCACTCGGGAAACCGCTCCGTGCTGGTGGACCACGAACTCTCGGGCCTGGTTGTCGGCCAGACGCTGGCCACCCGCCCGGAGGACGTCTACCGGGCGCTTCTGGAGGCCACGGCTTTCGGCACCCGAACCATCGTGGACGCCTTCCGCGACTCCGGGGTGCCGGTGAGGGAGTTCATCGTCGCCGGCGGGCTGCTGAAGAACGAGCTCCTGATGCAGATCTATGCCGATGTCACAGGCCTGCAGCTCTCCACCATTGGATCGGCGCAGGGGCCCGCCCTGGGATCTGCCATCCACGCCGCCGTCGCGGCCGGGAAGTACCCGGACATCAGGGTGGCCGCGGCCGCCATGGGCTCGGCGCCGGGCGCCGTCTACACCCCGATCCCGGAGAACGTCGCTGCCTACGAGGAACTCTTCCGGGAATACCGGACCCTGCACGACTACTTCGGCAGGGGAGCGAACGAGGTCATGCACCGGCTCAAGGTGATCCAGCGCAATGCCGTCAGGCCCCTCGTCGCCAAGACCCTCCTCACCTCAGGAGTGCCGGCATGAGCGCGCTGCTGGAGTCCATCGCCCGGGTTCGCAGGGAAGTCTGCGGACTGCACTCTGAGCTGACCCGCTACG
This sequence comes from Arthrobacter sp. P1_C12_2, assembly GCF_056406415.1. NCBI lineage: Bacteria > Bacillati > Actinomycetota > Actinomycetes > Micrococcales > Micrococcaceae > Arthrobacter > Arthrobacter sp. P1_C12_2. The sequence continues at coordinate 12,034 of NZ_JBFUAF010000007.1, read as the reverse complement.
GGTTGGTGGTGTGGACGGCCGGGAACGTCTCCGCCCGCGTCCCCGGTTATGACCTCATGGTCATCAAGCCTTCGGGCGTCTCCTACGACGAACTCACCCCCGAACTCATGGTGGTCACGGACCTGTACGGCACGCCGGTGAGCCGCGCATCGACCAGCGCGGACGCCGCGGGCGCCGGCGGCGAGACGGTCGAATGGAGCAACCCCGCCCTGTCACCGTCCTCGGACACCGCGGCGCACGCCTATGTTTACCGGCACATGCCTGAGGTCGGAGGCGTGGTGCACACCCATTCGACCTACGCCACGGCCTGGGCTGCGCGGGGAGAGGAGATCCCCTGCGTGCTGACCATGATGGGGGACGAGTTCGGCGGGACGATCCCGGTGGGCCCGTTCGCGCTGATCGGCGACGACTCGATCGGCCGCGGCATCGTGGACACCCTGGCCCAGTCCACCTCGCCGGCCGTGCTGATGCAGAACCACGGGCCCTTCGCGGTGGGCAAGGACGCCCGCTCGGCGGTCAAAGCCGCCGTCATGTGCGAGGAAGTGGCACGGACCGTCCATATTTCCCGGCAGCTCGGCGAGCCCCTGCCGATCGACCCGGCCCAGATCGGCTCGCTCTACGCCCGCTACCAGAACGTCTACGGCCGCTAGGCGCAAAAAAACCAGGCCGCTAGGCCCAAAATCCCGGGCCGCCAGGCCCAAAAACCAGGCCGCTAGGCCGCGATACCGCCGTCGCCCCCCACCCTCCGCAGGAGAAAACATGTCCAACGCCAACAACACGTCCCTTGAACAGTACGAGGTCTGGTTCCTCACCGGCAGCCAGCACCTCTACGGCGAGGACGTCCTCAAGCAGGTCGCCGCCCAGTCCCAGGAGATCGCCGACGCGCTGAACGCCTCCGCAGACGTCCCGGTGAAAATCGTCTGGAAGCCCGTGCTCACGGACTCGGACGCGATCCGCCGCACCGCCCTGGAGGCCAACTCGGATGACGCCGTGATCGGCGTGACCGCCTGGATGCACACGTTCTCACCGGCCAAGATGTGGATCCAGGGCCTGGACCTGCTCCGGAAGCCGCTCCTGCACCTGCACACCCAGGCCAACGTCGAACTGCCGTGGGCGGACATCGACTTCGACTTCATGAACCTGAACCAGGCCGCGCACGGCGACCGCGAGTTCGGCTACATCCAGTCCCGCCTCGGCATCCCCCGCAAAACCGTCGTCGGCCACGTGTCCAACCCCGAGGTGTCCCGCCAGGTCGGATCCTGGCAGCGCGCCTCCGCGGGCTGGGCTGCCGTCCGGACCCTCAAGCTGACCCGTTTCGGCGACAACATGCGCAATGTCGCCGTCACCGAAGGGGACAAGACCGAGGCCGAGTTGCGCTTCGGCGTCTCGGTCAACACCTGGTCCGTCAACGAACTCGCCGACGCCGTGCACGGCGCGGCAGAGTCCGACGTCGACTCCCTCGTCGCCGAATACGAGCGGCTCTACGCCGTGGCCCCAGAGCTCCGCGCCGGCGGTCCGCGCCACGAGTCGCTGCGGTACAGCGCCCGGATCGAACTGGGGCTCCGCAGCTTCCTGGAGGCCAACGGCTCGGCCGCCTTCACCACGTCCTTCGAAGACCTCGGCGCACTGCGCCAGCTCCCCGGCATGGCCGTGCAGCGGCTCATGGCCGACGGCTACGGCTTCGGTGCCGAGGGCGACTGGAAGACCGCCATCCTGGTCCGGGCAGCCAAAGTCATGGGCGCCGGGCTCCCCGGCGGAGCCTCGCTCATGGAGGACTACACCTACCACCTCGTCCCGGGCCAGGAGAAGATCCTGGGCGCACACATGCTGGAGGTCTGCCCGTCCCTGACTGCCGCCAAGCCCCGGGTGGAAATCCACCCGCTCGGCATCGGCGGCAAGGAAGATCCCGTCCGCATGGTCTTTGACACCGACGCCGGCCCCGGCGTCGTGGTGGCGCTGTCCGACATGCGCGACCGCTTCCGCCTCGTGGCCAACGCCGTCGACGTCGTGGACCTCGAGGAGCCGCTGCCCAACCTGCCGGTGGCCCGGGCCCTCTGGTCGCCCAAACCGGACTTCGCCACCTCAGCCGCCGCCTGGCTGACCGCCGGAGCCGCCCACCACACCGTGCTGTCCACCGCCGTCGGCATGGACGTCTTCGAGGACTTCGCCGAGATCGCCGAAACCGAGCTGTTGACCATTGACGACGGCACCACCATCAGGGGCTTCAAGAAGGAACTCGCCTGGAATGCCGCCTACTACAAGCTGGCCGGCGGTCTGTGACCGGGGACGAATACGGGCTCCGGCACGGGGAGTACACCGCCGTCGTCGCCGCCCGCGGTGCGGCGGTGCGGACGCTGCAGTTCCGGGGGCGGGACCTGATCGTCCCGTTCCCGGCCGGCGGGCCCAACCCGGACTTCCGCGGCGTCATCGTCGCACCCTGGCCAAGCTGGATTCCCGACGGGACGTACACCTTTGGCGGCGTGGACTACCAGGTGCCGGTCAACGAACCAGGCCGGCAGTGCGCCCTGCACGGCTTCACCCCGGAGCTGGAGTGGAGGCTGGAATCCCGAACGGAATCCGCCGTGGAGCTCTCCTGCGCCATCAGGCCGACGCCGGGCTACCCCTTCGCGCTGTCGATCACCGCCAGCTACCGGCTGGACGGCGATGGCCTGCACACTGCCGTCACCGCAGCCAATGCGGGGGAGCAGTCCGCGCCCTACGGGGTCTGCCCGCACCCGTACCTGCTGGCCGGGCCGGCGCCGCTGGATCAATGGAGCCTGGAGATGCCGGCGCGGACGTTCCTTGAGGTCACGCCCGACCGGCTGCTGCCGATCGCCACCCGGACCGTTGAAGGACACGGATACGACTTCCGCGCCGCCCGCGTCATCGGTTCTACCGAGATCGACCATGCCTTCACCGACATGGTGTTCGACGGCGAAGGGCAGGCGCACGTCGTGCTCCGGGACCCGGGCGGCACCGGCGTCGGCATGGCCTGGGACCGCAGCTGCGCCTGGCTGCAGCTCTACACCGGGGACACGGAACCGCCGCTCCCCAACCGGCTGGGGCTCGCCGTGGAACCCATGACGTGCCCGCCGGATGCCTTCAACACGGGCACGGACCTCGTGCGGCTCGAGCCCGGAGCCTCACACCGCGTGGCCTGGCGTATCTTCGCCGTCTGAGGGCCGGCTGTTACTCCCCAGCAGATCCAACGCCGTATGTGCGTTGACTCACATGTTTCAAGAAGCTATCTTTGACCATATTGTTAGCGATAACAATCAGCCGCATTTTCCTTGCTGGCTGAATCCCCGTTCCATTCAGACCTCCGCAATCCTCCCGCTGTTACCGCCCCGCAGGGGCACGATGACGTGCAGGGCTGCGATCAGGAGCAACTTCGCGGACTATGGTCCGCGGAAGGAGAAAATTGTGAAGATCAGGAAACTCCTGGGCGCCGTCGCGGTTGTCCTCGCTGTGACCGTAGGGGCCACAGGCTGCGGCAGCCGGCCGGGCACGGCCGCCCCGGCCGCCAGCTCCGATGCCGCCGGTTCCCTCGTCGGGATCTCGATGCCGACGCAGACTTCGGAACGGTGGATCGCCGACGGCAAGAACGTCTCGGAATCCCTGACGAAGCTCGGTTACAAAGCCGACCTGCAGTACGCCAATGATGACATCCCCACCCAGGTGTCCCAGATCGAGAACATGCTCACCAAGGGTGCCAAAGCCCTCATCGTCGCGGCCATCGACGGCACCACGCTGACCGACGTCCTCGCCAAGGCGAAGGAACAAAACGTCAAGGTCATCGCCTACGACCGGCTCATCAACGGCACGCCGAACGTCGACTTCTACACCACCTTCGACAACTACACGGTGGGCGTGCAGCAGGCCACTTCGCTGCTGACCGGCTTGGGCCTTGTTGACGCCAGCGGCAACAAGGTCGAAGGCAAGGGCCCGTTCAATGTGGAGCTCTTCGCCGGCAGCCCGGATGACAACAACGCCAACTTCTTCTGGACCGGCGCCATGGATACCCTCAAGCCTTACCTGGACGCCGGAACCCTGAAGGTGCCCAGCGGCCAGACCAAGTTTGAGCAGGCTGCCATCCTGCGCTGGCAGGCCCCGGTGGCCCAGAAGCGCATGGAGGACATCCTCACGGCCGCCTACAGTTCCGGCACCAAGCTCAATGGCGTCCTCTCCCCATATGACGGCCTCTCCATCGGCATCATCTCAGCCCTGACCAGCACCGGCGGCTACGCCAAGGGAAGCCTGCCGATCGTCACCGGCCAGGACGCCGAAAAGGGTTCGGTGAAGTCCATCACCGCCGGCGAGCAGTACTCCACGATCTTCAAGGACACGCGCCAGCTGGGAGCCCAGGCCGTGAAGATGGTCGACGGCCTCCTGAAGGGCCAGGAACCTGAGGTCAACGACACCAAGACCTACAACAACAAGGTCAAGGTAGTCCCTGCGTACCTGCTCAAGTCCGTCATCATCACGAATGAGAACTACAAGAAAGAACTCATCGACTCCGGTTACTACACGGCGGCCGACGTCAAGTAGCCACGTCGAAGGGTGGCGGCCCGCCGTCGAGTCCGGGCCGCCACCCTTCCCGTAGACCCCTGCAGCCGCAGGACGTCTCAGGTACTACCAGTCAGTGAGAATTGGCGATGAACACACCCATTCTTCAAATGCGAGGAATCACCAAGACCTTCCCGGGCGTGAAGGCCCTCCAGGACGTCACCCTGCAGGTGAACCGCGGCGAAGTCCACGCCATCTGCGGTGAAAACGGCGCAGGGAAATCCACCCTGATGAAGGTGCTGTCCGGCGTCTACCCGCACAGCTCCTTCGACGGCGACATCCTCTTCGAAAACGAACCCTGCAACTTCTCCAGCATCAGCGACAGCGAGAAGCGCGGAATCGTGATCATCCACCAAGAGCTGGCACTGAGCCCTTACCTGTCCATCGCCGAGAACATCTACCTCGGCAATGAACAGGCCAAGCGCGGCTGGGTGAACTGGCGCAAGACCAACCTGGAGGCCGCGAACCTCCTGGCCCGAGTGGGCCTGAGCGAAAACCCGGTCACCCCCGTCCAGCACATCAGCGTGGGCAAGCAGCAGCTCGTGGAAATCGCCAAGGCACTCTCGAAGGAGGTCAAGCTCCTTATCCTCGACGAACCGACGGCCGCCCTCAACGACGAGGACTCGAGCCACCTGCTGGACCTGATCCTGCACCTGAAGGGCCAGGGTGTCACCAGCATCATCATCAGCCACAAGCTCAACGAAATCCGCAAGGTTGCGGACGCCGTCACCATCATCCGCGACGGCAAGACGATCGAGACCCTCCGCCTGGGCGACGGCGAGATCACCCAGGAACGCATTATCCGCGGAATGGTTGGCCGGGACCTGGAAAGCCTGTATCCGGACCGGGAACCACGGATTGGCGAGGAAGTCCTGCGGATCGAGGACTGGTCCGTCCGGCACCCGCAGGACTACAGCCGGGTGGTGGTCAACAACGCCAGCCTCAACGTCCGCAAGGGGGAAGTGGTGGGGCTGGCCGGACTGATGGGTGCCGGCAGGACGGAGCTGGCCATGAGCGTCTTCGGGCGGAGCTACGGCACCGCAACCTCGGGGAAGGTTTTCAAACACGGCACGGAAATCAACACTTCCACCGTCTCTGACGCCATCAAGCACGGCATCGCCTACGCCACCGAGGACCGCAAGCTCTACGGTTTGAACCTCATCGAGGACATCAAGCGGAACGTTTCCATGGCGGCGCTGCGCAAGCTGGTCAAGGGCGGCTGGGTGGACAAGAACCAGGAAACCGTGGTGGCCAACGACTACCGGAAGAGCATGAATATCAAGGCTCCGTCGGTTGCCGCCATCACGGGCAAGTTGTCCGGCGGCAACCAGCAGAAAGTCGTGTTGAGCAAGTGGATGTACTCCGATCCGGACGTGCTGATCCTCGACGAACCCACCCGGGGGATCGACGTCGGCGCGAAGTTTGAGATCTATACGATCATCGCGAAGCTGGCCGCGGAAGGAAAGGCGGTCATTGTGATCTCCTCCGAACTGCCCGAGCTGCTGGGCATCTGCGACAGGATCTACACCCTGTCCGCCGGGCACATCACCGGCGAGGTCCCGATCGCCGAAGCATCGCAGGAAACCCTCATGCACTACATGACCAAAGAGAAGGAATAGCGAACATGTCCGCCCTCCGAGAATCCCTGGGTTTCCTGACAAGCCGCCTCCGCCAGGTTGGCATCTTTGTCGCCCTGATCCTGATCGTCCTGCTGTTCCAGATCCTGACGGACGGGATCCTGCTGGAGCCGCAAAACGTCACCAACCTGGTGGTCCAGAACAGCTACATCCTGATCCTGGCGATCGGCATGGTGATGGTGATCATCGCCGGCCACATCGACCTGTCCGTCGGTTCGGTCGCCGGCTTCATCGGCGCCTGTGCCGGGGTCATGATTGTGCACTGGGGCTGGGAATGGTGGCTTGCCATTCCGGCCTGCCTGCTGGTCGGCGCGCTGGTGGGTGCCTGGCAGGGCTACTGGATCGCTTACGTCGGCATCCCCGCCTTCATCGTCACCCTCGCCGGGATGCTGATTTTCCGCGGCCTGACACTGATCGTTCTCAAGAACCAGCAGATCACGCCGTTCCCGGGCGAACTGCGGGCGTTGGGCGGCGGCTTCCTGCCGGACATTTCCGGCGGCACGTCGGTGCTGGAGTGGCTGACGGTCATCCTTGGCGTCGGCGCCACCTTGGCACTGGTGATCCAGGCGGTCAAGGAACGCCGGATCCGCCAGAAGTTCGACCTCGAGAACGAGCCGTTGACCTGGTTCATCACCAAGACCGCGTTCATTGCCCTGCTCATGCTGACCATCACCTTCCTGCTCGCCAGCTACCGGGGCACCCCGATCGTCCTGATCGTGCTGGCGGTCCTGGTGATCGTCTACACGGCCCTGATGAACAACAGCGTCTTCGGCCGGCACACCTACGCACTCGGCGGCAATCTCCACGCTGCCGAGCTGTCCGGCATCAAAACCAAGGCCGTCACCTTCCGGCTGTTCGTGAACATGGGTGTCCTTGCCGCACTGGCCGGCCTCGTGTTCACGGCCCGGCTCAACTCCGCCCAGCCGGCCGGCGGCACGGGCTTCGAACTGGACGCCATCGCAGCGGCGTTCATCGGCGGCGCCGCCGTCACAGGCGGCATCGGAACCGTGGCAGGGGCCATGATCGGCGGTCTCATCATGGGTGTCCTCAACAACGGCATGTCGATCCTGGGCCTCGGCACGGACTACCAGCAGCTCATCAAGGGCCTGGTCCTGCTCCTCGCCGTCGGCTTCGACATCTTCAACAAGAACCGCAGCGGCAAGGGCGGTGGGATTTCGATCATCGAGCGCCTCAAGCTGAAAACTCCGCCCGCGGCGGATGCCGACGCCGGGAAGCCGGCGGCAGAGCGTCCGGTCCCGGTAGCGGCCGGAAAGTAGCGCGGGATACCTCAGACTGCTGCGACCGGGGTCGGCCTCCAAGAGGCCGACCCCGGTCGCTCGTTTACTGCGCCCTATTTTGTGCGGGTACCCGCTGTGCGGCTACCGGGCAGCCGACGGCGCCGGCTGGTCCGCGCTGCCGGCCGGCTCGCCGGCGATGATGGCATCGACTTCAGCTTTTTCCTTTGCGCCCCAGGTTTCGCGAGTGTTCAGCACGCCGATCAGGCCAATGACACCCACCAGGACGTACAGCGAGGCGCCGCCCGCCCACCCGAAGACGGAGGCCAGGAGCACGGCCAGGAAGGGCGCGAACCCGGAAATGGAGGCGGCAACCTGGTAACCGATGGAGGCACCGGACGTCCTGGTGTTGGTCCGGAACAGCTCCGCGAACCAGGCGCCCTGCGTGCCGGTAAACGTCGCGTGGATGATGCCAATGCCGATCACGAACGCCAGCACGATCAGGAACGGGTTGCCGGTGTTGCTGAGCAGGAACATCGGGAAGCCGAAGACAATGACGGCGATGGTTCCGCCGAGGTAGAGCTTGCGGCGGCCGATGCGGTCGGTGAGCGCGCCGGCGATCAGCGTGACCGGGATGGCAAGAAGGCTCGCGATCACAATTCCGGTAAGGCCGACGGCCCGGTCGTCGGGGTTGTTCTTCGTGATGTAGGAAAGCAGGTAGGTGGCCGTGACGTAGTACGCGCAGCTCTCCACGACGCGCAGTGAGATCACCCGCAGGATGTTCCGCCAGTCGTTCTTGATCACGGTGGCCAGGGGGTTCTTGACGATCGCGCCCATGGCCTTGGTGTGTTCGAATTCGGGGGATTCCTCAAGCTTCATCCGGACAACCAGGCCGACGACGATCAGGATGGAGCTAGCCAGGAACGGCAGGCGCCAGGCCCAGTCGGTCTGCAGGGAGGCGGAGAGCAGGAAGGCGGCGTTGGCGAGGGTGATGCCCAGCGGGTTGCCCGCCTGCGGAATGGCGGCGAAACGGCCGCGCTTCTTCCACGGTGCGTGCTCGAACGTCATCATGACGGCGCCGCCCCATTCGGCACCGAAGGCGAGGCCCTGGATCATCCGGATGATGACCAGCAAGATGGGTGCGAGGATGCCGACCTGCCCGTATGTGGGGAGGCAGCCAATCAGGACGGTGGCGATGCCCATGGTCAGCAGCGCGCCGACGAGCACGGGCTTGCGGCCGTACTTGTCGCCGAGGTAGCCGCCGACGGCTCCGCCGATGGGGCGCATCAGGAAGCCCACCGCCAGGGTGGCGAAGGCCAGAAGCGTTCCGACCACGGGGTCCGTGTTGGGGAAGAAGACTTTGCCGAAGTACAGGGCCGCGGCCGTGCCGTAGGCGACGAAGTCGTAGTTTTCCACGCACGTGCCGGCGGCCGAAGCCATGGCGGTCTTGATCTTTCCGGGTGAACCGTGGGCGGCCTGGCGCGGCCGGTCCGTGATTGCTGCCGTCATGTTCTATATCTCCTTTGATATTGCTGGACAGCCTTGGGCGGTATGCCGAAGGCCAGGTAAGCGTTTGCCGTGCAGTGCCGGCCGGATCAGATTTCGCCCGCCAGTTCCCTGGCGCCCTCGAGCTCCATTTCGCGAAGCTTCCGGACCCGCCGGATGGTGTCCTCGTCGTTGTCGAATTTCGCGTCGAGGAAGGACTGGAGGACTTCCTTGGCGGTGGCCCTGCCGATCAGCCAGGCACCCATGGCGATTGCGTTCGCGTCGTCGTGTTCTACGCTCTGGTGGGCGGAATAGACGTCGTGCCCCAGGGCGCAGCGGATGCCCGGGATCTTGTTGGCCGCCATCACGGCGCCGACCCCGGTGCCGCAGACCAGTACGGCGCGCTCGGCCTCGCCGGAGCGGACCAGATCGCAGGTGGCACGGGTGATGTCCGGAAAATCGACCGGGGCCTCACTGGGCGCGCCGCAGTCAATGACCTCATGGCCGAGATCCTCCAGGACTGACTGGACAAACGATTTCAGGGGGAAGCCGGCGTGATCATTGCCGAGTGCGATTTTCATGGGTCTCCTTAGTTCGGAACGACGGGGCTGGGCGTTGCTGGGTTCGGATTGGCGGGGTTCGGCGGGGACGCCGATACTTCACTGCGCCATGGAATCGATTCCATAGCGCCGGTGCGGGTCACTGCGAGGGCGGAAGCACGGGTGGCATGGATCATTGCGGCAGGCAGGTCACGCGGGCCGCCGGCCAGGGATGCGGCGACGTAGCCCACGAACGTGTCGCCGGCTCCTGTGGTGTCTTTGGCCTCCACTTTCGTCGCCGGCACGTGCACAAGGGTGCCGTCGAGGACCGTGAAGGACCCGTCCGCGCCAGCGGTGCAGACGATGGCCGGACCCAGGGCGGGCGGGAGCGTCTGGACCAGGTCCCGGTGGTTTCCGCGGACTCCGGCAAGCTCCGCGAGGATCTGGATTTCCTGTTCGTTCACCACGAGGAGGTCGACGTCGTCGAGCAGGCCGCCGATCTGCCGGGGGGCGGGGGCGGCGTTGAGGATGACGAATGCCCCGCGGCTCTTCGCGGTCCGCGCGGCCTGCCGGACCAGCGCCGTCGGGATCTCCAGCTGCAGGACCAGGACGTCGCCGGCCTGGACGGCGGCGAGTCCCGCTTCGACGTCGTCGGCGGTAATTCCGGAGTTTGCGCCCGGACTGACGATGATCTGGTTTTCGCCCCGCTCATCGACCGCGATGAGCGCCGTTCCCGTGGCGGCGGTGACGCTGACCCGCACGTGGCCGGCGTCGATGCCGGCTCCGGACAGAACCTCAAGAATCCGCCGGCCATGAGCGTCGTCGCCGACGGCGCCGGTGAATTTCACCGTGGCGCCGGCCCGCGCGGCGGCGACGGCCTGGTTGCCGCCCTTGCCGCCGGGGCTGAACGTTGCGTCCGAGCCTCGGACGGTCTCGCCCGCCCGGGGCAGGGAACGGACGCGGATGTTCTGGTCGATATTGAGGCTTCCGACCACAAAAACCGTGCTCATTGGACCTGCTCCTTCGGTGGTGCGGAACGGTGCCCCAGGCCGCAATACATTAGGGGCGGAATTGAGGGGCGCCGTTGTCACGGATGCCCCAGGCTGGCGTCGGGAGTGCCCGAGGAGGCGCGGACAATGAGCTCGCTCGGAAGAACGACCGATTCCGGCTTCTGCCCGTCGATAACCTCGAGAAGGAGCCTGACCGCGGTGCGGCCCATCGCCTCCACGTCGTGGGAGATGACGGTCAGCGGCGGATCCAGCAGCGAAAACCACTCGATGTCGTCGAAGGCGATGAGGGCCATGTCCCGGCCGATGCGCAGGCCCTTCCGGTTCAAGGTGGCCAGGGCTCCGACGGCCATGGGGCTGTCGGCAGCCAACAGCGCGGATGGCGGCTGCGCGAGGCCCAGCAGGTGGTGCGCGCCGGCCGAACCGCTGGCGGACTGGAAGTCGCCGAAATACGTCAGGGCGGGGTCGGTGCTGAGCCCGAACTCCCGGGCCGCGCGGGAGAAGGACTTGAGCCGGTCCCGTCCGGTGGACGTGGTTTGGGGCCCGGCGATGTAGCCGACGCGCTCGTGGCCCTGCCTGGCGAGATGCTCCACGGCCTGGCGGATGCCGGCATCACTGTCGGTGGTCACACTCGGGACATCGATACCGTGGACGGTCCGGTCGACGAACACCGTGGGGATGCCCCGCTCCAACAGGGCGTGCAGGCTGGAGCTCCCTTCGCCCTGCGGTGCGGCGATCACGCCGTCCACGCGCTGCGAAATGAAGGTGTCCAGGTACCGGTCCTGCTGCGGGATGCTCTCGTTGGCGTTTCCCAGCAGCGTGACAAGCCCCTCCGCGAGGGCCGCCTGCTCGGCGGCGTGCGCCAGATCGGCGAAGAACGGGTTGCGGACGTCCGAAACGAGCAGCCCGATGACGTTGGTCCGGGTGGAACGGAGCGCGCGCGCCTGGGCGTTGGGGTGGAAATCCAGCTCGGCGACGGCGGCGGCCACCTTCTCCCTGGACTCCGGGGAGGTTGCGGGGTTTCCGGACAGCACCCTGGACGCCGTCGCGGCGGAGACGCCGGCCAGTGCAGCCACGTCCTTGATGGTGATGGAAGGTCCCGTCACTGCTGTGCCCTTTCGATTCTGAACTGCTCTCGAATAAGTCTATGGAATCGATTCCATGGAATCGGTTCCACAAGTATGTGACGCTGGCCACAATCTGTCAATGGTTGGCTCCGATCGGTCTGCGGCGTCGGCTCGATCAGGTCCGCTCGGAGTGTTCCATGACGCGCAGAGTGGCACGCGACGCGCAAGATTTCTCTCGCTACGGGAATCCCCTCTCTGTCAGCCTGTCGTGAGACAGATTGTCTTCGCGACAGGCGGGCGGGTTGGGCATGACGAAGTCGACTGGGAAGGTGCCGTTCCGGACTCTTGAGGAGAAGCTTTCGATCCTGGAGAAGTACGAGGCTGCCCCGCGTGGTCAAAAGGGTGCGGTGTTGCGTGAGTATGGGATTTCGGGGCATGCGGTCGGGATTTGGGCTTACGCTCGGGATCATGATGAGTTTGCTGCGACTCCCACGGGTA
>NZ_JBFUAF010000006.1:0-234037 GCF_056406415.1 Arthrobacter sp. P1_C12_2 | reverse complement strand
CCATGTGCCACCTGACCGCCCTGCTGCCCGTGGCCGCCGGTGTCGCCGTGTACACCGCCCTGACCCGGCACGCCGAGACCCTCCGGAACAGCGGGGACCCGCGGGGCCGAGGGCAGCTGATGGCCGACACGCTGGTCGAACGCGCCACCGGCACCCCCGGCGGGATCAGYGGGGTCGAGATCCAGCTCGTCATCACCGACCGCACCCTCTTCCAGGCCGGCTCCGAACCGGCCCGGCTCCCGGGCTACGGCACCGTCCCCGCCGGCTGGGCCCGCASCMTCATCAACGGCACGAAAGCTACAGRCAGCGGTGCCCCGGGACKCGGCAGTCCCCCGGGGCAAAATGGGCCWACGGAACCCGGCGCGCCGGCAGGCGGCCCCAACAGACCCKGTGACGCGGCCGGGACCGCGGATGACACCGCGTTCCGGCTCTGGCTCCGCCGGCTCTACACCCACCCCGGCACCGGCGAGCTCATCGGCATGGACTCCCGYGCCCGGCTCTTCCCGCCCGGGCTCCGCCGGTWTATCCARGCCCGSGACGACACCTGCCGYACCCCGTATTGCGACGCGCCGATCCGCCACCTGGACCACATCATCCCCCACCACACCGGCGGCCCGACCACCACGGACAACGGCGCCGGACTCTGCGAAGCCTGCAACCAGACCAAGGAAACCCCCGGATGGAGCGCCCGCCCAGTATCCGCAGCATCTAGGGACAGCCGCCACACCATCGAACTCACCACCCCCACCGGCCACACCTACCACTCCACCGCACCACCCCTGCCGGGGACGCCGCTGCGCCCAACGGACCAGCCGGGCGCCCGCCAACCGCGCCAGCTCCCGCGCCTAGCCAAGTCGCTCAAACGCAGCAAGTTCAAAGAGATGCCCGCAGCCTAGGTGCCAAGCATCCGGATGACGTCGGGAGCGGGGCCCGGTTTACGAACGGGAACTGGCCTTGGAATTTCCGGCGTTGGCGCCATCGGACGCTGCAGATCAGGCCGGAGTCCATTGTTCGTGCGATCGAGTGATGGTCTCCGGCGGCCCGCGAGCTGACAGGTGCTCCTGCTGGCCTTTAGTGTGAAGCAGCGTCCTCGCCATAGGGTTCCGGCCCGGTGACAACATCATTCGAAGCACCGTGGCACCACTCCGAAAACGACCCCGGGTAGAGGGCAGCGGAAAGGCCAGCGATCTCGAGGGCGGCGATTTCATGGGCCGCCGTCACCCCGGATCCGCAGTACACGGCAGTGGGAACGCCGGCCCGGTAGCCGAGCCGCTCGAATCGCTCCCGCAGCTCCGCCGGGGCGAGAAAACGCCCGTCGGCCTGCAGGTTGCCGGTGGTGGGGGCACTCACGGCCCCGGGAATATGGCCGGCACGGGGATCCACGGGTTCGATTTCCCCGCGGTACCGCTCAGCCGCCCGGGCGTCCAACAGCAGCCCCTGCCGGCCCCACGTAGCGGCTTGTCCGGCGTCGATCGCGGGCATGACGCCGTCAGACAGGGTGACGTTTCCGGGTGCCGGCTGTTCCGGTCCCGCCGCCAGCTCGAACCCGGCGGCCCGCCAGGCGGCCAGGCCGCCGTCGAGCAGGTGAACCTGGCGGAAGCCGGCGTTGCGCAGCATCCACCACAGCCGGGCTGCCGCCAGGTTGCCGCTGTCGTCGTACGCCACCACGGTATCGCCGTCGTTGATGCCCCAGCGGCGCGCGGACTCCTGGAACTGCTCCAGCGGAGGCAACGGATGCCTTCCGCGTCGCGGTTCCGCGCGTCCGGCGAGTTCGGTGGCGAGATCGACGAACACGGCTCCGGGGATGTGTTCGCGCAGGTAGTGGTCGTGACCGTGGGGGTCCCCCAGGGCCCAGCGAACATCGAGGAGCACTGTGCGCTGGCTGATTTCGCCGGCGCCGTCCAGCCGGTCCTTGAGGGCAGCAGCATTGAGAAGGGTGTCCATTTCCCTACTCTATCTTCGGCGTCCCGCCGGCCCGGTAGGCTGTAGCGGTGAACACCGCGCACCAGCAGGACCGGGCCTGGGCCGACGAGGCCGTCCGCAGAATCAACGCAGAAAACAACCGCTCTGCCGACACCCACCTGTATTCGGTGCCGCTCCCGGACCACTGGGGCGTGCAGCTGTACCTGAAGGACGAATCCACCCACCGCACCGGCAGCCTCAAGCACCGGCTGGCGCGGTCGCTGTTCCTTTTCGGCCTCGTCAACGGCTGGATCCGGGAAGGCACCACGATCGTCGAGGCGTCCAGCGGCAGCACTGCCGTCTCCGAAGCCTATTTTGCGCAGCTGCTGGGGCTGCCCTTCATCGCCGTGATGACCCGGACCACCAGCCGCGAAAAGATCGCCCTGATAGAACAGTTCGGCGGCTCGTGCCACCTGGTGGATCACGCCTCCGAGGTCTACGAGGCCGCCGCGGATCTGGCCAGCAGCACCGGCGGGCACTACATGGACCAATTTACGTACGCCGAACGGGCCACGGACTGGCGCGGGAACAATAACATCGCCGAGTCGATCTTCGGCCAGCTGGCGCTGGAGGAGCACCCGGTCCCCCGCTGGGTCGTGGTGGGGGCCGGCACCGGCGGGACCAGCGCCACGATCGGCCGGTACCTGCGGTACCACCGCTACGAGACGGGCCTCGCCGTCGTCGACCCGGAAAATTCAGCGTTTTATCCGGGCTGGCTGGAGAGCCGGTCCGACGCCGGGACCCCCGCTCGCGGGACAGCTGCCCTCGGGTCTGCCACCGGCGGGCCCGCGACGGGATTGCCGTCCCGCATTGAGGGCATCGGCCGGCCTCGGATGGAGCCGAGTTTTGTGCCCGCCGTCATCGACCACATGATCCAGGTTCCCGACGCCGCATCCGTGGCGGCCATGCGGCACCTGTGGGAGCACGCGGGACTGCATGCGGGCCCGTCCACCGGAACCAACCTTTGGGGTGTGTGGCAGCTCATCGCCGGGATGATCGAGGAGGGCCGCAAGGGCAGTGTTGTGACGCTCATGTGCGACGCCGGGGACCGCTACGCCGGGAACTACTACAACCCCGAGTGGCTGGAGGCACAAGGCTTGGATCCCGAACCCCACGAGGCAATACTGCGCGAGTTCTTCCAGACCGGTGTCTGGCCGGCCTCGTCCGCCGGGGCGCCCGCGTAGGCTAAACCTCCACTGAATCGCCGCTGGAGAGGTGCCGGTACTCGGTGCCGTACTTGGCGCCGATCCGGGTCACGTGCCCCTCCACCAGGCCGCGGCCCAGCTCGTTCAAGAGCGCGTCATGGATCGGGAACGCCCGCGGTGCGCGGACGCCGATCACAAAGTCCACCACTTCGCCCACCTTGTTCCACGGGGCGTGGATGGGTACCAGGAGCGTCTTCACGTCAACGCCGTCGGGGATCGCGAAGGAGTCCCCCGGGTGGTAGACGTTGCCATCGACGAGGTAGCCGACGTTGGCCACTACGGGGATCTGCGGATGGATGAGGGCATGCTGGCCGCCAAATGTCCTGACCGCGAAGCCCGAGGTTTCAAATTCCTCGCCCGCCGCCGCCGCATGGATGCGGCCCTCGGCGTCGGGCGCCTTGCCGCGGAGCGTCGCGGCCACCGCCGCCGGGGCGAAAAGCTCAAGGGCAGCGTTTGCCTGCAATGCTGCGGCGACGGCGTCGACGTCCACATGGTCCGCGTGCTCGTGGGTGATGAGCACGGCGTGTGCTCCGGCCAGGGCCTGGTCCGTCTCCGAAAAAGTGCCCGGATCAAACACCAGCACCCGGCCGTCCTCTTCGAGGCGGACACAGGCATGCGTGAATTTGGTCAGCTTCATCCGGCCAGCCTAGGCACCAGCCGTCACAGTGTCCACGAACCCCTGCTGGTAATCTTGGACATTGCCACCCTCAGCGAGTCCCACCCGCGAATTCTTTGACGAAGCGAGTTCCACGATGTCCCAAGGCACCACCGCCGGCAGCAGCCGGACTCCGGCCTCGGCACCCGTGCAGGGTAAGGAACAGCGCGTCACCAAGCAGCGCCTCGCCGTCAGCGCAGCGTTGGACGACCTGGCGGACTTCGTCAGCACCCAGGAACTGCACCGCATCCTGCAGGAGCGCGGCACCGCGGTGTCCCTCGCCACGTCGTACCGCATCCTGCAGTCCCTCGCCGACGACGGGCTGGTGGATGTCCTGCGCAACGCCGACGGCGAAGCGGTGTACCGGCGCTGCGCCGTCACCGGGCACCACCATCACCTGCTGTGCCGCAACTGCGGCAAGGCCGTGGAAGTGGAAGCCCCAGCGGTCGAAGCCTGGGCCGCGCGGATCGCGAAAGAGCACGGCTTCACCGCGGTGGAGCACACCGTGGAAATCTTCGGCCTGTGCCCCGAATGCACAGCCAGTCAGTCCGGCCAGTAGCCCGGCCGGCTCAGGCCACCGCAGCCGCGTTCCGCACGACCCGCCCGTTGAGCCCCCGCCTGGCCCGGGCACTGCCGATCATCCGGCAGACCACGTAGATCAGGAAGGACAGCGTGGTCACATAGGGGCTGATCGGTAGCCGGCCGCCGAGGGCCAGCAGGATGCCTCCGACGGTCGCCGTCATCGCGAAGACGACGCTCAGCGTGACTACCAGCCGGGGCGAGGACGTGACGCGCATGGCGGCCGCCGCGGGCGTGATCAGCAAGGCCAGCACCAGCAGGGCGCCCACAATCTGGATGGACAGCGCCACGCTGATTCCCAGCAGCACCATGAAACCAAGGGCCAGGGCACGCACCGGCACGCCGCGGGCGGAGGCGACGTCGGGGTCGACACTGGCAAAGGTCAACGGCCGCCAGATGGCGACCAGCACCAGCATCACCACGACGGCGGCGACCGCCAGGACCTGCAGCTGGACCGTACCGACCGACACGATCTGCCCGGTGAGCAGGCCGAACTTGTTGGCCGCCCGGCCCTCGTACAGGGACAGGAAGAGGATGCCCAGGCCCAGCCCGAAGGGCATGATGACGCCGATGATCGAGTTCTTGTCCCGTGCACGGACACCCATCACGCCCAGCACCACGGCTGCGATGACCGAGCCTGCCAGCGAGCCGAGGATAATGTTCGCGCCGATCAGCAGCGCGAACGCCGCCCCGGCAAAGGAGAGCTCCGAGATTCCGTGGACCGCGAAGGCGAGGTCGCGTTTCATCACGAAGGTGCCCATCAGTCCGCCCAGCAGACCGAGGACGGCGCCGGCCCAGATGGAGTTCTGCACCAGGACCAGCAGCTCGGCGTAGTTTTCGAAGTTGAAGATTGACTGCAGCAGGTTGCCCAGATCCATTTAGCCCACCTCTCCCGCGACTGAATGCGCGTCCAGATGGTGGTGCGTTGCGGCATCCGGCAGCCCCACGACGATCAGCCGGCCGTTGGCCTGGATCACTTCAACATGGCTGTCGTACAAATCGGAGAGCACCTCGGTGGTCATGACCTCTGCGGGCGTGCCCACCCGGAACCTTCCGCCGGCCAGGTACAGGACCCGGTCCACGTAGTCCATGATCGGGTTGATCTCGTGGGTCACGAACACCACGGCGCTGTCCGCCTCGCGGCATTGCTTGTTGATCAGCGCGCTGACGCCCTGCTGGTGCTGAAGGTCGAGGGAGAGCAGCGGCTCGTCGCACAGCAGCACCTTGGGATCGGTCGCGAGGGCCTGGGCCACGCGCAGGCGTTGCTGCTCACCGCCGGAAAGCTGCCCCACCGGCACCTTCGCGTAGTCGGTGGCGCCCACGAGCTCCAGGAGTTCGTCGACCTTCCGGTTCACCTTGGCGCCGCCCAGGCGGATGCCCCAGCGGTGGCCGTCGACGCCGAGGGCCACGAGGTCGCGGGCGCGCAGCGGCGTATCGGGGTCGAAGGATTTCTGCTGGGGCACGTAGCCGATCCGGCGGCTTCCCCGCTCAACGGGATGGCCGTCGAGCACGGCAGTTCCCGTGCTCAGCTCCTGCAGCCCCAGCAGGACCTTCAGGAAGGTGGTCTTGCCGCTGCCGTTGGGACCGAGCACGGCAAAGAATTCACCTGGGTTGATGTCCAGGTCCAGGCCCTCCCAGAGAGTCCGTTGGCCGAACGCCAGGGACGCGCCTCGGAGGCTCACTACCGGTGTCAAAGGGGGTTTCCTCGATTTTCCGCGGAGATGGCTGCTCCCGCTGTTGCGATCATCCTAGGGCCTTGCCGATGCTCTCCACGTTTCCGGTCATCCACTGAAGGTAGGACTGGCCGTCGGGGAGGGTTTCGCTGAAGTTCACGACCGGGACGCCAGCGGTCTCGGCGGCCTTTTTCACCGCCACGGTCTGCGGTCCCTCGGTCTGAGTATTGTAGGCCAGCAGCCGGACGCCCCGGGATGCCACGAGATCGACGGTGGACTTGAGCACGGCGGGCGGGACGTCGGCGTCTTCCTCGATCGCCGCTGTGTACTCGGCCGGGGTCTCGTTCTCCAGTCCGGCGTCCTCGAGCAGGTACAGCGGTACGGGCTCGGTGACGGCCACGGGCGCGTGGCGTGACGAGGTCTTGATGGCGACGAGTTTCGTTTCCAGGCCGCCGAGCGAGTCCTTGAAGGCCGCCGCGTTGGTCTGGAACGTCTGCGCCGAGGCCGGTTCCAGCGAGGCCAGCTTGTCGGCGACGGCGTCCGCGAGGCGGGACATGGCCGGCAGGCTGTACCAGACGTGTTCGTTCAGCCCGGTGGGCTCGTGGGTGTGGCCGGCGGAGTCGGGGCTCGCCGCGGCCGGGCTTTCGGTGGCGAGGCCGGAAACCTCCACGGCGTTGATGACGTTGCCGGGCTCCAGCCCGGTGTCGGTTGCCAAGGTGTCGATGAAGGCGTCGTATCCCCCGCCGTTCTCCACCACGAGTTCGGCTTTGGAGACGGCCAGCTTGTCCTGCGTGGTGGCCTCGTAGGAGTGCGGGTCCTGGCTGGTGCGGTTGATGATGGAGCTGACGCGGACCTTGTCGCCGCCGATGCGGGAGACGATGTCGCCGTAGACGCTGGTGGACGCGACGACGTCGACCACGCCATCGCCTGCGGTTCCCCGCGAGCTGCCGGACGTCGGACTGCACGCGGTGAGCAGGAGACCTAGGCCGGCAAGACCAGCCAGCAGGGCTCGGGCAGCGGGATGACGCACGGAAGACCTCGGATCTGTTATTGAGAATCAGGAGCAATAGGAACAGCCCGAGTGTATCCCTAAATAGGAATCATTCCTATTTAGGGATACACGGCGTGCCCTGCTGCCGCCCGTCCGCTCCTGGGCTGTCCGTTACTGGTCTTGGCCCAGCCTGCGGTAGCCGGTGGCCTGCGTCGCGTCCCGGATTTCGCCGACGAGCTGCTCGATCACGTCTTCCAGGAACAACACTCCCTGGGTCAACCCGTCCGGGCCGATCACGCGGGCCAGGTGCGAGCCCGTGCGCTGCATGACGGACATGGCCTGCTCGATTTCGTCGTCCATGGCGAGGTTCGCCAGCGACCGGATGCGGCTTTCCGCAATCGGCTGGTGGTACCCGGCGTCCGGGATGGACAGCACGTCCTTGATGTGGAGGTAGCCGGCCAGCATGCCGTCGTCATCGAGCATCGGGAAGCGCGAGAACCCGGTCCGGCTCACTGCCTTTTCGAATTCAACCGGCGTGGTGGCCGCCTTGAGCATGACGAGTTTGCCCAGCGGAACCATCACACGGGACGCGGTGTGTTCCGAGAACTCGAGCGCTCCGGTAATGAGTCCGGCGTCGTCGTCCACGAGCCCGTGGCGGGTGGATTCCTGCACGATCGACTGCACTTCTTCAAGGGTGAAAGTGGAGGTGACCTCATCCTTCGGCTCAATCCGCATCAGCTTCAGGATGTGGTTTGCGGACCAGTTAAGCGCCGCAATGACAGGCTTGACGAGCCGGCCGATGAACATCAGCGGCGGCGCCAATAACAACGCCGCCTTGTCCGCGACGGACACGGAAATGTTCTTGGGCACCATTTCGCCGAATGTGACGTGCAGGAACGTCACCAGCAGCAGGGCGACGGCGAAGGCCACAATGTTCGCGACCTCCACGGGGACGCCCGCCGCTTCCAGCGGCACGGCCAGGAGATGGTGGATCGCGGGCTCAGCCACCTGCAGGATCAGCAGCGAGCAGACGGTGATGCCGAGCTGGGCGCACGCGAGCATGAGGGAAACGTTTTCCATGGCCCGCAGCGTAGTTTGTGCGCGCTTAGAACCTGCCTCCGCCAGCGGCTCGATCTGGCTGCGGCGGGCAGACATGACCGCGAATTCGGCTGCCACGAAGAAGGCGTTGCCTACCAGCAGGAACGCAAGCCACAGGATCCCTGCCCAGTCGC
The DNA here is from genome assembly GCF_056406415.1 of Arthrobacter sp. P1_C12_2. Classification (NCBI taxonomy): domain Bacteria; kingdom Bacillati; phylum Actinomycetota; class Actinomycetes; order Micrococcales; family Micrococcaceae; genus Arthrobacter; species Arthrobacter sp. P1_C12_2. The sequence continues at coordinate 225,740 of NZ_JBFUAF010000006.1, read as the reverse complement.
TCATGCGGCACCTGCCTGGCTGGCGGGCTGGCCGTCGCCGGATACCCGGATGGGCCGGAAACAGATCCGGTCGATCCGGCGGCCGTCCATGCGGGTCACGCTGAGCGACCCGCCGACGACGTCGACAGTGTCGCCGACTGCCGCGATGCGGCCGAGCTGGCTCATGACGTAGCCTCCCACCGTTTCGTAGGCAGCCTCGTCGGGCACGGTCAGGCCCGGGATCTGTTCGGAGAGTTCATCGGGCCGGAGCAGGCCCGGGAAGTACCAGTCCCCCGAGGCACTTTGGAGCAGGCCGGGCCGGACCTTGTCATGTTCATCGGCCACTTCCCCGACGATTTCCTCCACAAGGTCTTCCAGGGTGGTGATGCCGGCGGTTCCGCCGTACTCGTCCAGGACGACGGCCAGTTGCAGGTTGCCCTCGCGCAGTTCGGCGAGCAGCGCGTCCAGGTGGATGGTTTCGGGGACCTGGAGCACATCGGTCATGATGGCTCCCGCCTGCAGCTTGGCGCGGCGGTCCGCGGGCACGGCGATGGCCTTCTTGATGTGGACAACGCCGCGGATGTCATCGGAGGACTCGCCGATCACCGGGAACCGGGAGTATCCGGTGCGCTTGGCGGCCTCGACGATGTCCGAAACCGGCTGGTCGGCGTCGATGGTCTCCACGCGGATGCGGGGGGTCATGACGTCCGCGGCGGTCCGCCCGGAGAACTTCAGGGTTCGGGCGATGAAGTTGGCCGTTCCGGCGTCGAGGGTGCCCATGGCCGCGGAACGGCGCACAAGCGAGGCCAGCTCGGCCGGGGTGCGGGCGCCGGAGATTTCCTCCTTGGCCTCAAGGCCGAAGACATTGAGGACCTTGTTGGAGAACCCGTTGAGCACCACGATGGCGGGCTTGAAAATGGCGGTGAACACCAGCTGGGGCCGGGCCACGGCCTTGCCGATCGGGAAGGACAGCGCGATGGCCATGTTCTTGGGCACCAGCTCGCCGATCACCATGGAGAGCAGGGTGGCCACCGCCATGGCGAGGACCAGGGACAGTGAGGCGGCCGCCGCCGGCGGGACGCCGAGCGCGGTGAGGGGACCCTCAAGCAGCTTGCCCACGGACGGTTCCATGACATAGCCGGTCAGCAGCGTGGTCATGGTGATGCCCAGCTGGCAGCTGGAGAGCTGGGTGGAGAGCGACTTGAGACATTTGAGCAAGGGCTCGGCGGCGGTGTCGCCGGTGTCAACGGCGCGCTGCACGGTGGCCTGGTCCAGGGCGACCAGGGAAAATTCCACGGCGACAAAGAAGCCGGTGCCGAGGATGAGCAGGAGGCCTGCTGCGAGGAGTAGCCATTCCATCTCAGCGGCCTGCTTCCGCAGCAGCGGCGCAGGGCACGCTCCGCTGCAGGGGACGTAAATGCCGGAATGCCCTGCCTGGCGGAGGATGGTCGGCGGTGGCCGACCCTGTTTCCTGGAAAGCTCCGGAATGGCGTGCGGCCGGAGAATGATGGGCGCGTGAACGGGGTTTGCCGGCTCTGCGGGTGGACTGCGCGGGTACGGTTTCCGTACTCCGCTGACAGCCCCCAGGCCGGCACCTAGATTTACTGTCCATAAGAATTTCAGTCTACAGGAGCAGTCGCCGCCATCCCCCGACCGCCCGCGCCACCGGCCGCCCCGGACTCACCAGCTCTGCGGGACGGGCCGGCCCTCCTCGTACCCGGCTGCGGACTGGATTCCGGCCACGGCACGTTCCCGGAAAGCGGCGAGGTCGGCGGCACCGGCGTAGCTCATGGAACTGCGCAGTCCGGCGGTGATCATGTCCAGCAGGTCCTCGACGCCGGGCCGGGCCGCGTCCACGTACATGCGGGACGTGGAGATGCCCTCCTCGAACAGGGCCTTGCGGTCCTTTTCAAAGGCGCCCTCGCGCTGGTTGCGGTTCTGCACCGCGCGGGCGGACGCCATGCCGAAGCTCTCCTTGTACTGCCGGCCGGAGGCGTCGAGCTGCAGGTCCCCGGGGCTCTCGTGCGTGCCGGCAAACCAGGAGCCGATCATGACCTGGCTGGCCCCGGCGGCCAGGGCGAGGGCGACGTCGCGTGGGTAGCGGACGCCGCCGTCGGCCCATACCCGGCCGCCGGCTTCCCGCGCCGCAGCGGAGCATTCCAGGACGGCGCTGAACTGGGGGCGGCCAACGGCCGTCATCATGCGCGTGGTGCACATGGCGCCGGGGCCTACGCCGACCTTGACAATGTCCGCTCCGGCCTCGATGAGCTCACGCGTGGCGTCGCCGGTGACGACGTTGCCGGCGACCACCGGTACGCCGGGGTTGAGTCCCTTCACTGCGGCGAGCGCGTCGAACATTTTTTGCTGGTGCCCGTGCGCGGTGTCCAGGACCAGCACGTTCACGCCGGCAGCCAGCAACTCGGCGGCCCGCCCGGCCACGTCGCCGTTGATTCCGACGGCGGCGGCGACTTTCAGTTTGCCGTCGTCGTCCAGGGACGGCCGGTAAAGCGTGGAGCGCAGGGCGCCCTTGCGGGTGAGCACTCCGGCCAGGACGCCGGCCTGCTGCACCGGCGCGTAGTCGGTCCCGGCAGCGTCCATCGCCTCAAAGGCGCGGCGGAGGGCCAGCACAGCATCCGCGCTCGATCCGGTCCCAAACGATCCGGCCCCGAGCATGCCGGCGTCGAGCACCAGCGGCTGGTGGCGAATGACGGAGGCCAGCGACGCGAAACGGTCCTGGCCCTCGCAGTCGGCGGCACGGACAACACCGGTGACCGCGCCGGCATCATCCACGACTACAACGGCCCCGTGCGGCCGCTTGCCCATCAGGTGGAGGGCATCAATGACGGTGTCCGTGGGCGCGAGCGTGACGGGGGTCTCGAGGACCGGGTGGCGTCCCTTGATCCAGGCCGTAACGTCACGGATGACATCGAGCGGGACGTCCTGCGGCAGGACTCCCAGCCCGCCGCGGCGGGCCATGGTCTCGGCCATCCGCTTCCCCGTCACTGCCGTCATGTTCGCCGCCACCAGCGGGATCGCGGAGCCGGTCCCGTCATCGGCCGCGAGGTCGACGTCCAGGCGCGAGGTGACATCGGACCGGGACGGCACCAGGAAGAGGTCCGAGTAGGTCAGATCGGTGGTCGGCTCATTCAGGAATCGCACTGCTGCTCCTTTGCTGGCACCCGCAGCTGGCGCTGTCGGCGCCAAACGGGTTCTCTCTCCTTTGATTCTAGGGCGGTTTCCGGCGGGGCCGGCATCGCGTCCGGCACTGTGTAAGGCATCGCGTCCGGCACCTCGTCGGGGCCGATTCTGCGCCACTTCTGCACTGCAATTCAGCGGCTGCGGGGGCGGATCATGATTTGGGTCACGCTTATTGGCGGTTTGGCAAGAATCCTCACTAGACTGGCATGGGTCTGGGTTCACTGGACGCAGAGACTGGCTCAATCGTTGTGCCGAGGCACCGTGGAAGCCAGAGGGAATCAAACTCATGGAAGAGGCGTATTTCAAGTGCCAGAGCAGCCTAGCCACCGTCTACCAGAGGAATTTGGCGGAAACGAGTGGCTCGTTGACGAACTGTACGAGCGTTACCAGCAGGACAAGAACACGGTCGACGCCAAGTGGTGGCCCCTGTTCGAATCCTTCGCAGCTAGCGACGCCTCTTCCGTCAACGGAACGTCCGGCACCGCGACAGCTGTGCATCCTGCCACCCGTGAACTTCCCGTTGTAGCGCCTGCCGCACCGGCAGCACCTGCGCCGGCCGCGCCCGCTGCCCCGGCAGCTCCCGCCGCCGCGGCGGCGCCCGCACCCGCAGCCAAGAAAGCCCCGGCCACCGTCGCCCGGGACGGCGGCAGGACTTCCGACGCCGGCCCCGGCACCGCGCCGATCCCGGCGCAGCTGCCCAAGAACCTCAAAGCCCCGACGGCGCCCGAAGAAGACGTCGTCTCGGTCCTGCGCGGCCCGGCCAAGGCCATCGCCTCGAACATGGTCACCAGCCTGGAAGTGCCGACCGCCACCAGCGTCCGCGCCATCCCGGCAAAGCTGCTGATCGACAACCGCGTGGTCATCAACTCCAACCTGGCCCGCGCCCGCGGCGGCAAGGTCTCCTTCACGCACCTGATCGGCTACGCCGTCATCCGGGCCCTGTCCCAGTTCCCGTCGATGAACGTCTTCTACGACGAGATCGACGGCAAGCCGGTGGCTGTCCAGCCGGCGCACGTGAACTTCGGCATCGCGATCGACATGCCCAAGCCTGACGGCACCCGCCTGCTCATGGTCCCGAACATCAAGAAGGCGGAGACCCTCAACTTCTCCGAGTTCTGGCACACCTACGAGGACCTGATCAAGCGCGCCCGCAACGGCAAGCTGACCGCCGACGACCACTCCGGCACCACCGTGTCCCTGACCAACCCCGGCGGCATCGGCACCGTCCACTCGGTGCCGCGCCTGTCCAAGGGCCAGGCCGCCATCATCGGCGTCGGCGCACTGGACTACCCGGCCGAGTTCCAGGGTGCCAGCGAGAAGATCATTGCGCAGAACGCGATCAGCAAGGTCCTCACGCTGACCTCCACCTATGACCACCGCGTCATCCAGGGTGCCGGCAGCGGCGAATTCCTCAAGCTGGTGCACCAGCTCCTGCTGGGCGCGCAGAACTTCTACGACGAGATCTTCGAGTCCCTGCGTATCCCCTACGAGCCCGTGCGCTGGAGCCCGGACCTGCAGGTGGACCCGGCCGACGAGATCAACAAGGTCGCCCGGATCCAGCAGCTGATCCACGCCTACCGCGTGCGCGGCCACCTCATGGCGGACACCGATCCGCTCGAGTATGTCCAGCGCAAGCACCCGGACCTCGACGTCCTGACCTACGGCCTGACCCTGTGGGACCTGGACCGCGAGTGGCCCACCGGCGGCTTCGGCGGCAGGCCGATGCTCAAGTTCCGCGACATCCTCGGCGTCCTCCGCGACGCCTACTGCCGCACCGCCGGCATCGAATACATGCACATCCAGGACCCGGCCGAGCGCAAGTGGTTCCAGGACCAGCTGGAGCACCCGTACTCGAAGCCGAGCCGCGACGAGCAGCTGCGCATCGTCTCCAAGCTCAACGCCGCCGAGGCCTTCGAGACCTTCCTGCAGACGAAGTTCGTCGGCCAGAAGCGCTTCTCGCTCGAAGGCGGCGAGTCCCTGATTCCGCTGCTGGACGCGATCATTTCCGACGCCGCCGACGACGAACTCGACGAAGTGGCGATCGGCATGGCCCACCGCGGCCGGCTCAACGTGCTGACCAACATCGCGGGCAAGACCTACGCCCAGGTCTTCCGCGAATTCGAAGGCACCCAGGACCCGCGCTCCGTGCAGGGCTCCGGCGACGTCAAGTACCACCTTGGCACCGAGGGCATGTTCACCTCGGACAACGGCAAGGAGACCAAGGTCTACCTCGCCGCGAACCCGTCCCACCTCGAGGCGGTCGACTCCGTCCTCGAAGGCATCGTCCGCGCCAAGCAGGACCGGCTGGACCAGGGCGAGGCGTTCCCCGTGCTGCCCATCATGGTGCACGGCGACGCTGCGTTCGCAGGCCAGGGCGTGGTCGCGGAAACGCTCAACCTCTCCCAGCTGCGCGGCTACCGCACCGGCGGCACCATCCACATCGTGGTCAACAACCAGGTCGGCTTCACTACCGCGCCGTCGTCCTCGCGTTCCTCCACGTACTCCACGGACGTCGCCAAGATGATCCAGGCACCGGTGTTCCACGTGAACGGCGATGACCCGGAGGCCGTCGTCCGCATCGGACAGCTTGCCTACGAGTTCCGTCAGCGTTTCCACAAGGACGTTGTCATCGACATGGTGTGCTACCGCCGCCGTGGCCACAACGAGGGCGACGACCCCTCGATGACCCAGCCGCTGATGTACAACCTGATCGAGGCCAAGCGCTCGGTCCGCAAGCTGTACACCGAATCGCTGATCGGCCGCGGTGACATCACCGAGGAAGAAGCCGAACAGCTGCTGCGCGACTACCAGGAACGCCTGGAACGCGTCTTCGCGGAAACCCACGCGGCCCAGACGTCCCCGATCCCGATCATCACGGCCGATTCCGCCGCGGTGTCGGACCTCGAACGCCCCATGGCCCAGCAGTCCGATTCCGGTGTCAGCGCCCCGGTCTCCACGGCGATCTCGGCGGAGACCCTGGCCCGCATCGGCAAGGCCCACACCGATATCCCGGACGGCTTCACCGTCCACGCCAAGCTCAAGCAGCTGCTGGAGAAGCGTGAGGCGATGTCCCGTGAAGGCGGCATCGACTGGGGCTTCGGTGAGCTGGCCGCGTTCGGCTCGCTCATCATGGAAGGCGTCCCCGTCCGGCTCGCCGGCCAGGACTCGCGCCGCGGCACCTTCGTGCAGCGCCACGCGGTCTTCCACGACCGCGCCAACGGCGACGAATGGCTTCCGCTGTCCCACCTCTCGGATGACCAGGCGAAGCTGTGGATCTATGATTCGCTGCTCTCCGAATACGCCGCCATGGGCTTCGAATACGGGTACTCGGTGGAACGCCCGGATGCCCTGGTGCTCTGGGAAGCGCAGTTCGGTGACTTCGTCAACGGCGCGCAGACCATCATCGATGAGTTCATTTCCTCCGCCGAGCAGAAATGGGGCCAGCGGTCCTCGCTGGTTCTCATGCTGCCGCACGGCTACGAGGGCCAGGGACCGGACCACTCCTCCGCACGCATCGAGCGTTTCCTCCAGATGTGCGCCGAAGAGAACATGATCGTGGCCAACCCCACGACGTCGGCCTCGCACTTCCACCTGCTGCGCCGCCAGGCCTACAGCAGGCCGCGCAAGCCGCTCATCATCTTCACGCCCAAGCAGCTGCTGCGCCTCAAGGCCGCCGCGTCGTCCGTGGAGGACTTCACCACCGGCTCGTTCCGCCCGGTCATTCCGGAACACGCGCAGCTGCAGGCCGACGCCGTCGAACGCGTGCTGCTGGTCTCCGGACGCCTCTACTACGATCTGCTGTCCACCCGGCAGAAGACCGAGAACAAGACCACGGCGATCGTGCGCGTCGAGCAGCTGTACCCGCTGCCGGCAGACGAGATCGCCGCGGAGCTGGCCAAGTACCCGAACGCCGAAGTGGTCTGGGCGCAGGACGAGCCGGCCAACCAGGGTCCGTGGCCGTTCATCGGCCTGAACCTGCCGGACGCCCTGGACCGCCGGGTCCGCCTCATCTCCCGCCCCGCCTCGGCCTCCACCGCGGCAGGGTCGATGAAGCGCCACTCGGCAGAACAGGACAGCCTGCTCAAGCAGGCATTCGCTCGTAAATAGCGTCATAGTTGCCCGGCCGGAGACTGAAACACAACACTCCGGCCGGGCAGTTCTGTTTAATGGACTATTAGTGGTCAGCTTGATCGACAGCGTTGAAGTGAAGAGGTAGTCGTGGAAGATCGGAAGCTGCGGATCGCAGCCGTTGGGGACGAGCTGTTGGCCGGGCTCGGTGATCCGCGCGCCTTGGGCTGGCTGGGGCGGGTCCTGGCCCGCACACCGCAGGACAGCGTCGCCCTGGAGTGCTACTCCCTGCCGTGCCCGGAAGAAGGCACCGAGGGCATCGCGGCGCGCTGGCTCGAGGAGGCAGGCCGCCGCTTCGGCAACCACCACGAAAACCGCCTGGTGATCGGCCTGTCAGGACGCGACATTGAGTTCGGTCTGTCCACGGCCCGCAGTCGCCTGAACCTCGCCAACATCCTGGACTCCGCCTCCCAGAACAAGATCGAGGTCTTCGTCGTGGGCCCGCCGCCCACGCTGGACCCGACCCAGAACCGCAGGCTCGGCGAACTGAACACCGCATTCGCCGACGTCACGACGCGCCGGAAGCACCTTTATGTCGACACGTTCTCGCCGCTGCTGAACCACGAGCAATGGCGCCAGGACCTCGCGGCCAACGGCGGCACGCCCGGCCAGGCCGGCTATGGCCTCATGGCGTGGCTCGTGCTGCACCGCGGCTGGTTCCAGTGGCTGGGCCTGGACGCCCCGGAGTAGCCCCCTCCCGGGACCGGCCCGGTTTCACTCTACCCCGGGGGGGGATCTCGCGATATAGCTTGACGTCGCCTAATTGACGATATAGCGTGACTTTCATAGTCGCGATATATCGCAATTATTCGCATCCGTATCGCCTTCCCGGAGGAATCATGACCGAGCACAACACATCCGAGAACACCTGGACCGTGACCGGCCCGCAGACCATCGACGTCGACGGCGTCCGCTCGCTCAAGCTCGGCATCGTCCGCGGCCGCTTCGATATCGTCACCCATGACGAGGACGTTGCCAGGATCGAGGTCTCCGAAATCGAAGGCGATCCGCTGTCGGTTTCGGTCGTCAACGGCCGCCTGGAAGTCCGCCACCAGCTGCACGGCCCGCAGGGCTGGTTCAAGAACTTGATGAGCACGGTCAACAACGGCAGCAGCAACTCGGTGGTCATCAGCATCGCCCTGCCGGCCGGCGTCGAGGTGGAGGCCGGGACGGTGAGCGGCGACGGCATGGTTTCCGGGACCAGCGGCCATGCCCGGCTCAACACCGTCTCTGGCTCCGTGCTGGCCGACGGCACCTCCGGTGACCTGTCCGTCAATACGGTCAGCGGCGAGGTGATTGCCCGGAATCACAGCGGCGTCCTGACCGCCAAGAGCGTCTCCGGCGAAGTGACGGCCTCGGGCGAATTCAGCCACATCCGCGCGAACACTGTCAGCGGCGACCTGAACTTCGACCTGCACAGCTTTACTCAAGATTTCGGCGCCAACTCGGTCTCCGGCGACGTCACCATCCGGCTTCCGCACGACGTCGGCGTGGACATCGTCGCCAAATCCGCCAGCGGGGCGGTGGTCATCGATGAACTGAGGTACGCCCAGTCGAGCGGCACGGTGCAGACCATCGCGGGACCGGACGCCAAGCTAATGCTGGTCCGGACCAACTCGGTCTCGGGAAAAACGTCGATCTTCCACGGCCAGCCCACCGCGGACACCGAAACGGCCCTCTGATGCCTCCCGTCTTCGCCCACGGCGCGCTGCGGCTGTACCTGCTCGCCCTGCTCGAATCAGGCCCCAAGCACGGCTATGAACTCATCAAGGCGCTCAGCGAGCGTTTCGGCGGCACCTACTCCCCCAGCGCCGGAACCATCTACCCGCGCCTGGGCAAGCTCGAGGAGGAAGGGCTCGTGGCCACCCACACGGAGGGCCGCCGCACCAACTACAGCATCACCCCGGCGGGTCTCACGGAGCTGAACAGCCGGCGGGACGAACTCGCCGGCGTCGAGAACGACATCTCGGCCTCGGTTCGGCGCCTGGCCGACAATCTGCGCCAGGACATCCGCGTCAACATGCGCGGCCTCCGGGCCGATCTCGCGGCAACGGCGGAGGCGGCCCGGACTTCGGCCCGCGCCGCGGCTTCTGCGGGCGGGACCGGCACGGAGGGCGCCGCCGGCAGCCCGCGGTACTCCCCCGAGGGCGAACGGCGGCTGAAGGAGGCGGAAATGCTTGTGCAGGCCTTCCGCGACGACATGCGGGTGGAACTGCGGCGGCACGCCGGGAGCCGTCCCGTCACCGCCGTCACGCTCGAAACGGTCAGGACGGTGCTGGACCAGGCCCGGATCTCGATCCGCAATTCGCTGGAGGGCTGAGCCCAACACCAGTTTGCCACGGCCCGTAGCGCGGGCCCCCCGGTTCGCGGCGGGTGCCGCGATGTGGGAGACTTGAGGGCAGCTCTTTTGAGTACCAAGATTAAGGAGGCCAGCTATGAGCAAACGTGCACGCAAACGTCGTGACCGTAAGCGTGGCGGCGCGAACCACGGTAAGCGCCCCAACGCCTAAGCAAAGCTTGGAATGACAGCTTTAGACGAATGACCCCGGAAACCTCACGGTTTCCGGGGTCATTCGTTTATGTCGGTACGGGAGCCGGGCTCAGGCTTCCACGGTCCGGATCGAGTGAATCCGGTCCAGGATGGAGTTCTTGAGGTTTTCCGGAGCTGCTTCCGTGCACGAACGCTTGACCATCACGCGGATGACGCATTCGAGGTCGTACTGCTCCAGGCACTCCGGGCAACTGTCCAGGTGGTCCTTGATCTCTCCGATGTCCTCACGCGTGAGCGCACCATCCAGATATTCGTAGATACGTTGCATCCGGGCGTCGTCGCAATCGCCCAGTCCCTGGCAGTCGCTCATTTCCTGTTCTCCTGTTTGTTGCTGTCGGCCGCGGCGCTTGACTCGATGGCGGCCCTGAATCCTCGTTCGGCGGCATAGTCCGCAAGCATGTCCCGCAGCATCTTCCGGCCGCGGTGCAGCCGCGACATGACGGTCCCGATGGGGGTGTTCATGATGTCTGAAATTTCCTTGTACGCGAAGCCCTCGACGTCGGCGAAGTACACGGCCAGCCGGAACTCCTCCGGAATCGACTGGAGGGCGCGCTTCACATCCGAATCGGGCAGGTGGTCAAGGGCCTCGGCCTCCGCCGAACGCAGTCCCGAGGACGTATGCGACTCGGCCCGGGCCAACTGCCAGTCCTCGATGGTGTCCGAATTCGACTGCAGCGGCTCGCGTTGACGCTTCCGGTACAGGTTGATGTACGTGTTGGTGAGGATGCGGTACAGCCAGGCCTTCAGATTGGTTCCGGGCTTGTACTGGTGGAACGCGGAAAACGCCTTCGTGTACGCCTCCTGGACCAGGTCCTCGGCGTCGGAGGGGTTCCGCGCCATCCTCATGGCCGCCGAATACAACTGGTCCACGTACTGCATGGCGTCACGCTCAAAGCGCACGCGGCGCTCTTCCGCGGACTCGGTGGAGACATCGATGGGCTTTCCGTCCACTTCGGTTTCCAAGGCGGCGGGTCCATCAGCTGGCGTCTGCACAGCGTGCGCGGCGGAAATCTGCACAGTAGGAATTTGCGCAGCGGGCCGTTCTGGTGCGCCGGACGCGCCGGCATCAGGTGTCTTGGTGGGCGTGGCGTCGTTTCCGGCAACCTCGTGCATGGCCGCAACGGCCGGGTCCATGGTGCTCATTGCGTTCAAGTCTACTGTCACCTTCCGACGGGCACCCGGAACCGCCGGAAGCGCGAGGGTCCACCCTTGCCCGGAACCGGCTTCCAGTTCCGCCCTGTCTTTGACCAGAGTCAAATCTCCGCCTTCGTTAGCCTGCTGGGATCTGCCTTTCACAACCACGTCCTGCAGGCAAATATTCCGCAAAAGTGCAAGACTAGAACCGGTTCTCCCGCAGTGAAGCCGCTGTTCGTCCATCCAGGAGGAAATTCATGTCGTTTGTCCGCTTTCTCGCCCGGCCCATGCTCGCCTCCAGTTTCGTCCTCGCCGGCATGGACAAGCTCAAGAACGCGGATGACACTGCGGCCCAGTTGTCCCCCTTGTTGCGCCGTACGGCCGACGCCTTGCCGTTCCAGCCGAACGAAAAAGTCGTGGCACGGGTGATCGGCGGCACCCAGATCGGTGCCGGCGTCTGCTTCGCCCTCGGCAAGTCCGCCCGGCTGGCGGCCACCCTGCTCGCCGTCATTTCGGTCCTGAACGGCTACGTCGAATGGCGCAGCGCGGACATTTCCTCGAAGGAGGCCCGCGACGCCCGCCGCAAACAGCTCCTGAAAAACGTCACCCTCACCGGCGGCGTGCTCCTTGCCGCGGTGGATACCGCCGGCAAGCCCAGCCTGGCCTGGCGCGCCGGGCACCTGGCCGCGGATGCCCGAAAGACCACCACCAAGAAGCTGAAGAAGGCCGACAAAGTCGTCCGCAAGGCCGTAGACCACACAGCTGGAGCCTAAGACGGTAATGACTGGCACCACCCCCTCAGCAACTGCCCCGTCCCATCCGGCCGACGTCGGTCCGCACTGGCCCGCCCCCTTCGCCGCACGGCCGGTCGATGCCACTGTCACCGTTCCGGGATCCAAATCCCTGACCAACCGGTACCTCGTGCTCGCCGCCCTCGCGGACGGACCGTCCCGCCTGCGGGCCCCCCTGCACTCCCGGGATTCGGCGCTGATGATTGAGGCCCTGCGGCAATTGGGGGCCACGGTCACGGAGGTCCCCGGCGACGGCGCCTTCGGCCCCGACCTGGAAATCGTCCCGATCAGCATGGACGCCGCCGCGGCGGACACCGCGATTGACTGCGGCCTGGCCGGCACGGTCATGCGCTTTGTGCCTCCGGTGGCAGCGCTGCGCCGCGGTGAGTCCCGTTTCGACGGCGACCCGCACGCCCGCAAGCGCCCCATGGGCACCATCATCGAGGCCCTGGCCGGGCTGGGCGTGGCAGTGAACGCACCCGACGGCGGTCCGGCGTCATCGTTGCCGTTCACCGTCCACGGCACGGGCGAAGTGCGCGGCGGCCACCTGATCATCGACGCCAGCGCATCATCCCAGTTCGTCTCCGCCCTGCTGCTGGCCGGAGCCCGGTTCACCGAGGGACTCCACTTGGAGCACGCCGGCAAACCGGTGCCGAGCCTGGACCACATCAACATGACCGTGGCCGTGCTCCGCGGCGTGGGTGTGACGGTCGATGACTCGGTGCCGAACCACTGGGTCGTCTCCCCCGGTCCGATCCGCGCCTTCGACCAGCGGATCGAGCAGGACCTTTCCAACGCCGGACCCTTCCTCGCGGCTGCCCTCGCCACCGGCGGCACCGTGCGGATCCCGAACTGGCCCGCGGAAACCACCCAGGTCGGTGATCTCTGGCGCGGCATCCTGACCGCCATGGGCGCGACCGTGACAGTGGACGGCGGCACCCTGACCGTCAGCGGCGGGCCGGAAATCAAGGGCGGCGACTTCGACGAAACCAGCGAGCTCGCCCCCACCGTGGCGGCGCTTTGCGCCCTCGCCGCCGGCCCCTCACGGCTGAGCGGCATCGCCCACCTCCGCGGCCACGAAACGGACCGGCTCGCGGCCCTCGTGGCTGAAATCAACCGCCTCGGCGGCGACGCCGAAGAGACCGCCGACGGCCTTATCATCCGCCCGGCCGAGCTGCACGGCGGCGTCGTGCACAGCTACGCGGACCACCGCATGGCAACCGCCGGCGCAATCCTCGGCCTTGCCGTACCCGGCGTGGAGGTCGAGGACATCGCAACCACAGCCAAAACTATGCCCGACTTCCCGCAGCTCTGGGAAGCCATGCTGGCGCAGGGACCTGCCACAGATGAGGACACTGCCGGTGGCACGCAGCACTGATTCTTGGGACGAGTCCGACGTCCGGATCCGCCCCAACAAGAAGGGCACCCGCCCCCGCACCAAGGACCGGCCCAGTTACGACGAGGCCGTCACCGGACGCATCATCACCGTTGACCGCGGCCGCTACACCGCCGTCGTCGGCGAAGGGACCCCCGACGAACGCAAGATCATCGCGGCGCGGGCCCGGGAGCTGCGCCGCAATCCCGTGGTTGCCGGCGACTTTGTCTCCTTGGTCGGGGACGTCACCGGCGAGCCCGACACCCTCGCGCGGCTGGTCAAGATCCAGGACCGCAAGACGCTCCTGCGCCGCAGCGCCGACGACACGGACCCGATCGAGCGCGCCGTCGTGGCCAACGCCGACCAGCTGGTGGTGGTGGTCGCCGCCGCAAATCCCGAGCCGCGGACCGGTTTCATCGACCGCGCTCTGGTGGCCGCGTACGACGCCGGCATTGAGCCGCTGCTGCTCGTCACCAAGGCCGACGTCAAGGATCCAGCCGAGCTGCTGGCCAACTACCAACACCTCGATTTCCCCGTCATCATCTCCAAGACCGCTGACTCCGCCGCTTCCGGCATCGACGCCCGCTCCGACGACGGGCTCTCCGCCCGGCTCGACAAGGACGCGGTGTCCCAGCTGCGCGACTACCTCGACGGCAAGGTCACCGTGATGCTGGGCCATTCCGGCGTCGGCAAGTCCACTATGGTCAACGCCCTGACCGGGGCCGAGCGGGCCACGGGAGGCGTCAACGCGGTCACCGGCCGCGGCCGCCACACGTCCTCCTCGGCACTGGCCCTCAAGGTCAACGATGCCCCGGCCGGCAGCTGGATCATCGACACCCCCGGCATCCGGTCCTTCGGGCTGGCCCATGTGGACCCGGACCGGATCCTCCGTTCCTTCCCGGACCTGGAACCGGGCACCGATGACTGCGAACGCGGCTGCAAGCATGACGCCACCGCCGTCAACTGCGGCGTCGACAAGTGGGTTGCGGCCGGTCACGCGGGACCCTCGGGACCGGCCAGGCTCGCGTCCCTGCGCCGGCTGCTGGGCACGGACCCGCGGATGGAAGCACAGGAAACCAAGGAACTGGGCACCGTCTCCTAGCCGGACCGGCAACAGGGCCGCGGCGCCGGGCCGCAGCCTCCCGTCCGGCAGCCCGGTTTGACGGTAGTTTGGAACCATGAGCCAACCCGCTTCGAGCTACAACGATGACCTGCGCCTTGCCCATGTCCTGGCAGATTCGGTCGATTCCCAGACCATGAGCCGCTTCAAGGCGCTCGACCTCCGGATCGAGACGAAGCCGGACCTCACACCCGTCACCGATGCCGACAAGTCCGCGGAAGAGGCCATCCGCGGCCAGCTCTCCCGGTCACGTCCGCGCGACGCGGTCCTGGGCGAAGAATTCGGCAGCTCGGGCCACGGTTCCCGCCGCTGGGTCATCGACCCGATCGACGGCACCAAGAACTTTGTCCGCGGCGTCCCGGTCTGGGCCACCCTGATCGCCCTCGTCGATGAGGGCGAGCCGGTGGTCGGCGTCGTCAGCGCGCCGGCACTGGGCAAGCGCTGGTGGGCCGCCAAGGGTGCGGGCGCCTACACCGGCCGCTCGCTCGCCGCCGCCACGCGGCTGAAGGTTTCCAACGTCTCCAATCTTGAGGACGCCTCGCTGTCCTACTCCAGCCTTGGCGGCTGGAAGGAACGCGGGAACCTGGACGAATTCCTGGGCCTGACCGAGGAAGTATGGCGGACCCGCGCCTACGGTGACTTCTGGTCGTACTGCCTCGTGGCCGAGGGTGCCGTGGACATCGCCTGCGAACCCGAGCTGAACCTCTATGACATGGCCGCCCTGGTGCCGATCGTGACCGAGGCCGGCGGCCGTTTCACCTCGCTCGAGGGCGAGGACGGGCCCTTCGGCGGCAACGCCCTGGCCACCAATTCGATCCTCCACTCGGAAGTCCTCAAGCGGCTCAACCCCGGACTCGACGACCTCCTCTAGGCCCCACCCTCAAGAATTCCCAAGGGCCTCTGTACGACGCTGTCCCCAACCTTCGCTGCCGGTCAGGGCGTGGAGTGGGCAGCGAGTGGCAGGAGGGCGGCCATGTCTGGATCGGTTCAACCCGCGGATCCCGAATCCCGCGACCCCGACGTCGGCCCCGTTCTGCTGGTGCTCGTGGCGAAGTACCGGGATCTGGACATTGAGTCCGCCACCCTGCTCCAGGCTGTTTCCTCGGAGCTGGGCCAGCATCTGCTCGCCAGCAGTTCCGCCGTGTCCGGGTCCGTGGTCGTGTCCACATGCAGCCGGCTCGAAATCTACTGCGAGGTGGCGTCCAGGGAACATATTGAAGCCGTCTGCTCCGAGGCCCTCGGTTCTGTCCGCCTCTGCACGCGCCTGCCCGTGGCCCGGCTCGCCTCCCTGTTCGAGCACGCGTCTGGAGCCTCGGCCGCAGAGCATCTCTTCGCCGTTGCAGCCGGCCTGGACTCCGTTGTGGTGGGTGAGCGTCAAGTCGCCGGCCAGGTCCGCCGCGCCCTCGCTGCAGCACAAGCTGCAGGCACCGCGAGCGGGCTTTTAGTCCGGCTGTTTCAGGAGGCGTCCCGCACGGGCAGGGACGTGGGGGCGCGGACTGCGCTCGGCGGCTCCAGCAGGTCCATAGCCTGTGTGGCCCTCGAACTGGCAGCCGCTGGATCAGAGCACCCGTCCCTGGCAGATGCTTCCGTGGTCCTCTTCGGCACCGGTTCCTATGCCGCCTGCGTCGCGGAGATCCTCAGGAGCAGACGATGCCCAACCATTTCCGTCTTCTCCCAATCCGGCCGCGCAGACGCGTTTGTGGCGAGCAGGGGTGGCACGGCGCTGACCGCACGCGAGCTGCCTGCCGCCATAGCCCGGGCAGACATCATCATTGGCTGCAGCGGCACTGAGACGCGCATAAGTGCCGCCGAACTGGCCGGTTGGAGGGATGACTCGGGCCGTGCCCTCACCGTCATCGATCTCGCCCCCAGCCGTGATTTCGACCCCCGGGTGGCGGATCTGCCAGGCGTCGAACTGATCACCCTGGATTCAGTGCGTTTCGCGGCTCCGCCGGCGGATGCCGAGGCGCTCCGCCTCGCCGGTGCCCTGGTCCGGCAGGCGGCGCGCAGCTTCGAAAAACAAGAGGAGCTGCGCGTAGTCGACGCCGCCATCGTGGCCCTGCGCCGGCACGTCCACCAGGTCCTCGAGGCTGAAATGGAGCGTGTCATGAAGCAACACGGGTGCGGCGCCCAGGCGCAGGATGTGAACCTCGCGATGCGTCGAATTGTCCGCCGACTGCTTCACACCCCAACCGTCCGCGCCCGGGAACTGGCCGCGGACGGCCGCCAGCACGACTACGCGGCCGCACTGGAAGTCCTGTTCGGCCTCAGCGTTCAGCTCACCGGCGACAGGAACCCCCGGATCGGCAATCTGGCAGGACAGAAGCGGCCGCCCTGGGAAGAGACGGCGTCCTTGGAAGCAGTCCCGGTCGCTCCGGCTGCTTCGTAGCCCTGTCCGTAACAATCCGCTTCACAATCGGCGGCCGCCTTTTCCGCGGCCGCGCGAATGTCCTACGCTCGATGCAGGTCACGAGTGCCAGCGCTAAACCCCGGTTTGCTGGCCGGCAACCCTCCAGTCGCGGTGGGGTGCCCCGGGTGACGACCTGGCCGGTCCGGAACGGACCCGGCAAGCGCGGATTCCCACGGTGTGGGGTCCTGTTCGAGTGAGGTCCCATGACAACTGCCATTTTCCCCGTCGCCCCCAAATTCCACGCCGCCGCCGATCCGCGGCAGGCTGCTGGCCGCCTCGCCCTCGCGGCCCGCCCGCTGGCCGCCGTCACCGGGGCCGAAATCCAGGCCCCGCTGATCACCGGCGGCCACGCCCGCTACGCCAACCTCGACTACGGCGCCTCTGCCCCGGCCCTGTCCGTGGTCTCGGCCTACCTGAACGAAATCCTGCCGTACTACGCAAGCGTGCACCGCGGCGCCGGCTACGCATCGCAGATCAGCACCTCCGTCTACGAGAACGCCCGGGACATCGTGCGGGACTTCGTGGGCGGCCGGCCGGACGATTCCGTGATCTTCACCCGCAACACCACCGATTCCCTGAACCTGCTGGCCGGCTGCCTGCCGCTGCGCGACGGGCGGCCCGCGGGCGAGGTCCTCTACCTCGACATCGAGCACCACGCCAACCTCCTGCCCTGGCAGAACGTCCCGCACCGCAGCGTCGTGGCCGCCCCCACCCTCGCGGCCACCGTGGACCGGCTGCGGGACGAGCTCGCGCGCGGCGGCGTGAGCCTGCTGGCCGTCACCGGCGCCTCCAATGTCACCGGGGAGATCCTGCCGATCCGGACCCTGGCCGCACTGGCGCACGAGTACGGCGCCAGGATCATTGTCGACGCCGCGCAGCTGGCCCCGCACCGGCGGATCGCCATCGCCGCGGACGACGTCGACTACCTCGCCTTCTCGGGGCACAAGCTGTACGCCCCGTTCGGCGCCGGCGTGCTGGTGGGGCGGACGGACTGGCTCGACGCCGGCACCCCGCACCTGGCCGGCGGCGGCGCGGTCAGCGACGCCCGGCTCGACTCCGTCAGCTGGACCACCGGACCCGCCCGGCACGAGGGCGGCTCCCCGAACGTCCTCGGCGCGGCAGCCCTCGCCCGTGCCACCCAGGTCATCGCAGCCCTGGACCCGGAGCAGTGGCAGGCTCACGAGGACGCCATCCGGTCCTTCCTGGTCGAAGGCCTCCAGGGCATCGAGGGAGTAACCGTGCACCGGATTTTTGCCGATTCGTCCCCCGCTTCTTCCTCCGGAGGCGATCAGCCGGGCACCGGCACGATCGGCGTCGTGAACTTTTCCGTGGAAGGCTACGACGCCGGGCTGGTGGCCGCCTACCTGTCGGCCGAACACGGCATTGGCCTGCGCGACGGCCGCTTCTGCGCCCACCCGCTGCTCAAGCGGCTCGGCCTGCCCGCCGGCTCCCTGCGGGCCAGCTTCGGCCTCGGCTCACGGCTGGAGGATGCCGAGCGGCTGTTGGCCGGCCTGCAGCAGCTGCGGCAGAACGGACTCGGCTGGGACTACGTGGTGGACGCCGGCCGCTGGGTTCCGGCCAACGATACCCGCAGCTACCCCCACTGGGCGCCGAACACCCCCGGCACCGCCGGCGCTGCGCCCTGCACCCTCGACTAGGGCAGGATCGGGACCCGGCGCGGGTGCGGTAAATTCGAAAGGTATCTGAAAAAACAAGCAGGACCTTCCCGAAGGAGATCGCACGTGGCAAGCGCCGGCCCCAGGCTCCACAGCGGAACCAAGCTGCACAGTGGACCCAAGCTGCACAGTGAGCGGCGCCAGGAACTCGGGCAAAGCTTCCAGGACGGCGGGGAGCACTATGAACGCGTCCGCCCCGGCTATCCGCAGGAGTCGGCCCACTGGCTGGTCCCGGCAGGGGCCAGGGACGCCGCCGACATTGGCGCCGGCACCGGCAAGTTCACTGCGCTTCTGGCAGAGCGCGGACTGGGCACGGTCGCCGTTGACCCCTCTGCCGACATGCTCGAGCAGTTGCGCCGGACCCTGCCGGCCGTCACCGCCATCGAGGGCAGCGCCGAGAACACCGGTCTCGAGCCGGAGTCCTTCGACCTGGTCACGGTCGCCCAAGCGTGGCACTGGTGCGACCCCCACCTGGCCAGCACCGAGATTGCCCGGATCCTGCGGCCACACGGCGTGCTGGGCCTGATCTGGAACCAGCTGGACACCAGTGTGCCCTGGGTGCACCGGCTCTCCCGGATCATGCACGCCGGGGACGTCCACAAACCACACTTCCGCCCGCCCGTGGGCCCCGAGTTCACCGGACTGGAGAGCCACCTGACGCGGTGGGAGGATTCCGTCACCACGGAGGACATCCAGGAGCTGACCAAGTCCCGCAGCTACTACCTCGCGGCATCGGATACCACCCGGGCCAAAGTCTCGGCCAACCTCGACTGGTACCTGCACGAGCACCTGGGGCACGCCCCAGGCGACGTGCTCCGGCTGCCCTACCTGACCCAGACGTGGCGGGCCTTCCGGGCCTGACGCCGGGACTGAGCAGGGCCCGGGCTTGTTACGGCGAGACACCTCCCGGATTGCACGCGCAGCCTGTCGGGGCTTATTGTTTCGGTATGCCTAATAATTACTTGTAGGCACATGAAACTTTCACGCAGGCTGCTTTTCCGCCCGCGCCGATCATCGCGTCAACGCGGACGCGCCAATCACAGGAGCTGGCAGTGCTGGAGTTAACGGGACACGGGCAACCGGCGCAGGACGCCCCCACCTACAAACATCCGGGTGCCCGCAGGGCGCTGATCGGCCTGTTGGGGCCGGCGTTCGTGGCGTCGATCGCCTATGTGGACCCCGGAAACGTGGCCGCCAACCTGACCGCCGGCGCGCAGTACGGCTACCTGCTGGTGTGGGTCCTCGTGGCCGCCAACATCATGGCAGTCCTTGTGCAGTACCAGTCTGCCAAGCTCGGGATCGTCACGGGCAAGAGCCTCCCGGAGATCCTCGGTGAGCGGCTCAAGCCGTTCTGGCGCCGCGCCTTCTGGCTGCAGGCCGAAGTCGTGGCCGCCGCCACCGACCTCGCCGAGGTGGTGGGCGGGGCAATCGCCCTATACCTGCTGTTCGGACTCCCCCTCCCCCTTGGCGCCTTGATTGTCGGCGCGGTGTCGATGCTCCTGCTCGCGCTGCAGGCCCGGCACAAACAGCGGCCGTTCGAATTCATCATCATGTTCCTGCTCGGCATCATCAGCATCGGTTTCCTGGCCGGGCTGTTCATCAGCCCGCCGGATCCGGGGGCCGCCCTGGCCGGGCTCGTGCCCCGCTTCCAGGGCCCGGACACGGTGCTGCTGGCCGCCAGCATGCTCGGCGCCACCGTCATGCCGCACGCCATCTACGTCCACTCGGCCCTGTCCCGGGACCGGCACCGGCCAGACGAACACCTGCATGTTCCGCCGTCGGCCATCGCTCGCCTGGTCCGGGCTACCCGGATCGACGTCGTGGCCGCGCTGGCCATCGCCGGACTGGTCAACATCGGCATGCTCCTCCTTGCCGCCTCCACCCTCGGCGGCGAAGCGGGAACCGACACGATCGAGGGCGCGCACGCCGCCATCACCGCCAATCTCGGACCCATCGTCGGCGTGATCTTCGCGGTCGGGCTGCTCGCGTCCGGCCTGGCATCGACCTCGGTGGGCTGCTACGCAGGCGGAACCATCATGCAGGGTCTGCTCAAGATCCGGATTCCTGTCATGGCCCGCCGCGTGGTGACCCTGATTCCGGCCGTTGTGCTGCTGGCGGTGGGTTTCGACCCCACCTGGGCACTCGTCCTGAGCCAGGTGGTCCTCAGCTTCGGAATTCCGTTTGTCCTCGTCCCGCTGGTGGTGCTGACCAGCAACAAGGCATTGATGGGCCGGTTTGCCGACGGCATGGCCCTGCGGATCGCAGCCATCATCAGCGTGGTGCTCGTCGTGGCACTTAACCTGGTCCTGCTGTGGCTCACTTTCTCCGGAGGCAGCTGACGGTAGGCTTAGGTCTGTGAAGACCAGTACGCCCTCCTCCTCGATCGAGGACTACGTCAAGGTCATCTATTCGTTCACCGAGTGGCAGCGCAAGCCCATCACCTCCACGCAGCTGGCGCAGCGCCTGGGCGTCGCCAACTCCTCGGTCTCGGAAATGGTCCGCAAGCTCAAGGACCAAGGCCTCGTAGACCACAAGCCCTACAGCGCCGTCACGCTCACCAGCGATGGAGTCCGGCTCGCCCTGTCCATGGTCCGGCGGCACCGGTTGATCGAGACGTTCCTCGTCCGGGAGCTCGGGTACCGCTGGGACGAGGTCCACGACGAAGCCGAACTCCTCGAGCACGCCGTCTCCGACACCTTCATTGAACGGATGGCGGCCAAGCTGGGGAACCCGGCACGGGACCCGCACGGCGATCCCATCCCGGCAGCGGACGGCTCCGTGCTGGTGCCCGCCGCCCACCGCCTGAGCGAACTCGACGACGGCCATACCGGCCGGATCATCCGGATCAGCGACGAGAACCCGGAGCTCCTGCGCTACCTCGCCGCCGAGGACATCGACCTCGACGCCGAAGTGGAGGTTGTGGGCCGGAGGCCGTTCGGCGGCCCGATGGTCGTGCGGATCGGTTCCGCCGCGGCACCGCGCGAATTCGATTTCGCTGACGAAGTCGCCTCTTCCCTCTGGATCCACAGCGATGCCGCGCACGCAGGCTGCAGCGTCCCCGGCCTCTGAATGAAAGGGGGCTGAGTGAAGAGCGCGCTGGACGAGCGGCGGGCCGTCCCGCGCCCCGGCGTGCCGGGCTGGAAGGCCTGGTCCGCCGTCGCCGTCGGCGGGCTGATCGGAACCGAGCTGCGGTTCGGTGCCGGCCTGATTTTTCCCGAAAGCACCGGCGCGGTGCCGTGGACCACGTTGGCGATCAATGTGTCCGGAAGTTTCGTCCTGGCCACCCTGACTACCCTATGGATTGCGCGGCCCCAGACGGCCTTCTGGCTGCGGGCCGGCATCGGCCCCGGCCTCCTGGGGTCCTTCACCACTTTCTCGGCGCTGGTGATAGCCATTGACCAGCAGATCCGCGGCGGCTTCCATGCCATGTGGCTGGCCTACCTCGGGCTCTCGCTCGTCCTGGGCCTCGGCGCCGCGGCTGCCGGCTGGAAAACCGGCAAGGCGATTGCCGACCTCCGCGGCGGTGCCCAATGATGACCGCGCTCGTGGTCGGGGTATGCGGGGTGGCGGGAGCGCTCCTGCGGTTCGCCGTCGACTCCTGGTTTGCGCACCACCACGGCTCCCATCCGCACTGGCCGTGGGCGACGTTCACGGTCAACGTCGCCGGATCGTTCATCATCGGCTGGTCCGTAGGTCTGAGCGGCCACCTGGAGTTGGGGGCCGACTGGCACGCCGCCATCGCGACCGGGCTGGCCGGCGGCCTGACAACGTTCAGCTCATGGACCACCGCGACGGTCCGCCTGGTCAGCGAAGCGCGGTACCGTGCGGCGGCACTCAATATTGGCTTGAACCTCCTCGCGGGTCTCGCGGCCGCGGCCCTCGGACTCGCCCTCGCCGGCTGAGGATCTCAGCCCGCCGCCGGTGTGTCGAGCCTTACACCGGGGCGCCCTGGTGGCTTTGGGCCGCCGTCGTTCCCGTATCGTTGAAGGATGGTTACCCGACGTGAAGCAGCCCAAATCCTCGACATTCCGCTGGAAATGGCGCACCGTCACGGCATCCCGCCCCGGATGTCCGAGGCCGAGCTCGGCGAGCTGCTGGACAACCCGCCGGCATGGCTGGTCCAGTCCAAGGCAAACCGGACCGGCAAACGGCCCGTCTGGGTCCAGCTCACCTGCTCCGTCTGCGGATTCTCCGAAGCGGCCCGGCCCAAAAAATGGTGGCCGGACTTCACCTATGTCTGCTGCGCGCACCATGAAGCCCGCGACATCCCGGTGCTCGGGCCCGGGCTCGTACGCAGCGTGTACGACGGCGTCGGCAGCCGCTTCGCTGGTATCGTGGACGCCGCGGTTCCCGAGGCGTAGCTTAAAAGACGGGGCTACTCCGGGCCCCTGCCGTGAGGGAGAGCACCATGCCTGACAAGACGCCGCACCAGAGCGTGTCGAAGAAGTCGGTTAAGACCATCAAGGAAAAACGGGCCGAGAAAAAGGCGAAACACATCGTTGATGACCACACCGATCCGGTGGCACACATCAAGAAGCGCTGAACACCAGAGGGGCCGGAAGCCGTTGCTTCCGGCCCTTTGTGGTGTTGCCCGGACACGTCCCGGCGGGATGGGGGCTCACCCGAAACGGATGATGTGGCAATCCCCCGTTGGCGCTTTAGTGGTCTTGGGATCCAACCGCCAGGTCCGATCCGGGGCCTTGTCCGTGCGGGGCAGTTCCAGCCGTTGAGCGGGGCGGCCCCCCATCGGAATCATTCGACGCGGGTGGTGACGCCCCTGCAGGGACCGCCCACACTAAGACCAGTGCGCCAGACAGCGTGCTCGACACAGACCGGAGGAATACCAGTGACAACCACACCGGAGACCGAGGCCCACGGGCCGGTCGACTTCGTACTCCTCGAGTTTCCCATAGAGGGACTGACGGGACGGGCGAGTGAGGAACTCGTTAAGCTCGTCGAGCAGGGCGTGATCCGCCTCTTCGATCTCCTCGTCGTCATGAAGAACGACGACGGAACTGTCGAGGTTCTCGAACTCACCGATCCAGGCGGTCCCGCCGCGGGATTCTCCTACTTCGAAGGAGCGCAGACCGGACTTTTGGGCGACGATGACATCGCCGAGGCATCGGCCGCGCTGCTCCCCGGGACGGTCGCCGCGCTGATTGTCTACGAGAACACCTGGGCAGCACCGTTCGTGGCGGCTGTCCGCGACAGCGGGGGCGAGCTCATCGCGAGCACGCGGATCCCTGCTCCGGACGTGATGGAAGCACTCGATGCCCTCGAGGCCCTCGACGCCCAGACGACGGCACCCGCCGTGTCGCCGGCACCCGACGCGTAAGACACACAGGAAGCAATCCGACAGGAGAAAATTATGGGACTTCTCAGAGGTATAGGGCGGACGGCGGTGGTTGCCGGGACAGCCAGTGCAGTCAGCGGCCGGGTCCAGCGCCGCCAGGCCAACAAGTTTGCCGAGAAGGACGCCGCGACGGCGGCCAAGCAGCAGGAGGCCTACGATTCGCAGATGGCCCAGCAGGAGCCACCGCCGCAGGCCTACCAGCAGCCGGTCTACCAGCAGCCACCACCCCCTCCCCCGGCTGCCGGCGGCATCTCAAACGAAGCCCTCGAACAGCTCAAGCAGCTCGGGGCGCTGAAGGATCAAGGGATTCTCACGGAACAAGAGTTTGGCGTCCAGAAGGCGAAGATCCTCGGCATGTAGTGCCAAGCAACTGTAAGGAGGAGGGAAGTGTCGGAAGACGCTTCCCTCCTCTTTGGCTTAAAGCACAAAACTCCCCGCCAACCGAAGTCAGCGGGGAGTTCTGTGAACCCAATACGGGGTGGAGCGCCGTTGCCGGGCTCCCATGTGGAGATGGGGGGAATTGAACCCCCGTCCGATGTCGTGTTGTCAGGGCTTCTCCGGGCGCAGTTTGCGTTGGATTTTCTCGGCCCCAGCCATGCTACAAACAGCTGGCTGATCCGGGCCCAGTCATCTAAGAGTCCCGTTTACCCCGATGACGGAGGTAAACAGCAGTGGCTATCTAAATGACGCCAGGATCCGGGGCAATAGCAACCTCGGGCTGACGGACTGTCTTACTGCTTAGGCAGCGAGAGCGAAGTCAGTGCGTTTTGATTCGGCACTTATTGGTTTGCAGACAGCGTTTACGAGATAATTCTGCATC
The DNA here is from genome assembly GCF_056406415.1 of Arthrobacter sp. P1_C12_2. Classification (NCBI taxonomy): domain Bacteria; kingdom Bacillati; phylum Actinomycetota; class Actinomycetes; order Micrococcales; family Micrococcaceae; genus Arthrobacter; species Arthrobacter sp. P1_C12_2. The sequence goes on along the minus strand of NZ_JBFUAF010000006.1, from coordinate 201,205 downwards.
CTCGGCCCGCTTCACCTGTCGCGACTAACATCGTCGAAACCGATCATCCCCGTATTTTTTTATCAAACCCGGACCGGACACTTTCGTATCCTTCCCGGACTACCAAGCATAACGCACGGCGTCCAGGAAACATTCCCCCGGCGGCCCTGCGCGGCTAGCGGCGGTTGCGTTCGCGCATGACGCGCTGGGCCTCGCGCTTGTCCTGCTGTTCGCGCAGCGTCTGGCGCTTGTCGTATTCCTTCTTACCGCGGGCGACGCCGATTTCGACCTTCGCGCGGCCGTCCACGAAGTACAGCTGCAACGGCACGATCGTGAAACCCGATTCGCGGATCTTGTGCGAGATCTTCGTGAGCTCTTCGCGGTGCAACAGCAGCTTGCGGCGGCGGCGTGCGGCGTGGTTGGTCCAGCTCCCCTGGTTGTACTCGGGGATATGGATGCCCTCCATCCACAGCTCGTCGTTGTAGAACGTGCAGAAGCCGTCCACCATCGAGGCATGGCCCTCGCGCAGGGACTTCACTTCCGTGCCCATCAGCGCGATGCCGGCTTCATAGGTGTCAAGGACGTGGTAGTCGTGCCGGGCCTTGCGGTTGGTGGCCACTACCTTACGGCCACTTTCTTTGGGCACGGTAGGACTCCTCGGTTTGTTGGTGGTTCACTCCGGCCAGGTGGTGCGGAGTCTTTCCAGTTTACGGCAGGGCGGCCGCCGCCGCGGATGCTGCAGCACCGCCTTCAGCATCGGCTACAGCAGGTTCATCGGGTCCACTGCCCGGCCGTTGAGCCAGGTCTCGAAGTGCGAGTGGCAGCCGGTGGAGTTGCCGGTGGTGCCCGAATAGGCGATCAGCTGCCCCTGGTTGACGTGCTGGCCGACCGAGACCGTCACGGAAGTGTTGTGGTAGTAGATCGTGGTCAGCGAGTTGCCTTGGACCACCCCGTGGGAGATCTTCACGTTGTTGCCGCCGCCGTCGTTGGCCCAGCCGGCCGAGAAGACGGTGCCGGCGGCCGCGGCGTAGACGGGCGTGCCGCAGGCGGCACCGAAGTCGATGCCGGTGTGCATGTAGCCGCCCTGGCCGTAGAAGTCGATGGTGCCCGGCGGCGTCGCACGCCAGCCGAAGCCGGAGGTGATCGGGACGCCGTTGAAGGGGTGCCGCAGTCCGAAGGCCGACGGGGGCCCCGGCGGGGCAGGGACATACGGTGGCTTGGCCTGTCCCTGGGCGCGGGCGGCGGCCGCCGCGGCCTCGGCAATGCGGCGCTGCTCGGCTTCCCATGCCTCACGCAGTTTCCGGTCTCGTTCGACAATTTCGGCCGCGACGGCGTCCTGCTGGGCCTTGACCTTGGCGAGCTGAGTCTGGATCCCCGGCTTGGCGGCCTGGAGCTCGGCGTCGAGCCGGGTGGTGTCGGCGATCAGCTTGTCCACGGCGGCCTTCTTGGCTTCGGCCTCGTCCCGGGCGGCCTTTTCCCGGGCCAGCGCGGCCTCGGCTTTAGCCTTGAGGTCGGTGATTTCAGCCTCGACGGCGGCCAGCCGGGCCTGCGCGTTGACGTTGGTGGCGCTCTGCTGCGTGAGCTTGTCCATCGCGGAGTTCTGGCTGCGCAGGGCCTGGTCCGCGAGGTCGATGGTGTCCGTCAGGCTGCTGCCCTGGTTCGAGCCGAAGAACAGGGACAGGTTGGACGGGACGCCGCCGGACTTGTACGCCTGCGTGGCGATCTGTCCGATCAGCTTCCGGGTGTCCGCGATCTTCTGCTTGTCCGCCTCGAGCTGCTGCGTGATTTTGGCCTTGTTCTGCTGTGCCAGGTCCACGCGGGCCGCAAGGGCCTCCACTTCCTGGACCGCTCCGGCCACCCGGCCCTGGGCATCAGCGAGGGCCTGCTGGGCGCCGGGCAGCTGGCCCTGGTACAGGACCAGGTCCGCTGCGGCCTGGGCGATCCGGCCGTCCACGAATTCGAGGGAGTGCTGGACCCGGGCCGCCTCGTCGCGCAGCGCGGCCTGCTGGTCCTCGAGGTCGTCGGCGAACGCCGCCGGACTCGAGGCTCCCATGGTCCCGGCAAGGACCAGCGCCAGCGTGGCGCTGATCATCCGGCTGCGGCGTCCCACCAGGCGAAGCCGGAGGGATTGCCGGACGGGGCGGCGGGCCATCGGTGTCATAAGCATTCCCTTTTCGTTGCGCAAAGCTAGACCCGCAAATACCGGCGGAGGGTCAGCAGGGAGGAAGTCCCGGCCAGGACAACGCCCAGGCCAATCAGGGCAGGTACCAAGATCAGGGTCTGCCCGGGCGAGATGAACGCGGTGTCCGGATACTGCTTGGACATGACGCCTTCGAGGAAGAAGTGGGCCACGGCCCACAGGGTGCCGGAGGCCAGGGCCGCACCGATCACCGCGGCGATGACGCCTTCGAGGATGAACGGCAGCTGGATGACCATCTTGGACGCGCCTACCAGGCGCATGATGCCTGTTTCCCGGCGGCGGCTGAACGCGGAGAGCCGGATGGTGGTCGCGATCAGCAGGATGGCGCAAATGATCATGACGCCGGCGATGCTCACGGCCACCAGCGATGCCGCGTTCATGGCCGAGAACAGCTTCTCCAGCAGCTGCCGCTGGTCGATCACGGTCTCCACGCCGGCCTGGGAGGAGAAGGTCTCGCTAATGATCTCGTACTTCTCCGGGTCCTTCATGTTGATCCGGAAGGACGCCGGAAGCTGGTCCGGGGTCACGGAGTCAACGATCGGGGAATTGGAGAACTGTTCCTTGAAGTGCTTGTAGGCGTCGTCCTTGGATTCGTACTGGAAGTCGTTGACGTATTGCGCCACTGCGGGCGACTGCAGCAGCGTGCGCAGGTTGTCCTCCTGCTCCGGCGTCGCCGGCCCGGTGGCGCAGCCGGGCGCCGTCGAACCGTCGCTGCAGAGGAAGATGGCGACCTGGACTTTGTCGTACCAGAAGCCCTTCATCTGGTTGATCTGCAGCTGCAGCATGCCGGCGGCGCCGACGAAGGTCAGGGACACGAAGGTCACCAGGATCACGGAGATGACCATGGACAGGTTGCGGCGCAGGCCGCTGCCGATCTCGCCCAGGACGAATGCAAGCCTCACGCCTGGCCCTCCCCTGCGGTGCGGAGCTCGGCGCGGGCTTCGGCGCGTGACCCGGCCCGGGGCGGGATGACCTGCGGCTGTTCGTCCCGGCCGCTGGCGTCGCGCAGGCGGCGCGACTGGCCCACCACGGGAATCATGGAGGTGTAGAGGGCCTTGGCCTCGTCGCGGATCACGACCCCGTTCTTCAGTTCCACCACCCGTTTGCGCATCTCGTTGACGATGTCGTCGTCGTGCGTGGCCATCACCACGGTGGTGCCGTTCTGGTTGATCTTGTCCAGCACGCCCATGATGCCCATGGAGGTGGTGGGGTCCAGGTTTCCGGTGGGCTCGTCGGCCAGCAGGATGCCGGGACGGTTCACGACGGCGCGGGCGATCGCCACGCGCTGCTGCTCACCGCCGGAGAGTTCGTGCGGGAGGCGGTTTTCCTTGCCTTCCAGGCCCACGGTCTTCAGGACCTCGGGGACGGTGTCGCGGATGACGCTGCGGCTTTTGCCGATGACCTGCATGGCGAAGGCGACGTTGGCGAAGACGGTCTTCTGCGGCAGCAGGCGGAAGTCCTGGAAGACGACGCCGATTCCGCGGCGCAGCCGGGGCACGCGCCAGCTGGAGATGTTGGCGACGTTCTGGCCGGCGACGTAGACGGCGCCGGAGGAGGCGCGGTCCTCTTTGAGGACCAGGCGCAGGAAGGTCGATTTGCCGGAGCCGGAGGCCCCGACGAGGAAGGCGAATTCGCCGCGGTCGATCTCAAGGTTGATCGAATCCAGCGCTGGCCGCGCCTTCTGGTCATAGACCTTGGTGACATTTTCGAAACGGATCATGGCCCTAAGTACCCTGCAGGACGAGGCCGCGTGGGCCCGGTTCTGCCGCCGGGGCAAGGGCTTTCGTTTGGGGGAAGTAGAGCTCCGGCCCCTCGACTATACGCACGGGTAACGGCGGAACCGCCGGAACGGCGGGGCGTGTCGCGCGATTGTCAGGGACCTCCCAGTGGAGGCTCCCAGCGGGGCGCCGGGCTACTTCTCGGCGTTGCGGTTGTCCGTCCGCCAGCGGATGCCGGCGTCGATGAAATCGTCGATTTCGCCGTCGAATACGGCCGAGGTGTTGCCGACCTCGTACTCGGTGCGGAGGTCCTTGACCATCTGGTAGGGGTTGAGGACGTAGGAGCGCATCTGGTCGCCCCACGAGGCCTTGACGTCGCCGGCGAACGCCTTCTTCTCGGCGTTCTCCTGTTCCTTCTTCAGCAGCAGGAGGCGGGACTGCAGCACGCGCAGGGCGGCGGCGCGGTTCTGCAGCTGCGACTTCTCGTTCTGCATGGACACGACGGTGCCGGTGGGGATGTGGGTCAGGCGCACCGCGGAGTCGGTGGTATTGACCGACTGGCCGCCGGGGCCGGAGGAGCGGAAGACATCCACGCGGATCTCGTTGTCCGGGATGTCGATGGAGTCCGTCTGCTCGATCAGCGGGATCACTTCCACGGCCGCGAAGGAGGTCTGGCGGCGGCCCTGGTTGTCGAACGGGCTGATCCGGACCAGGCGGTGCGTGCCGGCCTCGACGCTGAGCGTGCCGAAGGCGTACGGCGCCTTGACCTCGAAGGTGGCGGATTTCAGCCCGGCTTCTTCGGCGTAGGAGGTATCCATGATGGTGGTCGGGTAGCCGTGCCGTTCGGCCCAGCGCAGGTACATGCGCAGCAGCATTTCGGCGAAGTCCGCCGCATCCACCCCGCCGGCGCCGGCGCGGATGGTCACCACGGCCTCGCGCTCGTCGAACTCACCGGAGAGCAGGGTGACAACCTCGAGGTCGGCCAGCGACTTCCGGACCGATTCGAGCTCCGCGGCGGCCTCGCCCATGGAGTCGGCATCGTCCTCGTCCTGACCGAGTTCCACGAGGACCTCGAGGTCGTCGATCCGGGCCACCAGCTTGTTGAGCCGCTCGAGCTCGGTCTGCTTGTGCGAGAGCTTCGAGGTGATGACCTGCGCCGCGGCGGGGTCGTCCCACAGATTGGGTTCACCGGCCCGCTCGCTGAGCTCGGCGATGTCTTCCTTGAGCGCCTCGACGTTCGAGACGTTCTCGATGGACGCGTAGGTGGCCCGCAGTGCGCGGATTTCAGCGGGAAAATCAATGTTTGCCATGGTTTTTTAAGCCTACGCTATGTGTCCTAGCCCCCTGGCCTGCCCGGTGCCCTATCACTTTGGGGTGCCTGCCGGCCCTGGTTGGCAGCATCTACTGATAGCGCAACAGGGGTGACGGGGGCAGCTCAGCGGCTGAGGCGGGAGCGCGCCGTCGACGTCGCCTCGATCCGGATGCCGTCCGGCACCAGGAAGTTCACCACCGGCGGGTGGACGGCCGCGCTCAGCACCACGACGGCGGTGGCGCCGTCCGGGCTGCCGGTGGACGGCGCCACCGTCAGGGCGCTGAAGCAGTCGAAGGCTCCGTTGCGGCCCAGATAGTCGACGGCGGCGCTGCGCACCCTCGCCCCGCTCAGGACGGCGGACGGTGTGCCGCCGGCGTTGCCCAGCTGGCCGAGGGTGAAGCTGTCCGCGGCGGCCACCGAGGCACCGTCCGCGACGGAGAGCAGCTTCTTGTGTTCGAGGTAGACGCTGGAGGCCGCCATGACGACGGTGGCGACCAGCAGGGCAATCAGAATGAAGCCGATGCTCAGCACCAGCACCTGGCCCTCCTGCCGGCGGGGCCGGGGCTCGTGTCCGGGGTGCCGTGGCCTTGGGTGCCGGGATGCGCCGGCAGGTTTCCTCACCGGAACCTGCCCACCAGCTGGGKTGCCGACGCGCTGAGCTGGCCCGCGTTCAGATGCAGTGCATCGCTGAACGGCACAAACGGCAGGGGCACAGTGAGGTGGACGGTGACTGTCACCGCCGAGCCGGGAGCCAGGCAGTCGGCAGGCTCGCAGCGGGTATCAACGCTGGCATTTTCCGCCGGTTGGCCGTAGTCGGCGAGCGCCAGCAGCGCGGCTTGATCGGCAGCGGCCCGGCCGCTGGCCGCGTCCGGTTGGGCCACGTAGACCTTGGCGGCCTGGTCAGCGGCGCCGACCACCGCGAACGACCCGCCCTGGATCTGGCCCACGGTGATGATGAAGTACACCAGCGGCACCATCAGCAGCGCGGACAGGAAGACGAACTCGACCACGGCACTGCCCTGCTCCGGTGAGGCGCAGCGTGCTGACCGTTCAGGGCTGGATGGCCGCATGGCCCTGCACCTCCAAGAGCGCCCGGGGCCCGATAAAGCCGATGACCGGCAAGGGTGCCCGGACTGTCACCTCCAAAGTGCGGATACCCTGGAACGTCGATTCGCTGGTGGTCACGTCCCGCGCGAAATCCGAGTTGAGCGCCGTTGTGATCAGCTGGACTGTCCGTTCCCTGGCGTCCCCGTCGTTGCGGTCGGCCAACGTGCCGTATCTGGCGCCCGAGGCGGCGGCGTCGATCAGCGTATTCCGGACGTGAAGTACCAGGGTGAGCTGGACGATCGCGAGGAAGAGCAAGGTGAGCAACGCACCGATCAGCACGAAATCCACGACGGCGGCGCCGCGCTCAACGTCCTTGCGGTGCTGCCGGTTATTGCTGTGGCGCCCGGTCCCCTCGTCCAGGGTCGCCACTTCCTACTGTCCGACCTTGTCCATGGCCTGGTTGAAGAGTCCCTCAAGTGCAGGACCGGCGAGGGCGAGCAGGGCGGCCACGAGGACTGCCGACATGAGGGTGATCATGACCCAGCCGGGGACGTCCCCGCGCTGGGGATGGCCGGCTCCCGCGTCAGAGTGGTCCCCCGCCCGCGGTCGCGACGCAGCAGACCACCAGGTCAACATGCCAAGCGCGCAGGCCACCAACGCCGCCCGGGTTCCGAAGTTCTTCACCGTGTCCTCTTTCCTGGTTTTTGGTTTCCTGGGTTTTCTGTCTTTTCTGGAGTCCTGTGCGCTGCCCGTCCAGGCTGGCCCGGTCTGGGCCTGCAGCGCGTTCTTCGTATCCTGTTCCCTCGTCGTATGACTTTTCTTGAGTCCTGTCCTTTCTGGCCCGGGTGGCCCGCCGCCTGCTGCTCGTGCCGTTGTTATGCGCCAGGTTCCTAGAGTCCGAGGCTGATGGCGGCCAGTCCTGGGAAGACGGCGAAGATGACCGTGAGCGGAAGGACGCCAAAGACAAGCGGCACCATCATGCCGATTTCCTTCTTGCCGGCGGACTCCATGAGCTCCCTCTTGGCGGTGTCCCGGACATCCTGTGCCTGCGCCCGGAGGACGTCGGCGAGGGGTGTTCCGCGTTCGACGGCCACGATCATCCCGTCCACGAAACGGAGCAGCGGCCCCTGGTCCGTCCTGGACGAGAACTCGTGGAGGGCTTCCACGAGGGGCTTGCCGGACCTGGTCTCGGCCAGGACGCGGCCAAATTCCTGGGAGAGCTCACCCCGCGCGCTGCGGCAGACCCTGTCCAGCGCACCGGTGGCACTCTCGCCGGCGCTGACAGCCAGGGCCATGAGTTCGGCAATGCTGGGAAACTCCGCCATCATCCGCGTCTCCCGCTTCCTGATGTGCGCGCCCAACAGGTAGTCCCGGAGCAGGAACCCGCCAACGGCGCTCCCCACGACGGCCACGACGGCGACGAACGGGCTGAAGCGGCCGACACTTCCGGCGAGCGCCACAACGCCGACGGCGAGGACAAAGCCACCGGCCGCCCAGAGGAGCTGCTCAGCCCGGAAGTCCACTGCTGTTTTGGCGCTGCCGGCGCGGGCGAGCCGGCGGTTCAACGCCGTTGCGCCAAGGTTGATCCGGCCCAGGGATCTGGCACCGTCCCGGATCACCGGGCGGAGGATTCGTTCCAGCGACCCAAACGGCGTGACATTCCTCGGGGCGGTGCGCAGCAGCCGGGATTCCAGGTTGTGGGTTCTCAATTGCGGTCCGATACGTTCGACGAACGTCGTTGGGCGCATGAAGGGAAGCCGGACCAGGAACAGCCACAGGCCGGCCCCGAGCACGGCCCCGCACACCGTGGCACCCGCCATCAGCCCGGTCATCGGAGGACCCGCTGTTCTTCCGGCAGCGCACCGATGCGCAGCATGATGGCGTAGGACACCAGGGAGACGGCAAGGCCGCCCAAAAGGACCGCAGCACCGACTGGGGTGTTGTACGCCATCACAGCCTCAGGCCGGCTGGCCAGCAACACCAAGACAATCCAGGGCGCAGCGACGGCCAGGCGTGCGGCGTTGACGGTCCAGGATTGCCTTGCCTCCAGCTCACTCCGGGTCCGGGCACTCTCCCGCAGGAACTCCGCGAGGGTGCCCAGCAGTCGCCCGAGGTCCGAGCCGCCCACCTCCCGGGTGAGCCGGAGGGCCTCGACGATCCGATCCGCCACGGGATCGGCCAGACGGTCCTTGAGCCGGGTGAGCGAGGGATCGAATTGGCCTCCCGACCGGTAGTCCGAGCCGAAGTCCACGAACACGTGGCGAAGCTCCACGGGGCCCTTGTCGCCCAGCTGGATAAGAGCCTCGGGCAGTGACAGGCCGGCCCTGATGGCTGAGCGCAAATGATCAACCACGTCGGGCCAGAGCTGGCGGAGGACAGCCGTGCGCTTTCTGGCACGCCACCGGACCATCGCCATCGGCAGCCAGCCGCCAAACAGGCCAAAGCATCCCGAGATCGGCCATGAACCTGTAACGGCGAAGAACGCGAGCGTTGTGAATGCCCCGAGCCCAACGCACGAGGCGAGCAGCCCTGCCCCGCTGACCTTTTCGATGCCCGCCGACCGCAAGAGGTCCTCAAGCCGGCTGGTCCGGGACTTGCGCCGTACGCTCTCAGGCTTCTCCCACGCGGACCACCAGATCAGCAGGAGGCCGGCCCCGCCCAACATCCCCACCAGGGGCGCCATCAGCGCTGCTCCAGCAACGCCGCGACGTCGTACCCGGAGCGGGCAAACTTTTCCGCGGCGGGCATGGAGTTGGCCTTGGGCAGAAGCTGCCCGTCCGACATCGTGAACACCATGGAGGACTCGATGATCCCGTTTTCCACCCGGCGGCCCAGGGACAGGATCTCGGTGACCTGCCGGCGCCCGTTGGCGTGCCTGCTGCAATGGACCACCAGATCGATGCAGGACGCGACAGTGGGGACCACGAACGCGCTCGAGATGTTGTCGCCGGCGAGCAATGGCAGCGTACAGATTTTCGTCACCGCGTCGTGTGCGGAGTTCGCATGGACGGTGCACATCCCGGGAAGCCCGGAATTCAAAGCAACGAGCATGTCCAGGCTCTCGGCCTCCCGGACTTCGCCGACCACCAGCCGGTCCGGCCGCATGCGCAGGGCCTCCTTAACCAGGCGGCGCAGCGGAATCTCCCCCTGCCCCTCCAGGTTCGGCTGCCGGCACTGAAGACCCACGACGTCGCGGAGCGGCAACTGCAGTTCGAAGATTTCCTCCACCGTGATGACCCGCTCCCGGGTGCCGATGCTGGCGGCGAGGCAATTGAGCATGGTGGTTTTGCCCGCCTGGGTGGCGCCCGAGACCAGGATGTTCAGGCCGCTGGCGACGGCCGCACCGAGGAACCTGGCCGCCTGCGGGGTCAGCGTTCCCAGCTCCACGAGGTGCTCGAGCCGGCTAGCTTTGACCACGAACTTGCGGATATTGATGGCCCAGTGACGCCGGGTGACGTCCGGGATCACCACGTGCAGCCGGGAGCCATCCGGGAGCGCCGCGTCCACAAACGGCGAGGACATGTCCAGGCGCCGGCCGGAGCTTTTCAGCATGCGTTCCACAAGGTCGCGGACCTGCTGGTCCGTCAGCGAAACGGAGGTCAGCTCCGATTCGCCGTTCCGCGCCACAAAGATTTCATTCGGCGCATTGAGCCAGATTTCCTCGATGCCCGGATCGTCCAGGAGCGGCTGCAGCGCACCAAAGCCCGCCACGGCGTCGAAGACGAATCTCCGGGCCGACTCCAACGGACCCAGCGGGGGCAGCGGCGCCAGGAGGGCCCGTTCGTCGTAGTCGCTGACCGCCGCCTCGACCAGGCGCCGGACTTCCCCGGACTCCCGCAGGGGGTCCAGGCCCCGCCGGCGGATCAGCTCACGGACTTCGTCCTCAACAATGCGTACAGCCTCCACGTGGCCCCCCATATGACTGCCGCCCCTGTGCCGGGGCGATGAAATTGGCTTAAACCTAGGCGGCGCTGACCGGCCCGACAAGGGGTGCCCCGAGTGCATGTGGATAACAGCCGCCGCCGTCGCACAACACTGTTCCCACTGGTCACAACAGGCTCACTGGTCTCGCGTTGCACCGGATCGAAGCGACAGATTGCACAGACTGCGCTTTTGAACCCAGCGCCTCGCGGCCCTACGATCGACGGGGGAACAGACCGGCCCCGGCGTTCCAACGCGGTGCTCTGCATGAACTTCATGGACTGCATTCCGCCGTGGCGCTTCAACGGCGCAGGACGCGTCTCTCATTCTGAAGCGATGCACTGAAACCGTGAGCCTGCCCTTGCGCAGAGCGCTGCGGCCCCGCCGGACTGAGCCGGCGCAAGAGAGGCTCACGGTAAAGAAGACCACGCAGACGAAGATCCCCGCACCGTGTTTTGCGAGGACGCCGGCAAGTCCAGACCAGCACCTCCCGCCCTGGGGACTGCCGGCGGCGTGATCTGGGAACCCCTCGACACAGCGGGACCGGTTAGGGTAATAGGGAACGGTTTCGGAGGGATTCCGGAACGGAAAGGGATTTTCTTTGCGCAATCGGTCCAGTGGCGGAGCTCTCGCCTGCATTCTGCTGTTGGGAATCGGAGTGACCGGTTGCTCCAGCGGCGCGCCCGTCAGCGAGGTCCGGGGATCACTCACGGCGATAGGCACGCCCGTGCAGAAAGACCCGATCGGTGCCTGGAGCAACGCCTGGAGCAAAGACCTCACCGCCACGTCGCTGAACTACTCCCCGGACGGATCCGACGTCGGGCTGACAGCCCTGGCCACGCGCCAGGCCTACTTCGCAGCCCTGGACGGCCCCCTCACCCCGGAACAGCAGAACCAGACCAAGGACGTATGCGGACCGGCCGGGGCTTTTTCCGTTCCCGTTTCCGTGACCTCCATCGGGGTGGCCCTCAACAACCCGAGCCTTCGCAACGTAAAGCTAAGCCACGAAGTCCTCGCAGGCATCTTCTCCGGCTCCATCAAGCGCTGGGACGCGCCTGAAATCGCGGACATCAACCCTGGGACCGCCCTGCCCTCCGATGACATCGTCCCCATCATGGCCACGGAGCCCAGCGTGGAAACCGAGGCGGCCACAAAGTACCTCAGCGCCGACGCCGCGTGGACCTCGGGAGTCTCGGCCACGTGGCCGAAGACCGAGAACGCCGTCACGGTCAAGAAGCACTCCGACCTTGCCGACAAGGTCGACAAGACCGCCGGGGGCATCGCCTTCATGGACCTCGGCTCGATCGGCAGCCGCTTTGAAACCGCGCTGCTCTCCTTCGGCGGCGACTATGTCCGCATGTCCAAGGACTCGGCCGCGACAGCGGCCCAGGAAGGCAGCACCCGGACCCTGCCCACCGGGGTGAAGTTCACGCTGCCCGAAACAAGTGAGCATGGCTACGCCCTCGGCGTCGTCGGCTATCAGGCATTCTGCAGTGAGTACTCAAACCACCAACTGAGCACCCTCGTGAAGTCCTGGGGGGAATTTGTCCTCAGTCCCGACGGCCAGGTCACGTCAGCGTACTTCGCCAATGTCGCCTCACCCAGCGAAGAGGCCATGCGGGAGTCCAAGAAACTGATTGACACGATCGGGGACGCACAGTGATCCACGCAACCGAGGCGGAACAGCCCTCCCCTGCAGGCTCAGCGCCAGGCACTGGACGGGTGCGGCGCTTCGCGCTGTCCCCGGCCACCCGCAGCGGGCTGGGCTTCTTCCTTCCCGTCTTTGGTCTCCTTTCGGTCCTCATCACCCTGTGGATCCTGGCCACACCGCTCATGGCCTATCCGGACGAACCCTCGCACACCATCAAGGCGGCCGCAGTCGCCCGGGGCCAGTTCTTCCCTGGCCCCGGCGAATCCTATGGCCACGGAGTCCATGTGCAGGTTCCGTCCTACATCGCCAACGTGCAGTCGCAGATGTGTTTCCCCTTCCAGGCGACGAAACCCGCAGGCTGCGCCCCGGCGATCCCCCTCGATGACAACGACCTCACCATCGGTGTGACCTCGGCCGGGCTCTACAACCCCTTCTACTACTGGCTTGTCGGGCTGCCCAGCCTCTTCATGTCCGGTGCGCCGGCGATCTTCGCCATGCGGATCGTCAGCGGCCTGTTGTCCGCCGCCTTCTACGCTGCCGGCTTCACCGCCTTGTCCCGCCTGCGGCACCCGAAGTGGCCGCTAGTCGCGGCTGTGATTGGGACGACGCCGATGGTCCTGTTCCTTGCCAGCGGCATCAATCCCAACTCGCTTGAAATCGCAGCGTCCATGGCCGCCTTCTGCGGGCTGGTGTCCGTGCTCGAGAATTCGCGGCACCTTGACCGGGCACGTCCGGCCATCCTGACCGTCGGCATAGCGGCCGCGGCACTGGCCAACACCCGGAACGTGTCCCTCCTGTGGCTCCTCTGCGGCGCAATCGTTGCCTGCCTCTTCTTCCGGCGCGCGGACATCGCCGCCATCTTCAAAAACCGGGTGGTGCTGACGGTGACGGCGCTGACCACCGTGGGAATCGTCCTGGGCGTGGCGTGGAACTTCCTGATGTTCAGGGCGCCGGCCTCCGCCGGTGAAGCCCCGGCCGGGATCTCGAACGTCAACGGCGAGGTGCGTCCCTACAACGCGTTCCTGACCATGATGGACAAGTCCTTTGATTTTGCCGGCCAGTACATTGGCGTCGCGGGGTGGCTGGATGCACCCGTTCCACAGGCCGTCCACATGTTCTGGAACATGCTGCTGTTCGGCCTCATCCTCACGGTACTGCTGGTCCGGCCCTACCGGCTGCAGGCCGCGTTCTGGGTTGCGGTCGCGTTGCTGGCGGTGGTCCCGGCCGTGGTGCAGGCTGCCCTCATCAACACCGCCGGATTCATCTGGCAGGGCCGGTATAGCCTGCCGCTGTTCACGATCGCGATCATCTCGGCGGGGCTCGCCATGCGGTTCCGCCCGTTCGGACGCAGCCCGCAGAGCCGGACGATCGCCAGGATCCTGCTGCTGACCGGCTGCATCGCGCAGACCTACGCCTTTGTGAACGTGCTCCGCCGCTACGTCGTCGGACTCCAGGAAACGGCCAACTGGCAGACGATGTTCACCGTGCCTGGCTGGCAGCCGCCAATGACCTGGGAGGTCCTCACCCTGGCCTTCGCGGCCGCGGTTCTGCTGTGTGCGTCCAAGCTGTTCAGCTATCTTTTCCCGGGCCATGCCCTGCTCCCGAAGCGGCCATGGCGGCTCAGGAGGAAGCGCTCCGGCAAGCGTCCCGTGGCCGCAGCGGCGGCCAACTGACCTGAACTCCCATGGCCAGCGCCAAAAAGACCCGTCCACGCGAAGTTCAAAGCGCGTGAACGGGTCTTTTTTGCCAATCCTCAGTGCTGGGAAACCGTTGCCCCCATGTACTCCCTGAGCCGTTCGGCGGACAGCGGCGGGACGAACCCGGTGGCCTTGATCTTGTCCAGCTTGAGGGCGCTGTTCAGCGGCCGCGGCGAGACGGCCTTGCCCTTGAAGTACTCCTCAGTGCTGACACCGGTCACGGCATCCCGCGGCTTGCCGGAGAGTTCGTAGACGTCCGCGGCGATGTCCGCCCAGGACTGCTGCTCGCCGTCGTTGCTGAGGTTGTAGACGCCGTATTCGGCACCCGATTCCAGCAGGTGCCGGATGCCGGCGGCGATGTCTTCGGTGAAGCTCAGCCGCCCGATCTGGTCGTCAACCACCGACGGTTCGATGCCGCGCTCGGCCAGCGAGGCCATGGTGCGGACAAAGTTGTTGCCCTCGCCGATCACCCAGCTGGTGCGCACAATATAGTGCCGGGGCACCACACTGACGACGGCGTCGCCCGCGGCTTTGGTCTGGCCGTAGACGCCCAGCGGCGCCACCGGCTCCGATTCGTCGTGCGTGGCGCGGGTGCCGTCGAAGACATAGTCGGAGGACACCTGCACCAGGGTGAGGTCGTGTTCGACGGCGGTGCGGGCCAGCCGCGCCACGGCCGTGACGTTGGCCGCCCAGGCGGCCGCGCGGCCCTCGGCCGACTCGGCGGCATCCACGGCGGTGTAGGCCGCGGCGTTGATGATCGTGGAGTAGTTCTTCCAGTTCCGTCCGGCGAAGGCGTCCTCGCTGCCGAGGTCAAACTCGTCCCGGCCGGCAAACTCAACGGACGGGTCGCCGTCGTACTGCTGGCGCAGCGCTTTGCCGAGCTGGCCGTTGGCGCCGACCACGAGGACCTTCTTCGGCGGCATCGGCGTGACGTCCGCAAGGCGCGGGTGCGCCTTGTCCTTGTCCGAGAGCTCGGCCTGGCCCAGCGGCACCGGCCAGCTGATGGCCGCGGTCTCGTCGGCGAGGTTCAGGAACGTGTACTGGCCCTGGGCGCCGGCGGACCAGTGGTCGTTGACGAGGTAGGTGTAGGCGGTGTTGTCCTCCAGCGTCTGGAAGGCGTTCCCCACCCCGCGGGGGATGAAGATGGCCTGGCTGGGATCCATCTCCGCGGTGAACACGGCGCCGAATGTCGGGCCTTCGCGCAGGTCCACCCAGGCGCCGAAAATCCTGCCGGTGGCCACGGAGATGAACTTGTCCCACGGCTCGGCATGGATGCCGCGGGTGGTGCCGGCCGACTCGTTGAACGAGATGTTGTTCTGCACCGGACGGAAGTCGGGCAGGCCCAGCGCCACCATCTTTTCCCGCTGCCAGTTCTCCTTGAACCAGCCCCGGTTGTCACCGTGGACCGGAAGGTCGTAGAGGACGACCCCGGGAATCGGCGTTTCGTGCGCTGTGAGCTTCTTCGAGAACTCGATCGACATAATCTACTGGCCCTGTTCCTTGTACTTCGCTTCCGTCGTGGCCTTCTGCGGACGCCACCAGTCCTCGTTGTTCCGGTACCAGGCGATGGTGTCTTCGATGCCGGCCTCGAAGTTGGAGAACTGCGGCTCCCAGCCGAGTTCCTCGCGCAGCTTGGCGGAGTCGATGGCGTACCGCATGTCGTGCCCGGGCCGGTCCACCACGTGCTCGTATGCGTCCGGTGCCTGGCCCATGTGCTTGAGGATCAGTTCGACGACGTCCTTGTTGTTCTTCTCGCCGTCGGCGCCGATCAGGTAGGTTTCCCCGATCCGGCCCTTGGCGATGATCGCCAGGACAGCGGACGAGTGGTCATTGGCGTGGATCCAGTCGCGGACGTTCTCGCCCTTGCCGTACAGCTTGGGACGGATGCCGTCGATCACGTTGGTGATCTGGCGCGGGATGAACTTCTCCACGTGCTGGTACGGGCCGTAGTTGTTCGAGCAGTTGCTGATGGTCGCCTGCAGGCCGAAGGACCGCACCCAGGCGCGGACCAGCAGGTCCGAGCCCGCCTTGGTGGAGGAATACGGGCTGGAGGGGTTGTAGGGCGTGCTCTCGGTGAACCGCTCCGGGTCGTCGAGCTCGAGGTCGCCGTAGACCTCGTCGGTGGAGATGTGGTGGAAGCGCTTGTTGTGCTTCCGCGCGGCCTCGATCAGGGTGTAGGTCCCGATGATGTTGGTGTCCAGGAACGGCCGCGGATCGTGCAGCGAGTTGTCGTTGTGGGATTCCGCGGCGTAGTGCACCACCACATCCGTCCCGGCAACCAGGCGCTCAACCACAGCGGCGTCGCAGATGTCGCCCTGCACCAGCGTGAAGCGGTCTGCAGGCAGGCCCGCCAGCGACTCCACATTGCCCGCGTAGGTGAGCTTGTCGAGGACCGTGACGTGGTGGTCGGTGTTCTCCAGTACGTAGTGGACGAAATTGGAGCCGATGAATCCGGCGCCGCCGGTGACGAGGAGTTTCTGCATTAGGCCAGCTTACCGGCTGCCGAAATTCTCCCCTCCCGACGGCGGACACACCTGCCGCAACATTGGCCACAGTGGTAACACTGATGGCAATTGGTTACTCTTTACGCACATGCGGGGGTGATCTTGGCCTCTGTCCAGATCCTCCGGAGTAACGGTGATGACTATCAAAATCCACAAACTACGGACCACCGCGGCACTCTGCCTTCCCCTCGCGCTTGCGCTGACCTGGGCCAATCCTGCCGCTGCGGCACCGGCGCCCAGCCCCTCTCCCGCCGTCACCACCAAGGCGCCTGCGCCCACCGCGTCGGCGGCTGCGACGACCCCCAAACCGACTGCGCCGGCGGCAACCAGTGCCGCCCCGAAAAAGGCAACCGCGCCGGCCACGCCACCAGCGACCGCGGCGGCGCCGGCGTCGTCCGCGTCCCCGTCAGCACGGGTGCAGGCCGCCATCGCGCCCGAGCCCGCGCCGGAACAGGGACAGGCGCGAATGGGCCGGGCCGGCCTCAATCCGGCCTCGACCTCGGCCGCAATGGCCAAGACGCAGCAGGTCACCGTCGCCCAGGCCACCGAGCCCTGGGTTTCAGAGCAGCCCTTCGCCACCCGCGGGCAGCCTCTGGGCCTGGATGTCAGCTCCTGGCAAGGCGGCGTCAACTGGTCCTCCGTGCGGGCCAACGGCGCCCGCTTCGCCTACGTCAAGGCCACGGAAGGCACCACCTACCGGAGCAGCGAATTCGGGGCGCAGTACACCGGTGCACGTTCCGTCGGCCTGCTCCGCGGCGCCTACCACTTTGGCCGCCCCGATGTTTCCGACGGCGCCGCCCAGGCCCGGTTCTTCGTAAACAACGGCGGCGGCTGGTCCCCGGACGGCGTCACGATGCCCCCGGTCCTCGACATCGAGGACAACCCCTACGCCGGCCTCAACCGCTGCTACGGTGCCTCCCCGGGGCAGCTGGCCACGTGGGTAAGGGACTTCACCCAGACCGTTTACCGGATGACCAACAAACAGGCCATGATCTACACCAGCTACTACTTCTGGCGCGACTGTCTGGGCAACACCACCGAATTCAGCCAGATCAACCCGCTGTGGCTGGCCTCCTACTACACCAATGGACCGTCCGTTCCCGGCGGTTGGCCCACCTACACGGTCTGGCAGTACGCCAACGCCTTCGCGAACGCTTCCCAGACGGTCAGGGCCACGTTCCCGGGCGACCAGAACGTCTTCAACGGCTCGCTGGACCAGCTGCGGAGACTCGCCTCCACGCCTGACACCTACCCAATCGGCCTCATTCCGGGCGCCACTCTGCTCAGCGGCAAATGGGCAGGCGACGGCAAGTCCTACACCGGCTGGTTCAAGGACGGATACTGGTGCCTGCAGATGCCCTTGGCCCCGCGGCGCTGTTTCGGATACGGCAGCCCGGGCGACAAGCCCGTCGTCGGCGACTGGAACGGTGACGGCCGGGCCGGGATCGGCATCTTCCGCAACGGCATGTGGTGGCTCGTGGACGACATCAACACCAGGGCCATCAGGAAGGTCGTCGGCTTCGGCGTCGGATCCGACACTCCCATCGTTGGCGACTGGAACGGCGCCGGCCGCGACGGGATCGGCATCTGGCGCAACTCCAGCTTCCAGGTCAGCTACAACGTCAACAATCCGGTGGTCAACGAGTACAGCGGCTTCGGGATTCCCTCCGATACGCCCATCGTCGGCGACTGGGACGGGGACGGCAAGACCAGCATCGGCGTGTGGCGCAAGGGCGAGTGGTGGCTCAGCAACCGCATCAAGTCCCCGGTTGTGTCTAACTTCATCGCCTTCGGAGTCGGCACCGACCGTCCCATCACCGGCGACTGGAACGGGGACAGGCTGACCACCGTGGGCATTGTGCGCGGCAACAGCTGGCAGCTGACCAACAGCCTCGCCAAGCGGACTGTGGACATCTCCTACTTCTAGGAGCACCGGACGAACGAAGGCCCGGGACCGTCAGGTCCCGGGCCTTCGCCGTATCTTCCCGCTGTATCGACCGTTAACTTCCACTGGGGGTGCCGCTCAGGACGCCGTGCGGAGCCTCCGGCGGGCCTCGATCATGAGGCGCAGGAGGACCACCCGGGCGGCCAGGATCACACGGAGCGATCGCCAGCCGCGCGGGGTGGCGTTGCTCTCGTGCAGCCTCCGCAGCAGGGTCGAGGCGTCCAGGTGACGGATCGAGCCGGCTGTGTTGCCCAGGATTGCCAGCCAGAGGTCGTGGGACTCGCGCAGGTACGCGGGCACCGGGACGAAGCTGCCGATAACTTCACGGCGGAAGGCCATCCCGCAGCCGTAGTACGCGCGGTAGCCCACCAGGATGCCCCAGAGATTGGCCCGGTGGCGGCCGCTGTCGGCCGCACGGAGCCGGGGAATCCGGGGGCGGTCACCCCCGCCGAGCACATCGAAGTTGCTGGCCACGACGGCGTCCGTCGCCAGGGCGTCCAGCATGGCGCCCAGCCGCCCCTCGATCCAGACGTCATCCTGGTCCGCCAGGAAGATCGCGGCGCCGCGGCTGGCCCGCACGGCCTGCTCGAAGGAGCGGACGTATCCCTGGTTGGCGGCGGCCTCGATCAGGCGGATCCGGGGATCCTCGTGCTCCCGGATCCGCGCCACCGTGTCATCTTTTGAGGCATCGTCCACGATCACGATCTCGTCATCCGGGCCCAACTGGGCCAGGATCGAGGCGAGCTGCTCCGCCACGAACTCCGCGCCGTTGTACGTTGCCATGCAGATGCTGGCCCGGAGCGGAACGTCGGGCAACCGGTTCTGATCGTTCATCTGCACCATCCTAGGGGACCGCGGGCAACGCCTTGGCATCCCGTAGGATCGAGGGACGATGTCTAAGAAACAAGGATTCCGGCTCGAATGAGAACCGTACTGCTGCGACTTTCAGGGTTCACCGTTCTGCCCCTGCTGTCCTTGATCACTCCGCTCCTCCTCATCCCGGTCATCTCGGGATTTGTCGGCGGCGAAGGAATCTCCAGCGTCATCTCCGGGCAGGCGATCGGCACCTTCGGCGCCACCGTGCTGATGTGGGGCTGGAACGTGGACGGGCCCGTCGCCGTCGCCCGGGCAGCCAGCAGCGCCGACCGTGCTGCCGTCTACCTGCGCAGCATCCGGACCCGGCTGATACTCCTGGTCCTGACCCTGCCCGCCGCCGCAACCGTCGCCGCGATGGTGGCCGTTCCCGCGTTCCGCTGGGAAGCCGTGGCGATGACCTGCGCGGTGGCCATCGCCGGGATGTCGCCGTCGTGGTTCTGCATCGGCCTGGGCCAGCCCCGGCTGCTGGCCGTCTACGACACCGTCCCCCGCTTCATCGCCACCGCCTTGGCCGTCCCTGTTCTGCTGATCAGCCATCAGCTGTGGTACTACACGGGCCTGCTCGCAGTCACGACCCTGGCCTCCCTCATCGTGTTTCACCGGACCTACTCCCCCGGAGGAAACTGGTGGCCCCGCGATCTCCGCGGGGCCGTCCGCGAATTGGGGGCCCAGGGCCGGACGGCGGGCATCAGCCTCGCCGGAAATGCCTACGCCTCCACGCCCGCCCCCATTGCGACCGCCACCACCGCGCCGGCGGCGTCGGGCAGCCTGGCGACGGCGGACACGCTCTACCGCTTCGGCCTGTTCACCGTGGTGGCCCTCGGCAACGCCTTCCAGGGCTGGACCTTGGAACACGGAGCGTCCGGCCGCAAGAGGCGCCACCTGGCAGCCATCTGGTCCCATATCGGACTCGGGGTGATCGGCGCGGCGGTCCTGACGGTCGCCGGACCGTTTGTCAGCAGTCTGCTTTTCGCCGGACAGGCCCAGGCCACCACCCAGTTGTGCTTCTACTACGGGCTCGCCTTCCTCTTCCTGAGCGCCAGCACCCCTTTCATCCGCAACCTGCTCATCCCGGCCGGCCAACAGGGCCTGGTGCTTCGCTGGACGCTGATTTCGGCCGTATTCGGGGTCGCGGCCATGATCTACGCCGGGTCCATGGGGAACGCCCCGGGCATCGCGCTGGGCATGGCCCTCAGCGAAGCCATCCTGTTCGTGACCTTGCTGATCCCGGGGTCGAAACTGCTCGCCACAGAAAGCAAGGAAACCGTTGACGCCGAATGATCCCTCCCCCGCCGTCGCCGCGGTCGTCGCCGCCTACCGCCCCGATCCATCGCTGGCCGACACCGTGCGGGCCCTCCAACAGCAGGTGGGGCACGTCGTCGTCGTGGACGACGGATCGCCTGCCGGCTCCGAAGCCGTCCTGGCGGCCCTCGCGGAGGCCGGCGCCCTGGTTGTCCGGCAGCAGCAGAATTCCGGGATCGCGGCCGCGCTGAACGCTGGCGTGACGGCGGCGCGGGCACGCTGGAACCCGGACTTTTTCCTGACACTGGACCAAGACTCACGTCCTACCGGCGAGTACGTCCGGCGGGGCCTGGCCACCTACGCCCAAGCCACCGCCGCCGGTGTCGGCGTCGGATTCGTAACGGCCGCCTCGTACAGCGGGCACCCAATCCCCGTGCTGCACGTCGAGGGCCCGTTCGTTCACGCCTTCGATCCGATGCAGTCCGGCTTCCTCATCCCACGTGCCACCGTTGACAGGATCGGTCCCTTCGAGGAGGCCCTGTTCATCGACGGCGTTGACTCCGAATTCACCATGCGGACGCGCGCGGCAGGGCTCGCGGTGCTGGTGGGCGAAGGCTGTGACATCGCCCACGACCTGGGACAGCGCGAACCCGGCCGGTTCTTTGGCCGGCCGTTGAGGGTGCTGGGCCGGGAAATTTCCTACAATTACCATTCCCCGAGCCGGGTCTACTACATCTGCCGGAACGGAACGCTGCTGACCCTTCGCTACCTGCGCAAATATCCGGGCTGGGTGCTGCGGCGCCTCGTTGAGGAGATGAAGGCGCATGTCCTTCGCTTTACCTTTAGTCCCGGCCGCGGCAAGCTCCTGCGCGCCGCCGCCGCGGGGTTCGCGGACGCGGTCCGGGGCTCCACGGGGCGCATACCGGCGGAGCTTGAGCGGCGCCTGCGCTGACGCCCGGGGGCGCCCGACGCCGGCCCGGCGGCCCACGCCGGCGAGGACCCTGCACTGAATTGATATAGTTTGGACGATATGGAAGCCCTACCCTCCCCGCGCGTCTTGGTGATTATGCCTGCCTGGAACGAAGGCGCCGTAGTCGGCAGCACCGTGCGTGAAGTCCTCCGCACTAATGCCCGCTACGACGTGCTGGTCGTCAACGACGGCTCCACGGACTCGACGCCGGACGAGGCAGCAGCGGCTGGCGCGACCGTCCTGAACCTGCCCTTCAACCTCGGCGTCGGGGGCGCCATGCGGGCCGGCTTCAAGTACGCCCAGCGTCTCGGCTACGTCCAGGTAATCCAGGTGGACTCGGACGGCCAGCACGATCCCCGGAACATTGACGAAGTTCTCGCCGGCCTTCAGCACGCGGATATCTCGATCGGCGCCCGCTTCGCCGACCGCGGCGAATACAAGGTCACCGGCCCCCGGAAGTGGGCCATGCAGCTGCTGGCCAAAGTCATTTCGGGTCTGGCCAAGACGCGCCTGACGGACGTCACCAGTGGCTTTCGGGCCGCCAACGAGCGCGCCGTCGCCCAGTACCTCGACCACTACCCCGCCGAATATCTGGGCGACACGATCGACTCCCTCGTCGTGGCCRTCCGCTCAGGCTGCACGGTCACGCAAGTGCCCGTGGAGATGCGGGCACGCCAGGGCGGCACGCCAAGCCACAACCCCGTCAAGGCCGCCATCTACCTCGGAAGGTCCGTGTTCGCCCTGCTCTTCGCCCTCACCCGGAAACCCACACGACTGGCCGCCGTGGCCGCTGAACCCGCAGGAGCCTAGGGAATGGGAAACATCGCCGCCTTCCTGCTGGCGCTTGCCATCGTTGCCCTGGTCGTCGAGATGCTCCGGCGCAAGAAGCTCCGGGAGAAGTACGCCGTCCTCTGGCTGATTGTCGGCGTCGCCACTCTGGTACTCGCTGCCTTCCCCCGGCTGTTGAATATCGTCGCCGAATATGTCGGTGTCCAGATCCCGTCCAACCTGCTCTTCGCTATGAGCATCCTCATGCTGCTGGGCGTCTGCCTGCACCTGTCGTGGGAGATCTCCGTCGTGGAGGACGAAACGAGGACACTGGCAGAGGAGGTGGCCATCCTGCGCACCCAGCTCGAGTCCCTGGAGCAGCACCGCCGCCTGCCTGCGTTGGACAAGGCCCGCCCCGCTCCGGCCGCGAATCCCCTGCCTGATCTCCGGCCCGATACCCTCGCCACTCCCCTTCCAGGGGCTGCAGCCCCTGGAAGCATGCACACCACCGACCGTCCCGCCGAAAGCTCGGAAGCCTAATGCCCCTCGATATTTTCATTCCTTACTGGGGCGACCCCGCCTACATGAAGGAAACGGTCCGCAGCGTCCTTGCCCAGGAGAACGGCGATTGGCTCCTGACGGTGGTCGACGACGCCTACCCCGGAACGGAAATTCCCGAGTACATGGCCGGGATCCAGGACGCCCGTGTCCGCTACATCCGCAAGGACATCAACGCGGGCATCACGGAGAACTACCGCACCTGCGTGGGGATGGCCAGCCAGGAGGTCATGGTCATCCTGGGCTGCGACGACGTCCTGCTGCCGAACTACGTTGACGTGATCCTCGCCGCCCACCGGCGTTTCCCCGACGCGGCGATCATCCAGCCGGGGGTGCAGGTCATCGACGAACAAAGCCAGGTGGTGGCCACGCTGGCGGACTCCGTCAAGCAGAAGATCGTCCGGCCCCGCGGCCGCGGCAAGCAGCTCATCGCCGGCGAGGCCATCGCCAGCAACCTCATGCACGGGGACTGGCTGTACTGGCCCTCCCTGGCCTTCCGGACGGACAAGATCCGCGAAGTGGACTTCCGGGACGGGTTCCCGATCATCCAGGATCTCGCCCTCATCATGGACATGATCTACAAGGGCGACCAGCTGCTGATCGAGCCGACGGTGTGCTTCCAGTACCGCCGACACTCCAACAGCGCCTCCTCAACCAAGCTCGTTGACGGCTCTCGGTTCGCCGGCGAACGCGAATACTTCGCCGTCTCCGCGGCACAGGCCGACGCGCTCGGCTGGCGCCGGGCAAAGCGCGCCGCCATGCTGAGGCTTACGTCCCGGGCGCATGCGCTCTCCCTGCTTCCGCAGGCGGTCCTGGACCGCAACTCCACAGCCGTCAGCGCACTCGTGCGCCATTCCTTCGGCAAGTAAACGCCCGCAACGAAAGGTCCGCTGTGACTTCTTTTGAAACCTCCGCACGCCCCGGCGGAACTGTCCTTGTCACCGGCGGCGCCGGTTTCATCGGCTGCGCCATTTCAGCGTCCCTCGCCGACGCCTTCGACCGGATCGTCGTGGTGGACAGCCTCCACCCGCAGATCCACGCCACGGGTGAGCGTCCGGCGGAACTGGACGCTCGGGCGGAACTCGTCGTCGCCGACGTCGCCGAGGCCCAGACCTGGGACACGGTCCTGGCGCAGCACTCCCCCGATGTCGTCATCCACCTGGCCGCGGAGACCGGAACGGGCCAGTCGCTCGAAGAGTCCACCCGGCACACCCACGTCAACGTGGTGGGCACATCCCAGCTCCTGGACGGGCTCAACCGCCACGGCAAGCTTCCGCGCAGGATCGTCCTTTCCTCCAGCCGCGCAGTCTACGGCGAGGGCGCCTGGAGCGACAGCGACGGCAAGCCCTTCTACCCGGGCCAGCGCACCAGCGCCACGCTGGACCAGGCCCAGTGGGACTTCCCCGGCGCCACCCCGCTGCCGATGAAGGCCTCCGCAACGTTCCCGGCCCCCGTGAGCGTCTACGGCGCCACGAAGCTGGCCCAGGAACACGTCCTGCAGGCCTGGGCCAAGTCCTACGGCGTCGAGACCGTCATCCTGCGGCTGCAGAACGTGTACGGTCCCGGCCAGTCGCTGATCAACCCCTACACCGGCATCATGAGCCTGTTCTGCCGCATGGCGATGGGCGGGAAGTCCATTCCGCTCTACGAGGACGGCGAAGTGCGCCGCGACTTTATCCTGATCGACGACGTCGCCTCGGCGATTGTCGCCGGCGCCGTCTCCCCCACGGTCCAGGGCGAGCCCATGGACATCGGATCCGGTGAATTCCAGACCATCGGCACCGCGGCGCAGCTCATCGCGGCGCACTACAACGCCCCCGAACCGCATGTCACCGGACAGTACCGGCAGGGCGATGTCCGGCACGCGTGGGCGGACATCTCGGCGGCGAAGGACGTGCTCGGGTGGACCCCGCAGTACAACCTCGCCCAGGGCATCGACCGCCTCGCCAACTGGATCGACGCCCAGCCCGACGTCCAGCCTGCTTGACCCGGACGGACGCCCCAGTGCCTCAGACTACCGCCGTCGTTTCGCTTTTTAACCCCGACGACGGCGTGCTGGCGAACGCCGCTGCCCTGCTCGGCCAGGTTGATTCCGTGGTGGTGGTCGATGACGGCAGCCCCGAGGACCCCGCACGGATCCTGGCCGAATTGGAGTCCATGGGCTGCAAGGCAGTACGGCTCCCGGAGAACTCCGGAATCGCGGCCGCGCTCAACGCCGGAATCACCGCGGCCCTGGCGTCGGACACGAAGCCCGACTACGTCCTGACCATGGACCAGGATTCGCTGCTGGACGCCGGCTACGTCGACGCGCTCCTGGCCGCCGCGGCGGCTGCCGGGGAGGCCGGCGTCCCCGTCGGCATGGTTGCCCCGGCGTCGGTCCGGGGCCTGCCGGTGCGCCGCGGCCCGGTCCTCAACGGCATCCAGCTCGGCGGGGAACCTATGCAGTCAGGCCTCCTGGTGCCCGTGCCGGTGCTTGAGCGGCTCGGCCTCTTCCAGGGCACGCTGTTCATCGACGGCGTGGACAGCGAGTTCTTCCTCAGGTGCGAGGCCGAGGGGCTGCGCACCGTGCTGGCCCCGAACGCCGCGCTCAATCACGCCCTGGGCAGCCCGGCCGCAGCCAACGTCTTTGGCCGGGACGTGTCCGTCGCAGGCCGGCCGCTGAAGGTCAGGACGGCCGCCGACTGGCGCTACTACTACCTCTTCAGGAACCGGATCCTGCTCGCCCGCCAGTACGGCCGGCGCTTTCCGCTGTGGACGCTCAAGGGCCTGCTAGCCGACTACCGCCACCTGGCCATCGTCACGCTGCTGGCGCCCGGCCGGCTTGCACGGCTCGCCAACGCGCTGACTGGTATTGTAGACGGCGTGCGCGGCGTATCCGGTCCCCGCTGCCGCAAGTAGCAGGACACCGTGTTCCCGGCGCCGCCACTGTAGCGCCGGGCATGCGCCCTGCGCACAGTGTGCGGGCACACTCCCGGAGCAGCAACCACCGGCGCATCTGCACCGATCTACCCGCACCACACAGTGATTTCTGCACCGCGTTGTCCGGGCCGCACCATGTCAATTGCACTATCCGCACCGCGTCGTCCGCACCACCGCAGGATCGTCACAGTCTGAAAATTGGGGAATGAGTCAGTGAATATCGCGGTAAGAGACAAAGAACAACTTCGCCCCAAGGCCTCTGCGGCGTCCCCGCGGAGCCACGGTTGGCCTGGTCCGGCAGTCCGCCAGGCTCGGGCAATGGCTGCGTTCGTCGTTGCAGTTAGTCTCGTGGTCTTCCTGAGGTCCTCCGGGCTGCTGCAGGGCGTGCCGGCGCTCGGCCTGGCCGGAGTACTGGTGTTGATGCTCCCGACTGCCAGGATACTTTCGCAACGCATCCTCTTCAACGGGCTGATCCTTGCCGGCATGGTCCCGGTGTCGTGGTGGTTGCCGGAGCGGCTCCTGGGCACGGATCACGGCACGCTGTTACTCGCGGTCCTCGCGGGAACTCTCGCCTGGTGGGTGCTCTCGGCCCGCTCGGTTCGGCAACGGCTGCGGCGGCTGCTCCCCAAGGTCGCCTGGATTGACTCCGTGCCGTTCCTGGCCGCCACCTTGTCGGCGTTGTCGCTCTTCACGATGCTGACCATTAGGACAGCTGCGGATGCTCTGTCCATCATGATGAGCCGGTGGGACTACCAGTCCCACTTCAGCATCTACTACATGATCCGAAGCCACGGTGAGGTCATCCCGACCATTCCGAAGGGCACCGCGGGAGAGTCTTGGGGCTTCGGCGAGTACCCGCAAGGCTTCCACACTCTGCTGGCCACCGTGTCCGACATTCTCCGCCCGTCAATGATCAGCATCGACAGTGAGCTGGTTTCTTACATCAACCAGCAGGCATTGTGCAGCGTGGCCACTGTCCTGATCGTTGTCGCGGGCATGTGCGCCCTCCCCGCTATCCGTCGCCGGGCTTCCGTAATGGCTCCCGGCATCGCCATCGCAACGGCTGCGTGGGTCTACGGTCCCGGCTCAATCCCAGTCTACGAGGGCTTCGGCAACTTCTATCTGGCCTGCGGCATGGCAACTGCCACCGTCCTGGCGCTGCTGACATTCCAGCGCCGCGTCCCGGTGGTGGGCGTCGCCGCGGTAGGCGCGGGTGTCGTTGGCATCTGCAACAACTGGCTGTTGCTTGTCTCACTGATTGCAGCGCTCCTGACTACGAAGCTGTGGTCAGTGGTGCGCCACCGCCACGACTACAGCCGGAATTGGTGGGTCCTGGCTGTCGCTGCCACTGCCTTCACACTTCTTGGTGCTGCGCTGCCCATCCTTCAGGTCATACCGCTGATTGGCGAGAGCCAGAAGATCCTTGATGCCCCGGGTGGCATCGCCGTCCCCGATTTCGGATTGGCCCTGCTCACCCTGGCTCTGGCACTCGTTCTGGGCTACGGCAACAGCACCGCATTGGCGCGGACGGCCTCCCGACGGTTACGGATGGAACGCATCGATGTCTCCCGCGCGTCGCTGGGACTGTTGATCCCGATAGCCCTGTGCGTAGGGCTCGCTGTCTCGCAAAGCATCAACAACGGTGCTATTTCCTACTATTTCTACAAGTACCTCATTGCTGTCCTACTGCTGGCATGGCCACTCGCCGTTGTGGCCGCTGCCGCCCTGATACCGCTTAGAGTGCCTGGCGAAGAACCGGTCCGCAGGCCCGGCTTGGCTGTAGCTCTTTGCGCCCTGGCAGTAACCGGAACGCAGGTCTTTGGCTTCGCGGTCCCCGGGCTGGAGAAGGCAGGGCTTCCGCCCACTGCGCGCCCGCTGACGGAATTGTCCAGTCAGGCGGCCCATCTCAAGGCCACACCTGCTTACGTTTACCGGTTGCTGCAGAGCGCCCGGCAGCCGCAGCCGGCGTCGACGCTTTACATTTCCGGCCCCGGCACTGTTGACCCGGTGTTGGCCGCCCGCTGGCATTGGGGAATGCGAGGCATGTCGTCATCAGCGACCACGAAGCTTAGTTTTGACGTACTGGACATCTCAAAGGACTATTCCCGTTCCCCGGAAATCGTCAGCCGCATCCTGAAGGAGCATCCTGCCCTGTCCGTGATTGTTGACCCTGAGCTGTTCGATCCGGTCCATGAATATCTGTTGGTCCACGGCGGCGCTGACAGGCTGATCCGCCTGGCGTAGGCCGGATGCAGCCAACCCCCAAAACGAATGAGGCCGGACCCCCAGGGTCCGGCCTCATTCGTTTTGCCCGTTCTGTCTCAGTGCCCGGCCGCTAGACGCTCTTCTTGGCGCGGCGCATGACGGGCCGCTCGACTAAGAACCAGCTTGCGGCCGCCAGCGGTATGGTGCAGAGCGCAGCGGCGACGGTGAACCAGAACACCCCCCAGTGGTATGCCCCGAAGACCGCCAGCAGCTGCTGGACAGGGAACGCGTAGATGTATGCGCCATAGGAGATATCGTGCCGTGCGACGACGGCCGGCTGCGGAAGCCACGTCGAAATCCACAGCAACCCGTACGCAATGAACGGCGCGGCAAGCTGCCCGCCAAACCCGTCAACGAAGAAAATCGACAGCGCCGCCAGTGCGAGGGAAACAGGTCCCGCCACCCTGTGAATGCCGATCCTGGAGCTGAGAACCTGCACGACCGCGCCGCCGAGGAAGAAAGGCACCAGACGTGCGGCGAGCTCAAAGTCCAGGTTGGACTGGAAGTAGGGCTTGAGGGCGTCGATGTTGGCCCACACGGCCACGCTTGCCAGGAATGCGGCAATCATGGGCCAAGGCGTCTTCTTGAAAAACGGCAGGAAACCAACCAATGCCACGAGGAGGTAGCACACGAACTCGAAATACAGCGTCCAGAGGGAACCGTTCCAGGCCTTGGCATACGGCACACCGGCCGGGGTCCCAGCGATGTCATAGCTCACGATGTGGAGCCCCATATTCGCAAACACGGAATTAAGGGGTGTGGTGGGCGTGTGAAGGAAGCCGGAAAGCGATCCGTGCTGGATGCCGTAGGCTGTCGGCGCAAAGCCGAACGCCATGACCACCAAACACACAATAAAAGCGGGAAAAATACGGGCCACACGGTGCACGAGGTACGGACCGATCCGGTTGCTGAACCTGCTCGCGGTAATCAGGTACCCGCTGATGCCAAAGAACCCGGCCACGGCCCAGCCACCCAAGTTTTCTCCGCGGAAGCCCCAGCCATTACCCGCACCGACAATGTGCCAGCTGTGCGCCAGGAGCACGAGGAAGGCGAGGAACAATCGGATGAGGTTGAGGCTGTTTCCCCGCGGATCAAGCCGGCTCCCCATCGCGGGGGCCGGAAATGCTTTTGGTTTCAGTACGGCTGTGCTCAATCCCGGGCTTCCTTCGTGATGTTGTCCAGACCGTCGATTCTACCTTGCGGCCATCAGTCGCCGGTCCCAGGGGGTCGTTCCCCGGAGCGACCGAAGCGGCGCCTGGTTTGCTGTGGCGACTCAGTTACGGAAGGATTGGGCCCATGCGTGGAATAATCCTGGCCGGCGGTACCGGCTCCCGGCTTCACCCGATCACCCTCGGCATCAGCAAGCAGCTGGTCCCCGTGTATGACAAGCCGATGATCTACTACCCCTTGTCCACGCTGATCCTTGCCGGCATCCGGGACATCCTCATCATCACCACGCCCCATGACGCGGAGCAGTTCCAGCGGCTCCTGGGCGACGGGTCCAAGTTCGGCGTCAACCTCACCTACGTCCAGCAGCCCTCGCCGGACGGCCTGGCCCAGGCGTTCGTGCTGGGTGCCGAGCACATCGGGAACGAGACCGTGGCGCTGGTCCTCGGTGACAACATCTTCTACGGCCAGGGCATGGGCACGCAGCTGCGCAGGCACGCCGACATCGACGGCGGTGCCGTGTTCGGGTACTGGGTCCGGGATCCCAAGGCCTACGGCGTCGTGGAATTCGACGACGACGGCAAGGCTCTCTCGCTGGAAGAGAAGCCCGCGAAGCCGCGCAGCCACTACGCCGTGCCGGGCCTGTACTTCTATGACAATGACGTCATCGACATAGCCAAGAACCTGAAGCCCTCGGCGCGCGGTGAACTGGAGATCACCGATGTCAACCGGACCTACCTGGAGCGCGGCAAGCTGCAG
Source organism: Arthrobacter sp. P1_C12_2 (assembly GCF_056406415.1). NCBI lineage: Bacteria > Bacillati > Actinomycetota > Actinomycetes > Micrococcales > Micrococcaceae > Arthrobacter > Arthrobacter sp. P1_C12_2. The sequence continues at coordinate 171,707 of NZ_JBFUAF010000006.1, read as the reverse complement.
GTGGAGATTCTTCCGCGCGGTACGGCCTGGCTGGACACCGGAACGTTCGATGACCTCAGCGACGCCTCAAACTTCATCCGCACGGTCGAGAACCGTCAGGGCCTGAAAATCGGCGCTCCGGAAGAAATTTCCTGGCGGCTGGGCTTCCTGACCGACGACGAACTTCGCCAGCGTGCGGAACCCCTGGTCAAGAGCGGCTACGGAGCCTATCTGCTGGGACTGCTGGACCAGACCATCTGACGTGCCCTCCTGTCCTGATGTGCCCGCCTGTGGCGGGCCGCTACTTGCCTGTGCCTGCATCACTTCCGGGCTAAAGAGTTGAACTGGCTCCAGACGCTGCCCTTCGTGCTGGAGGCGATGCTTTTCCTCCTGGTGCCCGGCGGTCTGGTAACGGTCAGCCTTGGCCTGAGGGGACTGTCCGCGGCTGCCCTGGCCGGGCCGGTCACGGTCTCCATTGCGGCGGTCCTGGCCGTACTCCTGCCGTTCGCGTACATCCCGTGGACAGCCGCTGCCGTCCTGGCCGGCGGCATTCTGCTCTCTGCCCTGATCGTCGGGATCCGGCTCCCCGGGATCCGGCGCGCTGGCGGCAGCCTGCGCGACGCCTTTATCCCCTGGCACCGCGCCCGGGTATCCCTGCCCCCCGCGCGCCGAACCAGGAGCGGGGCCTGGGTCGCTGCGGCGTTCTTCGCGGGCGCGGCGCTGATCCTCGTTGAACTTGCTCTGGCGTTCGGTTCTCCGGAGAGTTTTTCCCAGACCTTCGACAACGTGTTCCATCTGAACGGTGTGCGGTACGTTCTGGATACGGGCAACGCCTCCTCGCTGTGGATGTCCAAGATGACCAGCGGCGATGCCTCTCCCTATTTCTATCCGGCGGCCTGGCATGGCCTCGCCGCAGCCCTCGTCCAGTTGACCGGCCTGCCGATTGCGGTGGCCGTAAACGTCCTGAACATGGCCGTGGCGGCAGTCGTGTGGCCGCTGGGCTGCATGATGCTGACACGGACAGTGGCAGGCAACCGTCCCGTGGCCGTAGGCGCCGCAGCGATCCTGGCCGCACTGTTCGCGCCGTTCCCGATCCTGCTGCTGGATTTCGGCGTGCTGTATCCGAATTTCCTGGCCATCAGCATGCTGCCGGCCGCCCTGGCCAGCATTGCCCTCTTGTGCCGGGTAGCGCGCCACATGGAGTGGCCGCCCGCGCCCCGGTTCACGCTGCCGCTGCTGATCCTTCCGGGACTTGCCCTGGCCCACCCGAACGGCTTCATGTCCCTCCTGGCGCTCTCGGTTCCGATCATCCTGCAGGCCTACGCACGCCTTGCCGGCAACCGCGAACACCGGGCCCGGCACCGCACGGCCTGGATCCTTGCCAGCCTGGGACTCGGCGTTGGGGCCGTGGCCATGTATGTGCTGTGGACCAACATCCGGCCGCCGGAAGATGCTGCATTCTGGGGACCCGTACAGACGCCCCGCGGTGCTGCGTGGGATGTTCTGGCGAACGGCGCCATTGACCGTCCTGCTGCGATCGGCGTCAGCGTGTTGATGCTGATCGGACTCTTCCTGTGTTGGCGGCGCGGCGGCAGGACGTGGATGATCGCCGGTTTTGTCATCGTCGGCGTGCTGTACGTCATTGTCTCCGGCACCTCGAAGGGCGATGTGCGCAGCGCACTTACCGGGATCTGGTACAACGACAGCAACAGGATCGCGGCGCTCCTGCCGCTGACGGCCTTGCCGTTTGCCGCCGTCGGCGTCGATACCGTTGCCGTCTGGCTCCGCCGCGCCCTTGACCGGCTGGCAGGGTCGCGATCGGCCACATCGGCGCACCCCCTCAAGGACAGACCCAGCGCCAGCCGCGGCACCAACGCTGCCTATTTGGTCATCTGCGGTGTGCTCGCCCTGGCGGTCGCCGCGTCCCAGATCCCCTCACTGAGGACCGCAATCGGCTCGGCCCGGAAGAACTACCTCGAGACGGACCATTCGCTGCTCATCTCAACGGACGAACAGAAGATCATCGACCGGCTGGACGAGATCGTTCCCGCGGACGCCGCCATCGCGGTGAACCCGTGGACGGGCGGCGCACTGGCTTACGCCATCGCCCATCGCGAGACCACGGCCAAACACATCCTGACGGCCAACACGGCCGCCGTCGAAACACTTAACCGGGACCTCCGCAACGCGGACAACGATCCGGCGGTCTGCGCCGCGCTGAAAGCGACGGGTGTCCGTTACGTCCTGGACTTTGGTCCCAATGAAGTCCACTTCGGCGAACATCCATTCCCCGGACTGGAGAACCTCAACAACTCGCTGGCTGTCCGGCTGGTCCTGGCAGAGGGCGGCGCCCGGCTGTACGAAGTCACGGCCTGCCGCGGACAATGAGCACCCGCAGCGGGGTTGCGGCTAGCTGAGCCTGGCCAGTTCGGCCAGCTTGACTTTGAGTTGCTCGGGGTCGGCCGCGTCCGCCGGGAGGGCAAGCGCCACCCTCACTACGGTCAAACCGTCCACCATCTCCACGACGTATTCCGTGGTCCCGGTCAGGCGGTTGGCGGAATACCACGCCTTGGCTGTGGGTCCGACTCGGGCGACATCATCAGCCGGGGCAGCCCGAGCCTGTCCAGGCGGGCCTGGTCCGGCCCGGTGGTCCTCCACACGAGAAGCGCGGCCAGCCTGCACTTCTGCCCGGCCGCGGCCGGCCCTACGCCGACACGGCCGGGCCGGGAGCTGGCCGGGCACGCCGCTACAGGGCCAGGGACCTGCGCCGGAGCTCGTTGACGACGTCGTGCACTTCGCCGTCCATGACAATTTTGCCGTGTTCGAGCAGGACGCCGCGCTCACACACGGTCGCCACGAGGTCCAGGTCATGGCTGACGACAAACAGGGTCTTCCCGATCTCGGAGAGCTCCTTGATCTTCGCGATGCACTTGCGCTGGAAGGGCTCGTCGCCCACCGCGAGGATCTCGTCGATCAGGAAGACCTCGGGGTCCGTGTGCACCGCGATGGAAAACGCCAGGCGCAGGTACATGCCCGAGGAATAGAACTTCACCTCGGTGTCGATGAACTCGCCGATTTCGGAGAATTCCACGATCGAGTCGAACTTCTCGTCGATCTGCTTCTCGGTCATGCCGAGGATGGCGCCGTTGAGGTAGACGTTGTCCCGGCCGCTGAGGTCATGGTGGAAGCCTGCGCCGACTTCGATCAGCCCGGCGACGCGGCCTCGCGTGCGCACCGTGCCGCCGTCGGGCTGCAGGACCCCGGAAATGAGCTTCAGGAGCGTTGACTTTCCGGAACCGTTGAGCCCCATGAGTGCCACAGTTTCGCCCTGCTTGACCTCAAGCGAGACATCCTTGAGGGCCAAGAACTTCTTTGAGAGGTCGCCCTTGCGTCCCTTCACGAGCCAGACGAGGGCTTCCTTCAGGGAACGGGTGTGGCGGAGCACGAACTGCTTCCGGATGTCGGTGCAGATGATGGCGACGTGGCCGTGCGCGGTCATGTCAGAGCTCCTGTGCGAAGTGGACGGCAAGCCGGCGGAACGTCCACTGCCCGAGGAACAGCACGGCCAGCGTGATCAGCAGGGCGAGGGGCAGCCAGAGCGTCAGCATGCCCGGCGGTGAGGCGTCGTTGACCATCTGGTCCGCCTTGAGCGTCGGTTCCCAGAAGGCCCAGTGGAAGACCTCGACGGCGACCGTCATCGGGTTCAGCTGGTAGATCCAGAACCAGTCACCCATCACCTTTTGGACCATGGACCAGAGGTAGAGGACCGGTGAGGCCCATGTGACCACCATGACGATCATGTCCACGATGTTTTCGGAGTCGCGGAAATAGACGTTGATGGCGCCGAACAGCAGGCCGAGGCCCGTGCCCAGGACGGCCACCATCACGAAGATCAGGACCACCGCGGCGAGCTGCAGCAGCGTTGGCGCCCACCCCACCACGAGGCATGCGCCGACCAGCACCAGCAGCTGGGGCAGGAAGTGCGCTGCCGACACCCACACGGTGGCCACCGGGAACAGTTCCCGGGGCAGGTAGATCTTCCGGATCAGGTCACGGTTGTCCACAATCGAGCGGGTGGCGTTGGACAGCGATTCCGTGAAGAAATTGACCAGGACAATACCGGAGAACAGATAGATCGCATAGTTCGGCGTTCCCCGCTGCAGGTTCAGGAAGATGCCCAGCGCCACGAAGTAGATCAGGAACTGCACGAGCGGCTTCACGTAGGACCACAGCAGGCCCAGCACCGAGCCGCGGTAGCGCACCTTGATTTCCTTGCGCACCAGCAGCTTCAGCAGGAAGCGGTCGCCGTAGACGTCCAGCAGCCCGTGCCCGGTTCCGGGCTTGATCAGCTGGTCGGTTTGACCAGCCATCTACCTTCCGTCCTCGGAATTCGCCTCGAACGTCTTCTTCCACGCGTCGATCGAGCTGATCTCGGTCACCGCGCGGCGGTACTGCTCGGCAAGGCTGTCCCATTCCCGGAACAGCTTCGCGTGCAGCATGGTCGCCTCTGTCAGCATCGCTTTCAGCTTCTTTGGGTCGCGCTGGTACCACGAGGCGCCGGTGCCCTCCGCGTTGGAGACCACAACACTGTCATAGTGCGCCACCCGATACCACCGGTTGTCCCGGTGGGCCAGGTAGCCCTGGGGCCTTTCGGCGCTTTCCGGTCCCGGCGCCTTGATGAGCTGGCGCGCCACGGTCTTGATGCCCCACGGGATGAGCTGCTTCTTGCTGGGCAGCCCCACTACGGTCCCGCCCATCGGTCCGCGGCCGATCTTTGGCGCCGGGAAATCATCGACGTCTTCCTTCAGCTGGGCGTCCGGGTACTGCGCCTTCAGGGCATTGATTTCCGGCAGCTTGGTGCCGAGCACCTTGTGGAGGTCGTCGGGCCCGTTCAGGAGGTCGCGCAGCGCGTCGATCCGGCCGTGTTCGGTGAAGTACTGCATCGACACGAGGTGCTTGACGTCGGACTGGAAAGATTCGCGCAGCACGCGGCCGCCCTTGGGGTACGGGCTGTGGATCAGCGTGGTGATCAGCCGGTTGCGTGCGTGGAAGTAGGCCTGCCAGCCGACGAGGTCGTCCTTGTCGATCCAGGACACGTGCCAAACGGCGGCGCCCGGCATTGAGACCGTGGCAAAGCCGGCTTCCCGGGCGCGCAGCCCGTATTCGGCGTCGTCCCATTTAATGAACAGCGGCAGGGACAGCCCGATTTCCTGGATCACCTTCGTGGGGATCAGGCACATCCACCAGCCGTTGTAGTCAACGTCCACGCGGCGGTGCAGCCACGGCGTCTGGCGCAGGTTCGAGACGCTGAAATCGTGCCGCGTTTCCATGTCGGCGTGGGGCAGGGCCGGGACGATCCGGTAGGGGTCAACGACCTCGCCGAAGGTGTGCAGGACGCTGCGGTTGTAGAGGTCGAACATGTGCCCGCCGACAATCGTCGGCTTGCGGCAGTGGTCGGCGAATGTCAGGAGCCGCACGATGCTTTCAGGTTCGACGACGATGTCGTCGTCGAGCAGCAGGGCGTAGTCACTGCCGTTTTCGACAGCCTCGAACATGCCGCGCGCGAAGCCTCCGGAGCCGCCGAGGTTTGCCTGGTTGATGACCCGGAGCTTGCCGCCGAGGGCGTCCCGGACGGCGGCGAAGCCCTCCTGGTCCTCGACCTTCTGGGTGCCCTGGTCCACGATCAGGATTTCCTTGACGTTTTCAAGGACGTCCGGGTTATCCGCCAGGATCCGGGCGTTGTTCAGGCAGAAGTCGGGCTTGTTCATGGTGGTGATTTCGAGGGTCACCTGGCCCTTGGTCGTGGGACCGCCTGTAGCCTCCCACGCGCCGTTCTTCAGGACCAGGTCCCCTGTGCTGGCGGCCAGGTCAAACCAGTACCAGCCGCCGTCGCCGAAGGGCTTGAGCGAGAGTTCGAACGTGGAGGTAGCGTCGCCGTCGACGTGTTTGCCGTCCACGCGCTGGACCGATCCGCGGGCGTTCGACTTGTAGACCGTGACCGTTCCCGGACCGCTGGTCTCCACCACCAGGCGGACGTCCCGAACCGAGGTCCACCGGCGCCAGTAGCTCGCCGGGAAGGCGTTGAAGTAGGTGCCGAACGAGAGCTGCTCGCCGGAGCGCACCCGCATGGAGTGCCTTCCGAGGAGGTCCTCGAAGTGAGCTACCCGGCTCTCGGAGCTGAACATCTGCAGCTTGTCCTCGAGCAGCTTCGGGGTGCGGGCGAATTCGTCGTTCTCGCGCAGCCGGATGCCGCTGGCGGTGCCGGCGTCAACATAGAGGGGTACGGTGTCGGTCTGGTCCGTCGATGGCAGGATGACCCGCTGAATCGGGTTCCAACCGTGTGTCGTTTCAGCGGCGCTCATGCGTCCACTCCTCCGCTTTCAATCGTGGCGCCGGCCTCGAAATGCGGCCGGATCTTGTTCTCGAACATGGTCAGGGCAGAGCCGATGGCCATGTGCATGTCCAGGTACTTGTACGTGCCGAGGCGTCCGCCGAAGAGGACATCCTTCTCGGCTGCCGCGAGGTCCCGGTACTTGAGCAGGCGGTCCCGGTCCGCGGCGGTATTGATCGGGTAATAGGGCTCGTCGCCCTTCTCCGCCGCGCGGGAGAATTCGCGCATGATGACGGTCTTCTCCGTCTGGTAGTCGCGTTCCGGGTGGAAGTGACGCGGCTCGATGATGCGTGTGAACGGCACGTCGTCGTCGTTGTAGTTAATCACTGAGGTGCCCTGGAAATCGCCGACGTCGAGGACTTCCTCTTCGAAGTCGATCGTGCGCCAGGAAAGATCGCCTTCGGCGTAGTCGAAGTAGCGGTCAACAGGGCCGGTGTAGATGACCGGGATGTTGCCGACGACCTTGTTTTTGCTGTACTCGTGCGACTCGTCAAAGAAGTCAGTGTTCAGCCGGACCTCGATGTTCGGGTGCTCGGCCATCTTTTCGATCCAGGCCGTGTAGCCGTTGGTCGGCAGGCCCTCGTACTTGTCGTTGAAGTAGCGGTTGTCGTAGTTGTACCGGACGGGAAGGCGGGAAATAATGCCCGCGGGCAGGTCCTTGGGATCCGTCTGCCACTGCTTGCCGGTGTAGTGCTTGATGAACGCCTCGTAGAGCGGGCGGCCGATCAGCTGGATGCCCTTGTCGTTCAGGTTCTGCGGATCGGTGCCGGCCAGTTCGCCGGCCTGATCCTTGATCAGTTCCTGGGCCTGCCCGGGGGTGAGGTTGGCCCGAAAGAACTGGTTGATCGTGGCCAGGTTGATGGGCAGGGAGTAGACCTCGCCCTTGTGCACGCCGTACACCTTGTGGACGTAGTTCGTAAACGTGGTGAAGCGGTTCACGTACTCCCACACACGGTCGTTGGAAGTGTGGAAAAGATGTGCACCGTAGCGGTGCACCTCGATGCCGGTCTGCTCTTCCTTTTCGCTGTAGGCATTGCCGCCGATGTGGTGGCGGCGGTCGATGACGACTACCTTCAAGCCCAGCTCCGTGGCGGCCTGTTCTGCGATTGTCAGGCCGAAGAAGCCCGACCCTACGATGACGAGGTCAGCGGTCACAAACTCTCCTGATTCGAATGCGGGCAGCCCAATGTTGCGCATTGTCTGCTGCTCTAGCCTACCCGAGGCTCCATTGCAGTCGGCGCCCGGCCCCCGCTGCGCGGGCCTCGTCCGGCCTGCGCCGGGAGCGAGAGCGGAGCCGTCTGGCTCGTGTCCGGGCCGCCTCCGTTTATCCACATGGAGCAATTTCCCGGGCGCAGCCGGGCAGAGGCGTCCCTAACGTCGAACCTGGGCCGCCACGCAGGAAAGGATGCCCCCGATGATCTTCCACTGCACTCTCGCACTTTGCACCCTCCCGTCAGGTTCGACGCCGGACGGGCAGCTCATTGAGCTGTCCGTCGAGGTCCCCGACGCGTGCCCAGGCGCGGATCTAGAGGCGGCCGTCGCCCGGCGCTACGGGACCGGTGAGCTGTCGGTCCGGGGAGCGCCGGTCGCCGCCATGACTGTTGGCGCGCCTCCCCTCGTCCACGGTGCTGTACTGGTTGAAACTGCTGTACTGGTCGACGGTGCCGGGCTGGTGAATGGACCGGGGGCGGCATTCCGTTCCCGGCCGGGCAAACCGGACACTGCCACGTTGCTGCTCGCTGTGGACGGCGGTCCCGGCGCGGGCACGCTTGTCGCGCTGCAGCGGGGACGGTTCCGGATCGGACGCGGCGGCACCGAGATCGTGATCTCTGATGCCGCACTCTCCCGGGAGCACGCCCGCCTGGACGTCGCGGACTCGGAAGTCACGATCGTGGACCTCGGCAGTGCGAACGGAACCAGCGTCGATGGGCGGAAAGTGCGAATGGCCCAGGTGACCACGGCGTCCTCGATCCGTTGCGGCGACTCCATCCTCTCGATCCGGCTTGGGCCGCCGGGGGTGCCCCATGCTGCCGCGGAGTCAGTGACATCGCTGGCGGGCTCCAGCGTTGCCGCGCCGCTGGTTGTCCGCGGCATCGCCGCCCCGGGCCACCGGGCCGCCGTGGTGCTGGCCGCGGTGCTGCCGCTCCTGGTCGGCGTCGGTCTGGCCCTTCTCACCGGCATGTGGATGTTCCTGGCCTTCACCGCAGTCTCTGGCGTGTCCGTCCTCGTCCCGTTCCTTTCGGGCCGCCGCCAGCGCCGCGAGCTCAATGCCGCTGTGGCGGAGGCCACCCTGCAGGACAGGGAACGACGCCGGCAGGCCGCACCCTCCGCGGCGGACCTGACCATCGGTTGCGCGGCAGCGGCGCCCCCGGCGGCCCGCACACCTCACGGCGAGCCGCCGGACATCTGCCTGCGGCTCGGGCTGGCGGAGCGGACGGCGAATATCCGGCTCGAACCGCCCGACCCCGGCTTCCGCCCACCGCCGCTCGGCCTGGTGCCCCTGACGTTGGATCCGGTCCCGGCAGTGGTGACCATCCATGGCCCCGCGCCCGCGACGGCCGGGCTGGTGCGCTCGTTCATCCTGCAACTGGCTGCCTATCCCCTGGCCGGCAGCACCCGTCTGCTGCTGCATGGCCCGGCGGACACGGTGCCGCTGCCGGCGCGCTTCCTGCCCGGCGTCACATTGTCCGCAAATGACGCCACCACCGCGGCCCTGCTGGCTGCCGGTCCCGGCGGTCCGGGCAGTGCTGCGGGTCCGGGCGAGGGATTCAACCGCGGAGTTCTCATTCTTTGGGACACCTTGTCGCAGGCAGGGACCGCGCCCGGGCCGGACACCGCCGGTGCAGGCCCGGCATTCAGGGCCTTGGCCGCGGCACACGGGTGGAGGGTGATCGAGTGCTCGCCGGAGCAGGGCCCCGGCGAACACCCCGGCATTGTCCTCGGCCGTCGCAGCTCCCTGATCAGGACCGGGTCACCGCCCCTGGACTTCGTTCCGGATCTGGTCCCGGCCGAGGTCTTTGACCGCTTTTGCCGGGGCTTCAATGCCGCACGGCGCACACCGGCGACTGCCCCGCCAGCCTTCCCGCAGCACTGCAGCCTGGCCGACGTCCTTCCCCTCCCGGCACCGGACATCTCCAGGCGCTGGTCGCTGAGCGGCATGGAGGCCGGGCTCGGTGCGCCCGTCGGCGCCGGGAGCCGGGGGATCCTGCGGATCGATCTGAAGGCCGACGGTCCGCACTTCCTGGTCGCGGGGACCACGGGTTCCGGGAAGTCGGAGTTCTTGCGGACCCTTGCCGCCGGCCTCGCGGCCAGCCATCCGCCGGACCGGGTCAACCTGCTCTTCATAGATTTCAAGGGCGGCTCCGGCCTTGGCCCGCTCACCGGGCTCCCGCACTGCGTCGGCATGCTGACGGATCTGGGCGCTGCACAGGTGGAGCGCACGCTCGTTTCCCTGCGGGCCGAGGTCCGGCGGAGGGAGGAACTGCTTGCCCGGGCCAATGCCCCGGATCTCGCGGCCTACGAGTCATCACCGGCCGCCGGACCGCCCGTCCCCTATCTGGTCATCGTCGTTGACGAGTTCAGGATGCTGGTGGACGAAGCGCCCGGCGCCCTTTCCGAACTCATGAGGATTGCGGCCATCGGCCGGTCACTGGGGATCCATCTCATCATGGCCACACAGCGCCCGCAGGGGGCCCTGAACGCCGACATCAGGGCCAATGTCACCACGTGCATCGCGCTCCGGGTCCAGTCCGGCCCCGAATCGTTCGACATTATGGGCTCCGGGCTCGCGGCCGTCATTCCCATCGCACGCCCCGGGCGGGCGTTCCTGGTCCGCGGTGCACAAGCTCCGGAGGAGTTCCAGACGGCCACCCTGACGCCCCGGACCGCCCCCGAGGCAGACGGAACAGTCACGGTTCGCACGGCCATGGACGAACTGATGCGGCCACCGGCAGCCGCCGGTCTCGGGGCTGAGGGCTCCGCCAGCCGCGAAGCTGACGACGGCGCGGCCCTGACACCGGTCCTGACTCCGGCGCAGGGGGCGGTGGCGCTCATCGACGCCGCGGTGGCCGTGTGGCAGGGCCGTGGCGCGCGGCAGCCCCGAAGACCGGTGGCAGATCCTCTGCCGGTCCTGCTGCCGCATCCGGGTTCCGGGCACTCCGACCAGGACATGGTCCGGCTGGGGCGGGTGGATCTGCCGGAACTCCAAAGGGTCACGGAGCTGGGCTGGAGTCCTGCCGGGCACGGGCATCTGGGCCTTGTCGGCGCCGAGGCCGGCGCCGGTGACCCCGTATTGGCCCTCGCAGTCGATCAGCTCCTGGCCGGCAGTGTGGAGTCGCACCTGTACATCCTTGACGCCGCCGGCGCTTTCAGCACCGCCGCGGCGGAGCCACGGGTCGGCGCGGTGGCCGGCCTGCACGAAGTGCGCCGGGCCGCCAGAGTGCTGCGGCGGATCGCCGACGAAGCCACGTCACGGCTGAGCGCGCCCGCGGCCGGGCCGCGGCCCGTACTGGTCCTGGTGCTCAGCGGCTGGGGCGCCTGGGTGTCGGCGTTCCGGTCCGGGCCGCTGGCCTGGGCCGAAGACCTCGTTCATGACATCGTGCGGGACGGTTCCCGGGCAGGGATTACGGTCATCGTCTCGGGCGGGCGTGAGCTGGTGACCGCGAGGTTTTTCGCTGGCCTGCCGAACCGGATCTTCTTCCCTTTAGGGTCTACCGACGAGGGCCGCCTTGCGTGGCCGCGGCTTCCGGCGTTGGAGCCGGTCCCCGGCCGCGTAGCCGTGTTCGGCACCTTTGTTCCCACGCCTCTGGCGACCGGGCATGCGGCCCAGCTGTTCGAACCAACGGCCGCGGCCGGGCTACACCCCACGGGTGGAGCCGTCTCGACCAGGCCCTTCCGGGTGGACGCGCTGCCTGGGTTGGTGACCGTGGACGAGGTGCTGGCCCCCCAGTGCGGCGGCCCCGGGCCAGGGCAGAGGATCCCGCCGCCTGCTGCCGGGTCCGCTGTCATGCCCGCCGCTGCGCACGTCCGGGTCCCGGCGGCCGTGCTGCTCCTCGGGGTCGGCGGCGACGAACTCCGGCCGCACGGGATTAAGTTGCCGCCCGGCAGCGTCCTCGCGGTCCTCGGCGGCCCCGGATCGGGCAAAAGCACGCTGCTGGCTGCGCTGCCGGGGATGAACCCAGCCTGTGCCTGGCTCGCACCGAGGCCGGGGACCGATCCCGGCCAGTACTGGTCCGGGCTCCACGCCGGCGCGCTCGCGGGCACCCTGGACCGGACAGCGATTGCGCTCGCAGACGACGCCGACCTGCTCTCGCCCGAGGCCAACATGGCATTGGCGGCCCTGAACAGTCTTGGCTGGAGGGTGGTCCTCACCGCGGGATTTGGCCCGGCCTTTGGGCAACGGGTGGATCTGGCTGCCACCGCGCGCAGCCAGGGACGGGCGGTCCTGATACGCCCGGGAGGGCTCATGGACGGTGAGCCGTTCGGGGTCCGGTTCGAACCGGAGCACAGTCCTCCGCCGGGACGCGCCGTCGTCATTTCCGACGGCCGCGCGACGCCGGTTCAGCTGGCTGCGCCCTGCCCGCCGGTCCAGCCGGCCGCGACGCGGCCTGCGGTCCAGCCGGCCGCGACGCGGCCTGCGGTCCAGCCGGCTCCCGTTCGGCCCGACGGCGGACCGGACCGGGTCTCCGTCGGGCGGCACGCCGCACGGGACGGGCCTCTACAGGGCGGGCGGGGCTCCGGCTGCCCGTGAGGCGAAGGCTATGACCCGCTTGTCGAAAAGGAGCACGATCGTGGTCACGGCGGGAATCAGCATGGCCAGTCCGGCCAGCGGATAGCCGCCGGTCAGGGTAGGGAAGCCAATGGTCAGCACGAAGAGCTGCGCCACCAGGGCACCGGCCCGCGGCCAGCGGAATCCTCGCAGCAGGAATCGTGCCACGGCAAAGAGCCAAATTGAGAAGGCCAGCAGCAGACAGAGCGTAAAAACGGCACCCCAGAAGGAGAGCACCGGTGCTCCGGTCAGGAGCTGGGTCCCGTACCAGCCGGCCGCCACAAGCAGTGCCGCGGCCTCCAGGGCGACGACGGCGGCGATGACAACAATTCCCCTTGGCCGCACAGGTTCTCCGGCAGCTACTCCGGCAGGGGTTTCATCCGGATTACGCAGCGAATTTTCGCCGGGCTGCCCACCGGCATTTTCACGGGGAATACCACCGGGGCTTTGACCGGGGCGTTCACCGGGGTCATCACTGGCATTTTCGCCGGCATTTTCGCGGGGGTCTTCAGGGTTCACAGGGGGCCTTGACACACTGGCACACTACCGGACATAGTCGACTAGATGTGAGGACGCCGCCACTGAATGTGATGCAACGCTCACGGTCTCGAGGCATGTTGACCTCTATTACCCCTTGTTTACACAGCGTTAACATGACACGCTTAATCCAGATGACCGAGGGGGCCCCAAATGGGCCCTTTTCTTATGAAGCCTCTAGTGAATAATTTCACAAAGGCAATTCAACGAGTTCCCAGGAATGGAGTGACTGATCAGCATGGATTGGCGTAACCGCGCAGCCTGCCTTGACAAGGACCCGGAGCTGTTCTTCCCCGTTGGAAACACGGGCCCTGCCCTCCTGCAGATCGAGGAAGCGAAAAGTGTTTGCCGGCGCTGCCCCGTTGTGGACACCTGCCTGCAATGGGCCTTGGAGTCCGGCCAGGACGCCGGAGTGTGGGGCGGCATGAGCGAGGACGAGCGCCGCGCGCTCAAGCGCCGCGCGGCACGGGCACGGCGCGCTTCCTGATTCTGCCGCCCAAGCACCGGCAGCTACCATGCCGGCAGCCACCGCACGACCCTGCAGCAATGGCCGCGGACCTCCAGGTCCGCGGCCATTGCCTGTTTAAGCCGGTGCACGCAGCGTCGGCGCGGCGTCAAACTGTCAGCGCGGCGTCAGGCTCAGGACAATCTGGACTGCGGTTCCGCCGCCGTCCCTGGCCTGCCAGTGGATGGTGCCACCAAGTTCACTCGTGACCAGTGTGCGGACAATCTGCAGGCCAAGGCCCTCGACGTACGGCGTGTCCGGCAGCCCGACGCCGTCGTCCTCCACCCTCACGGTGAGAAGTTCATCCCCGTCCTCGCTCTCCGACCGGTCGGCGAGCAGCCAGACCGTGCCGGTGCGCCCCTCCAGCCCGTGCTCGACGGCGTTCGTGACCAGTTCGTTGATGACGAGGGCCAATGGGGTGGCGAAGTCGCTCGGAAGTTCCCCGAAGAGGCCCGAACGCTGTGTCTTGACCTGCTGCGAGGGCGAGGCGACCTCGGCCGAGAGCCGGAACTGGCGGCCGATGAGTTCGTCAAAATCAACGCTCTGGGTCAGGCCCTGCGAGAGCGTCTCATGCACGAGGGCAATGGTCGCCACCCGCCGCATGGCCTGCTCCAGGCCCTGTTTGGCCTCGTCGCTGACCATACGCCGCGACTGCATCCGCAAGAGGGCCGCGACAGTCTGCAGGTTGTTCTTCACCCGGTGGTGGATCTCGCGGATCGTGGCATCCTTGGTGACCAGTTCCATCTCCCGGCGACGCAGCTCCGAGACGTCCCGGCACAGGACCAAGGCGCCGAACCGCTGCTGCTCGTCGCGCAGCGGAATCGCGCGCAGCGACAGACTTACGCCGCGTGACTCGATTTCGCTGCGCCACGGCATGCGGCCCGTGACGACGAGCGGCAGTGTTTCATCGACCATGCGCCGGTCCCGCAAAAGCCCTGCAGTCACCTCGGCGAGGGACCGGCCCTCGAGGGACTCGCCATCACCGAGGCGGCGGAACGCGGAGACCCCGTTGGGGCTGGCGTACTGCACGATCCCCTCGGCGTCGAGCCTGATCAGGCCGTCACCCACACGCGGGGCGCCCCGGCGTGAGCCTGTGGGCGACGCGAAGTCCGGCCACAGTCCCAGGGTTCCCATGCGCAGCAGGTCGTAGGCGCATTGCCGGTAGGTGAGCTCGAGCCGGGAGGGCATCCGTGAACTCGAGAGGTCCATGTGGGAGGTCACGATGGCCAGGGTGCGGCCGTTGCGGACCATCGGGACCGCCTCGACCCGCAGGGCCATGTCGCTGCTCCAGTTGGTCTCGTTGGAGCGCTCGATCGCGCGGCTCTCCCACGCCTTGTCGACCAGCGGCTGCAGGTCCGACCTGATCCCCTCCCCCACGAAGTCGGCGTGGAACACCGTGTGCGTGGTGGAGGGGCGGACGTGGGCGAGTGCCACGTAGCCGAACTCAGGATGCGGAAACCACAGGGCAAGGTCGGCGAACGCGAGGTCGGCGACCATCTGCCAGTCGCCGACCAGGAGGTGCAGCCATTCGGCGTCCCCCGGGCCAAAATCAGCATGTTCCCTGATTGGGTCCGTAAAGATTGCCACAGCACCTCCATTTGCGACGCCAGGGACGGCAGCCCCTTAGCGTCGGACGATTGACCTCAAGAGCCTCAATGCTACCGACAGTGAGGCCATGTCATCGGCCTCGAGGGCATTGACCTCGTCAAACATTGACTTCGCCCGGCCCAGCTGCTCCGCGTTCTGACCCTCCCAGGCCGCCAGCCGCTCCTCCGCAGGAGTCCCGGCCGGAGTGCACTCCAGCACCGCCGTCGTCATGTCCGAGACGGTGGAGTAGAGGTCATCGCGCAGGGCTGCGCGGGCCAGTGCCTGCCAGCGGTCCGCCCTCGGCAGCTTGGTGATGCGTTCGAGGAGGGAATCTGCATGGAAGCGGTTGAAGACCGTGTAGTACACGTGGGCAATATCGGCCACGGATTCCTTGCTGACATGGACGATCTTGGCGATATCCAGAAGCACGAAGCTCTCGAACAGTTCCGCCCAGCGGTGCGCCAGGTCTTCCGGAAGGTCCCAGCTGCGCGCCTTCTCCAGCCATTCGGCCACGCGGGCGCGGTCGTCGCCCCGAAGGTAGTCGAGCAGCCGGGCCCGCATGGGATCCATCAGCGGCTTGAATTCGGCCACGATCTCGGCGATGGGACGTGACGCGGAGCCCTGGCCAAGGAGCCACCGGACGGCGCGGTCCAGCAGCCGCCGGATGTCCAGGTGGACAGTGCTCCAGTGTTCGGTCGGGAACGACGCCGGCAGTTCGTTGAGTTCCTTGACCATGACGTCCAGCTCGTAGACCTCGCGGAGGGCCACGAACGCCTTGGCGACGGCCGCTTCCGTGGCCGAGGTTTCCTCAATGGCCCGGAACGCGAACGTGATGCCGCCGAGGTTGATCATGTCGTTGGCAACCACGGTCGCGATGATCTCGCGGCGCAGCGGGTGGGTGTCCAGTTCGGCGTCGAACCTCTCCCGCAGCTGCTCCGGGAAGTAGGCCCGCAGCGTCGAGCGGAACCACGGATCATCGGCGAGGTCGCTGTCGCGCAGCGCAGTGGCCAGTTCGATCTTGGCGTAGGCGGCCAGGACCGAAAGCTCCGGGGAGGTCAGCCCCTGGCCCTGTTCCAGGCGTTCGCGCAGCGTGTCCGTGGTGGGCAGCGCCTCGAGGTCCCGCTTGAGGTCCGCCGACTTTTCCAGCCAGTCCATGAGCCGTTCGTAGCTGGGGCTCCATTCGGAGACCCGCATCCGGTCGTTGAGGAGCAGGATGTTCTGGTCGATGTTGTCCTCGAGCACCAGCCGGCCGACCTCGTCGGTCATCGAGGCCAGGAAGTCCGCACGTTCGGCGGGCTCAAGCTTGCCTGCCGCCACCATCCGGTCCACGAAGATCTTGATGTTGACCTCGTGGTCCGAGCAGTCCACGCCGGCCGAGTTGTCGATCGCGTCGGTGTTGAGGATGACGCCCTGCAGCGCCGCCTCGATGCGTCCGCGCTGGGTCATCCCCAGGTTTCCGCCTTCACCAACCACCTTGACCCGCAGTTCGCGGCCGTCCACGCGGATGGCGTCGTTGGCCTTGTCGCCGACCTCCGCGTTCGTTTCGGTGCTGGCCTTGACGTAGGTGCCGATGCCGCCGTTATAGAGCAGGTCTGCCGGCGCGAGGAGGATGGCGCGCAGGAGGTCCGGCGGGCTCAGCTCCGTGGTGCCCTCCGGGAGGCCGAGGGCGGCGCGGACCTGTGCGGACACGGGGATCGACTTGGCCTGCCGGGCAAAGACGCCGCCGCCTTCGCTGATGAGCGACTTGTTGTAGTCATCCCAGGAGGACCGGGGCAGTTCGAAGAGCCGCTGGCGCTCCGCGTAGGACGTTGCCTCGTCCGGGGTGGGGTCGAGGAAGATGTGCCGGTGGTCGAAAGCGGCCAGCAGGCGGATGTGCTTGGAGAGCAGCATGCCGTTGCCAAACACGTCGCCGGACATGTCGCCGACGCCCACCACGGTGAAGGGCTCGGCCTGGGTGTCGAGGTCCAGCTCGCTGAAGTGGCGCTTGACCGACTCCCAGGCGCCGCGGGCGGTGATGCCCATGGCCTTGTGGTCATAGCCGACCGAGCCGCCGGAGGCGAAGGCGTCGCCGAGCCAGAAGCCGTATTCGCCGGCCAGCCCGTTGGCGATGTCGGAGAAGGACGCCGTACCCTTGTCGGCGGCCACCACGAGGTAGGAATCGTCGTCGTCATGGCGCACGACGTCGGCCGGGGGCATGACGGTTTCGCCCTCGGGCGTCACGATCAGGTTGTCCGTGACGTCCAGCAGTCCGCGGATGAACGTTTTGTAGCTCTCGACGCCCTCGGCCATCCAGGCGCTGCGGTCTGCCGCGGGGTCCGGGAGCTGCTTGGCGTAGAAGCCGCCCTTGGCGCCCGTCGGGACAATGACGGCGTTCTTGACCGTCTGCGCCTTCACGAGGCCCAGGATTTCGGTCCGGAAGTCCTCGCGCCGGTCCGACCAGCGCAGGCCGCCGCGGGCCACCTTGCCGAAGCGCAGGTGCACGCCCTCGACCCGGGGCGAGTAGACCCAGATCTCGAACATGGGCCGCGGGAACGGCAGTCCCCCGATGAGGGACGGATCCAGTTTGAAGCTCAGGTGGGCCTTGTTCTGGTAGTAGTTCGTGCGGAGCGTGGCCTGGATCAGGTTCTTGAACGTGCGCAGCACCCGGTCGGCATCGAGGGTCGCGACCTGCTCGATCGCTGCATCGAGTCCGGCGAGGACCTCCACCTCCCGGAGCACACGATCGGAGTCACTGAGCGCCGGGTCAAAGCGTGCTGCGAACAAGGCGCTGAGTGCCCGCGTGACCTCCGGGTTCGCCAGCAGGGTGTCAGCCAGGAATCCGAAGGAGTTGGTGTTGCCCATTTGCCGCATGTACTTGGCGTAGGCGCGCAGCACGACCACCTGGCGCCAGTGCATGCCCTCCCGCAGCACGAGCCGGTCGAAGCTGTCGGACTCCACGGCGCCGGTCACGGCGGCGCCGAAGAACTCGCTCAGCATTTGGCCGGTGGCCTGGGGATCCACGCCGGCGGGGTACTTCAGGCCGAGGTCGTAGAGGAAGAAGTCCCGGTGATCCGCGGTCTCGATCTCGAACGGGCGTTCGTCCAGGACCTCGAGGCCGAGGTTATGGAAGTACGGCAGGATCTGGCTCAGGCTCTTCGGCTCCAGCATGTAGAGCTTGACCCGGGCGTCCTCTTCCAGCGTGGCTCCGGCACCTTCGGGGAGGTACACGTGGACACCGGGGTGCTCCTTGACGGTTTCCCCGGCCCGTTCGGCCGCGGCACCGTACTTCTCGAAGCGGTCGATGTCCTGCAACGCGTCTTCGATCTCGTAGTCCACCCGGTATCCGGCCGGGAACGCTTCAGCCCAGACGGCTGCCAGTTCCTTGGCGCCGTCCGCCCTGGTGCCGGCGTCCCCGCCGTCGCCGCGGGCGCGCAGAACTTCGGAGATGCCTTCGCCCCAGGAACGGGCGGCCCGGACCAGGCGCTTCTCCAGCTCGTCGCTGTTGACGTTGCTGACGTCGGCGTCCTTGGGCAGCCGGATCCGGAAGAATAGGCGGGCCAGCGCGGACTCTGTCATGCGCGCCTCGTAGTCGATGGACACGGCGTTGAAGGTCTCCCGCAGTTCCTGCTCGATGCGCAGGCGGACGTTGGTGGTGTAGCGGTCGCGGGGCAGGTAGACGACGGCGGACATGAAGCGGCCGTAGATGTCGGGGCGGAGGAAGAGCCGCGTCCGGCGGCGTTCCTGCAGCCGCTGGATGCCGGTGGCGATGGCGGCGAGGTCCGGGATTTCGATCTGGAAGAGCTCATCGCGCGGGTAGGTTTCGAGGATGCCCAGCAGGTCCTTGCCGGAGTGCGAGTCCGGCGGGAAGCCGGCGTCGCGGAGGACAGCGGCCACTTTTTCCCGCACCACGGGGATATCACGGACGGAACCGGCGTAGGCGGTCGTGGCGAACAGGCCGATGAAGCGGCGTTCCCCGTTGACGTTGCCGGCGGCGTCGAAGCTCTTGACACCGATGTAGTCAAGGTACGCCGGGCGGTGCACGGTGGAGCGGGAGTTCGCCTTCGTGATCACGAGCGCGCGCTTCTCGCGTGCCTTCTTCCGGCCGGCCTCGGTGAGGTGCTGGACCTGGCGGCTGTCCGCGCCGGCGCGGAGAAGGCCGAGGCCGCTTTCCTCGCGCAGTTCCAGCACATCCTCGCCGGATACGTTCACGAGGTCGTATTCGCGGTAACCCAGGAAAGTGAAGTTTCCGTCATCGAGCCAGCGGAGCAGGTCCTGGGCCTGGCGCAACTCGGCAATCTGTGCCCGGTTGGCCACCCTGTCCAGATCCGCGGAGATCTCCAGGGCCTTCGTGCGCATCTTCGGCCAGTCTTCGACGGCGGCGCGGACGTCGCCCAGCACCCGTGTGATTCCCTTGACCAGTTCCGTGCGCTTCTCCTCGCCGACGAGGTCGATCTCGACGGCGATCCAGGATTCCATGTGCGAGGCGTTGTCGCCCTCGGCGATCAGGTGGGAGAGGTTCGGCATGGCCGCCGTGTCACCGCTGGAGATGCCCAGATGGGAGGGTACGCGCGCCACCTTGACGAGGTTGCCGGTCTCCCGGTTGCGGGTCACCACGAAAAGCGGGTGCAGTACAAGGTGGATGGGCGCGTTCTGGCGGACCAGTTCGGCGTTGACGGAGTCCACGAGGAAGGGCATGTCATCGGTCACGATGTACAGGACACTGCAGTCGGCTTCGTCACGAAGGGCGATGTTCGCGGTACCCGGCATCCGCGTCGCCGCGATCTGGCGGTGCGTTTCTGTCCTTGCCGTCAGGACTTCCTGGGGATAGGCCCGGAAATCCTCCTCCGCGAGGTGCTCGTAGTAATCCTCGAGGTAGCTTTCGCTACTACCGATCGAAACGGGCTGATCCTCCACGCTGGACCCAGACGACATCGAAACGCCTCCATAAAAGAAGTTCACAGCCGCCTCGTTGCGGCCCTTACGTTGACACTAACCCTTTGCCCGGCGACGTGCTGTGGAAGAAAAGACAAAGGATTTCTTATTTCGCTGGTCAGGTGCACAAACCAATGTGGCGATCGCCTGCCGCAGCTCGGATTCGGGGGCGGATTCGAGCAAAAGTGCCCCGGACAGGAGGGCGGCGTCGCTCGCCGCGGGGTCGGAGGGCAGGAACGCCGACAACGGCGCCGAGGGGCCGTAGCGCTCCCAAGCGGCCCGCAGCTGGCGTTCGGGCGACCGGCCAACGGCGGAGGTCCTGACTTTGTTCAGCACCACTTGGGGCGATGCCTGCGGCACGGCCGCCTGGAGCTCGGCGAGGCCGCGGACCAGCCTCGGCACCCCGATGGAGTCGGCAGCCCCGACGGCGAAGACCGTGTCGGCCAGCTCCAGGCTCCTCAGGGTCGCGGCGTTGCGGCGCGGCGCGCCACTGTCAAAGCCCAGCTCGTCATCGGCTTCGAGGCAGAAGCCGGTGTCCACCACGGTGACGTCCGCAATCTCCCGGGCCCGCTCCAGCACGAGCGTGAGGGCCGCGGCGCGCAGTTCAGTCCAGCGGTCCGCCCGCGTGATCCCGGTGAGCACCCGAATCGTCCCGGCCTTGGTCGGCACCGTCGTGGCGATCCTGAGCAGGGCGTCGGCGTCGAGCAGCCCCTGGTCAGCCAGCCGGCAGGCCTGGGCCAGCCCGGCGGCCTCGTCGAGCAGACCCAGGAGGGCGGCCACGCTGGCGCCGTAACTGTCGGCGTCGACCAGCAGGACGGACTGCCCTTCCGCGGCCAGCTCCCCCGCGATGTTGGCGGCCACCAGGGTCCGGCCCGGCGCGCCGGCCGGGCCCCAGACCGCAATGATCCGGCCCTTCGCGCCCGGGCTCCCGGTGACGGCGTGCGCCCCGGTAGGCCGCGGCACCTGCCCTGTGGCCGTGACGGCGCCGGAGGAGGCGCCGTCACCCGCAGCAAGYCCCGGCGCCTCTCCGGCGCCACTGAGCTGCGCCACCGCTGACGAAATCCGGGCCGCCAGGGCCGCGGCATCAACGGTGCGGGCTTCCGCTGCCACGCCAATGGTCCGCAGGCGGGCCGTTTCCTCCGGATTGTCGGTCAGGGCGATGACGACGACGCCGACGGCGGACAGCCGGTCAACCAGCGAGGCCGTCAGTTCCTCGCTGCCGGCCGCGACGACGGCGGCGCGGGCCAGCCCGCTCTGGCAGGCGGCCAGCAGTTCTGCCAGCTCGCCGCACCGCCGGACGACCGACACAGGTCCGTGCAGCCGCTCCAATCCGCCGACCAGGTCATCGCGGGAGTCCCCCACCGTCACCACGGGAATGCTCATCGCGCGCTACCGCCCGGGTTCCACACGACCGCGATCTTTGCTTTGTTGGCCTGGGCTCCGAGCAACTTTGGCATCTGGGCGTCCGGGACGAGCACCATGACCACCGTGGAGCGGGAGGACCCCAGTGCTGTGCTGCCTGAGGTGACCTGGGCAATTTCGGCGCCCGAGAGGAGCAGCGTGGGTTCGCTGAAGCCGTTGCGGGTATCCGGCAAGGCCACCCAGACATCCACGCGGGAGCCCGCCACGGCCTGGGCCGGAAGGTTCTCCTCGACGGTGACGGCGACGGGCTTGCGGTCCAGCCCGTCGAGCTGCCCGACACTCTCGCGCGGCAGCAGCTGGTCCTTGCCGATCCGCTGCACGGCCACGAGGCCGGCCTCCAGACCGGACTCCGGCGTCAGGTAGTGCTGTTCCACCTCGCCGAGCCGTACCTTGACCCGGTGCAGCTTGTCGGTGGTCAGCGTCTCGCCGACGGCGATCGGCTCCCGCGCAGCGTACGCTTCCGTGGTCTGGTCCGCGGCACCGACCAGGGAGACCACGCCCACCACAGATGCCAGGACCAGCAGGATTCCGACGAGGAGCCGGGGGTCCTTCCAGGACGGCCTTTTCAAACGGGCCCCTTCGGCTGCCGCGCTTCCACTCATGCGTCCGCTCCCCCTGTCGTCGCCGTCCGTTCCCGGGATGCCGGGCACCCCTATTGTTGCGCCCGGGCCGCCCGGGTGGAAGATCCAAGGCCAAACAGGCGCAAACTGTGGATAACGGCACCAGCAGGCCTCAACGGTGGCAAAATGGATCCATGCCCCGATTCCTGACTCTCGCTGACGTTGCCGAGCAGCTCCAGATCAACTCTCCGGCCGCCTACGCGCTCGTTCGCAGCGGCGAGCTGAAGGCGATCCAGGTGGGTGGCCGCGGCCAGTGGCGTGTCGAGGAGAAGATGCTCGAGCAGTACATCCAGGAACGCTACGCCGAGGCCAGCCGCATGATCGAAGAGGCCAAGGCAAAGTCCGCCGGAAGCTGAACTTCGCGGGCTGACTAGCCGCCTGCGGCGCCAACGGATCTGATGCCCGCGAGGGCGCCGAAGGGAATGGCCACCACCTGTCGGGCGTTCACCGGAGGCCGCTCCTCGCCCTCCCGCGTCACGGCCAGATCCAGGAAATCCCGGCCGACCATCTCAATGACGCCGTGGAGCCCGGCCTCTGCCCTCCCGTGCGCGACGAATATCGTCACCCGCGCCCGGTTCCTGGCGAGGCCCCGGAGGGCGCTGCCCAAACCGAGCCGCCGGCGGACCGCTGACGGTTCGGCGACCGCCATCCGCGAAAGACCCACATAGTGCACGGCCGCGGCGTACGGAATGAGCACCTGGTGCTGGGGCTCGTCAAGGACCAGGGCTTCGCTGCCCGCGTGGCTCAGCACTCCCTCGAACGCCGGCCCTGATGACAGGTGCACGCGGATACTGAGCCCGAGGGACCCGCGGAGCCTGTCCGCGAGCTCCACGCCAGCAGAGTCCACCAGTGCACGTTCCGCTATTTCTGTCTCAAAATCCAGCCGCTGGCGCGCGGCCAGCTGTGCCTCCATGTCCTCAAACAACGCGTCCCACCGCATGGCGCCAGCGTAGGCGCGCCTCCCGCACCGGTCAATCCATGGGCATCCGCATTCCACAGGCGCGGGCAGCACCTAGACAAACTGACCTTCATGGGTTCAGACTTCGTTAAAGAGTCCTAAACATCATCAAACGACATCAAACAACATCAAATTACATTCGCAATGAACGGAGGAAACAGCCATGGACCGGACAGCAGCACCGCAACCCCGGACCCAGCCCTTGACCCGGCCCAGGCAAACGGTTCGGGCCGACGCGGCCATGGCCGCCGCCATCCTGCTGCTGGGGATCTTCCTCGCGGCGACGGGCAGTTTCCTCATTCAGCGCTGGCAGTCCGGCTCGGCACGCCGGCAGTCACTGTCCTTCGAGGACCAGCTGGGGATCGTGGCAAATACCGGCGGGCTGATTGTCATCACCTGGTGGGTCATGTCGCTCGCCATCGCCGTCGCGGCGGCATTGCTGGACCGCCACGGCAGGACCCGCGCGGCGGCCGCCACGGGCCGGTTCAGCCCGGCGTTCATGCGGCGGCTGGTTCTCGCCGCCGTCGGGTTGCAGTTGCTGACAGCACCGCTGGCTACCGCGGCCACTGCGCCGGGCGGGCCCGGTCCGGACCTGCCCGGCCACGCGGCCGTGTCGGCACTGTGGACACCGCCGCCCGGGCGGGCACCGGCTCCGGAGCCGCAAGGACCGGCCGCGGGATCCGCGGTGGATCCGCGGTGGAAGCCGTTGAGCCCGATCGTGGATGCCGGACCCCTGACTGCACGCCACACGCGCGCGCAGGACACACAGGGCGCCCGCAGAGAGGTCACGGTCCGGTCCGGTGATTCGTTGTGGAGCATCGCCGCGGCGGCGCTGGGGCCGTCAGCGTCCGACGCCGACATCGCCAGAGAGTGGCCCCGGCTCTATGCGGCCAACCGCGAAGCTATCGGAGCCAACCCGCACTTCCTGCGGCCCGGACAGGTCCTGGTCCTCCCGCCGCCACGCTAGGGCCCGCCGGACCCCGGCCAGAGCCACAGCCAGGAGCACAACCAGCCCCACAGCAGAGGCCAGTCGGAAGTTCCTCCGGCACCAGCCACCCCCACCAGCATCAGCCCAGCCATCAGCAAAGGAACCGTCATGAACGCAGTCACCGGGATCCGCTCAGCCGCGGCCCCCGTCCCGCACGCCCCCGTCCTCCGGGTTGTGTCCGGCACGGCAACACCACCTGCCATCCACACCGCTGCGGCCCCGCCGCCCCTGCGCGTTGTTGATGAGGCCCGCGAGATTTGTGCCATTTCCCGCAGCACCGTCCAGGCAGCGATCGAAGTGCTGGCCGGCACGCGGCCCGCACAGCAGCTCTCCCGGCGCCTGGACCCGCGCTGCCTGGCGGCACTGCAGCACCGCGCCGCACTGACCCGCCGGGTTGCCTCCGGGAGCTCGCCAACGGCGGGCAGGCTGCACCGCAACCCGTCCGTCCGGTCCGTCCGGGCCTGCCGCGTATCGGATGACGTTTATGAGGCCAGCGCGGTGGTTGTCGAGGACTCACGGGTCCGCGCGGTCGCGCTGCGGTTGGAGCGCGGCACGGCGGCCTGGCGCGTCACGGTGCTGGAGATCGGCTGAACGGCGCCGCCGCAGGCAGAAAGCAGGCAGAAGCAGGCACAAACCGGCAGGAACCTGCAGCAACGGGGCCGGCCTGTCAGGGGAAAGGAGGCGCAAACACGGGAGGACCGGAGCAAATGCTCCGGTCCTCCCGTACGTTGGCGTCGTGCCTAGCGCCGCTTCTTCTTCGCAGTGCGTCGGCCGATGTCCTGCGCCGCGGCTTTGGCCGGGTTTCCCGAACGTCCGGAGACCTTCGCCTCGATCCGGGTCTGGGCCGCACCGTCTTCGCCGGGGGCGGTGTACTGCAGCTGCGCCGGCTTCTCCGGCGCTTCGAGTCCGGCGGCGTGGATCTGCGGCTCGTGGTGTTCCGTGTGCTGGCCCTCGGCGTCCGCCACCACGACGTCCTCCGCCGGGGTCACTTCGACGTCGAGGTTGAACAGGAAGCCGACGCTCTCCTCGCGGATGGCCTCCATCATGGCCTGGAACATGATGAAGCCCTCGCGCTGGTACTCCACCAGGGGGTCACGCTGGGCCATGGCGCGCAGCCCGATGCCCTCCTTGAGGTAGTCCATCTCGTAGAGATGTTCCTGCCACTTGCGCCCGATAACGGACAGGACCACCCGGCGCTCGAGTTCGCGCATGCTCTCGGAGCCAATCGCCTGCTCCCTGGCCTGGTACACCAGACGCGCATCGGAGAGGATCTCTTCCCGGAGGAAGTCAACCGTGATCCGGGACTTGCCACCCGCCTCATCAATGACGTCGCGGGGCGTGAAGCTCACGGGGTAGAGGGTCTTGAGATTGGACCACAGGAGGTTGAAGTCCCAGTCATCGCCGGTGCCCTCGGCCGTGGCTTCGTCGATGAAGGCGTTGATGGTGTCTTCCAGGAAGTACTGGACCTTCTCGTGGAGGTCATCGCCCTCGAGGATGCGGCGCCGGTCACCATAGATGGCCTCGCGCTGGCGGTTCAGGACGTCGTCGTACTTCAGCACGTTCTTGCGCTGCTCGGCGTTGCGGCCTTCCACCTGGCCCTGGGCCGAGGCGATGGCGCGCGAGACGAGCTTGGATTCGAGTGCGACGTCGTCCGGCACCGAGCTGTTCATGAGCCGTTCGGCCGCGCCGGAGTTGAACAGGCGCATCAGGTCATCGGTCAGCGAGAGGTAGAACCGGGACTCGCCCGGGTCGCCCTGGCGTCCGGAACGGCCGCGGAGCTGGTTGTCGATGCGGCGGGACTCGTGCCGCTCGGTGCCGAGCACGTAGAGTCCGCCCAGATTCAGGACTTCCTCGTGCTCGTCCTTGACGGCCTGCTTGGCGGACTCGAACGCCTCGGGCCATGCGGCCTCGTATTCCTCGGAGTTTTCCTCCGGGTCCAGCCCGCGCTTGGCCATTTCGGCGACGGCGGTGAACTCCGCGTTGCCGCCGAGCATGATGTCGGTACCGCGGCCGGCCATGTTGGTCGCGACCGTGACGGCGGCCTTGCGGCCGGCCTGGGCCACGATGGACGCTTCACGGGCATGGTTCTTGGCGTTCAGGACCTCGTGCCGGACGCCTTCCTTGGCCAGCAGCCCGGAGAGGTATTCGCTCTTCTCGACGCTGGTGGTGCCGACGAGGACCGGCTGGCCCTTTTCGTGGCGTTCGGCGATGTCCTTGACGACGGCGTCGAACTTGACGGTCTCGTTCTTGTAGACCAGGTCCGCCTGGTCCATCCGGGTCATGTCGCGGTTGGTGGGGATCGCAACGACGCCGAGCTTGTAGGTGCTCATGAACTCGGCGGCCTCGGTCTCGGCCGTACCGGTCATGCCCGCGAGCTTGTCGTACATGCGGAAGTAGTTCTGCAGCGTGACGGTGGCGAGCGTCTGGTTCTCGGCCTTGATCTCGACGCCTTCCTTGGCTTCGATGGCCTGGTGCATGCCCTCGTTGTAGCGGCGGCCGGCGAGAATGCGGCCGGTGTGCTCGTCGACGATCAGCACCTCGCCGTCAAGGATGACGTAGTCCTTGTCGCGCTTGAACAGTTCCTTGGCCTTGATGGCGTTGTTCAGGAAGCCGATCAGGGGCGTGTTGGCGGACTCGTAAAGGTTGTGGATGCCGAGGTAGTCCTCGACCTTTTCAATGCCGGCCTCGAGGACACCGACGGTGCGCTTCTTCTCATCGACCTCGTAGTCGGTCTCGGCGTGCAGACGCGTGACGACCTTGGCGAATTCGCTGTACCAGCGGTTGGTGTCCCCCTGGGCCGGACCGGAGATGATGAGCGGGGTGCGGGCCTCGTCGATGAGGATCGAGTCCACTTCGTCGACGATGGCGAAATGGTGGCCGCGCTGGACGAGTTCGGACTTGTCCCACGCCATGTTGTCGCGCAGGTAGTCGAAGCCGAATTCGTTGTTGGTGCCGTAGGTGATGTCCGCGGCGTACTGCTCGCGGCGCACGGCGGGGTCCTGGTTGGAGAGGATGCAGCCGCTGCTCAGGCCCAGGAACCGGTAGACGCGGCCCATGAGGTCGGACTGGTATTCGGCGAGGTAGTCGTTCACGGTGATGACGTGGACCCCGTTGCCGGTGAGGGCGTTGAGGTAGGCCGGAGCGGTGGCCACCAGGGTCTTGCCTTCACCGGTCTTCATTTCGGCGATGTTGCCCAGGTGCAGGGCGGCGCCGCCCATGAGCTGGACATCGAAGTGGCGCATGCCGAGGGTACGAGAGGAGGCCTCGCGGACAGCCGCGAACGCTTCGGGCAGCAGATCGTCCAGCTTCTCGCCGGCCTGGTGGCGTTCGCGCAGACGGTCAGTTTCTTCACGGAGCTCGGCGTCCGTGAAGGTCTGGAAGGAGCTCTCCAGGGCATTTATGGAATCGGCATAGTTCCGCAGTTGCCGCAGGGTTTTTTTGTCACCTGTGCGGAGAAGTTTTTCGATAAGTGATGCCACGTGAAGTTGCTCCCAGTCTCAAGCTGCCGAATTCTGGCGTGTTTAGTCTACGGGAGAGACGCAGGGCCGGTGGCGCCTGTTCCCTCACAGCGGATAGTGCGGTCTACCGGGCAGCCACGGCTTCGGCGAGCGCCTGCGCAAGATTCCCCGTTGGCGAGACAACCACCCCGTCCAGTCCCAGCCACTCTGCCATGAGCTGCAGTTCCGCGGCGAGTTCGACGGCGGTGTCCGCCGGCGCGCCGGGTTCCGCATGGGCGGCCCTGGCCAGGAGCCGGCCGCCGGCCCGGTCCGCTTTGAGGTCGACCCGCGCGACGATCGCGTCGCGGAGCAGGAACGGCAGGACGTAGTAGCCGTACCTGCGCTTCGGTTCGGGCGTGTAGATCTCGATCCGGTAGTGGAACCCGAACAACTCCTCGAGCCGCCGGCGTTCGAACACGAGGGAGTCGAAGGGGCTCAGGAGCGCCCGGCCGGTGGCTGAGCGCGGCAGTTTCGCCTCCGCATGAAGGTACAGGGGCCGGTCCCAGCCGGTCACCGTGACCGGCTGCAGCCGGCCGCTGTCCACGAGGTTCAGGACGGCCACGGCGGCGGCTTTCTGCGGTGTCCGGAAGTAGTCGGCGAAGCAACGCACGGTCCCAATCCCGTGGGCCTGGGCCGCGGCGTCGATCAGCCGGTCCATCGCGGCGGCGGCGTCCGGCGCGGCAGCCGCCGCTTCCCCGCCCGGTCCGGGGAGCACCCTGGCGGTGAGGGTGTAGCGCCGTTCGAAGGATTCTGTCCGCGAGGATGCGGAGACGAGGCCCTCTTCGAAGAGATGTTCCAGCACCCTTTTGACGGCGTTCCAGTTCCAGCCCCAGTTGTCCCGCTGCTGGTCCTCCACGTGGCCGAGCCGTGCTGTCAGTTCGGCGGCGGTCATCGGCTTCCCGGCGGCCAGGGTCTCCAGCACCTTGGCCGCCACCCCGTTGCGCAGTTCGGGGTCCATGGCGTGCGCGCCCACCCATTTGCGGTTCTGCCACTGCACGAGATCGTGGAAGTGGTCCGGCCGGATGAAGCAGGCTTCGTGGGCCCAGTACTCCATCATCCGGCGCGGACGGGTCCCCGCCATGCGCGCCAGGATGGTGCGGTCGTAGTTGCCGAGCCGCGAGAAGAAGGGCAGGAAGTGGCTGCGTGAGACCACATTAACGGAGTCGATCTGGACCAGGTGCAGCCGGGCAAAGGTACGGCCCACCGCCCGTGCGCTCACGGGTCCGGTGGGCCGTTCCTTGTCCAGTCCCTGGGCTGCCAACGCGATCCGCCGTGCCTGTGCCAGGCTCAGCGATGCTTGCACGTTAGTCCCTTCGTCGGAAAAGTCTGCACCAGCTTATGCGCTGGCGGGCTCATCCTCTGAACGGTAGGCCAGGATTTTATCTTCCAGACTCGAATGTCCGGGCTCGCACGTCTGGTCCAGGGAGATGACCCCGTAGGTCCAGCCGTCACGGCGGTACACGACCGACGGCGCCTTGGTCTCCTTGTCCACGAAAAGGTAGAAGTCGTGACCCACGAGTTCCATGTTGTCGACGGCGTCGTCGAGGGTGAGCTGGGCCGCGGCGAACACCTTCCGGCGGATCAGCACGGGCGAATCGCCGGCCGGAATATCGTTCTCGACCTCATACGGCGACCTCTCTGCCGCCGGCACCTGGTTCTCCTGCTGGTGCGCCGCCTCCACGTAGAGGGGTTCGCTGGGGCTGGCCGGCTCCAGGGCTGCCGTCGCTTCGGTGACGGACTTCGGGGTGTGCCGGCCGTGGTGGACCTTTCTGCGGTCCCTGGCCCGGCGCAGGCGTTCAAGAAGCTTGTTGTAAGCGAGATCAAACGCAGCGAACTTGTCGGCGGCACTCGCTTCTGCGCGGATTACGGGGCCGCGTCCCAGGACTGTCAGCTCAACCGTGAGCGATTCGGCGGTCTGGCGGGCTTTGGTCTCTTTGGTGACCTTCGCGTCTACCCTCTGGACCTTGTCTCCCAACGACGCGATCTTTGAGATCTTGTCGTCGGCATATTCGCGGAACCGGTCTGAGACCGTCAAGTTGCGTCCGCTGATCATGAACTCCATGGTGCCCTCCAAATGACTTCGGTGACACGACGGCGGTACTTCCCGGGGCCGATCTGCTTGACAGTCGAGCCCCTTTCCGAGCCGCTATCGACAGGTACATCTGTTCTTGGTACCCATCTTCGACGTTAGTTCATAGACACCTGTTATTCATCCTTTTACGGTTTATTTTTTTACGTCCCACCGTTCACCCGCGCCACCGCGGGGCTGGCGGCGTCGACGTCGGAAGTGGCCGGCGGGCGTGTCGCGGCCACCACCACGGCGCCGCTGACAATGGCCCCTGCGGCCCGGAGCGCACGGGCCGCCTCCGCCAGGGTGGCGCCTGTGGTCAGCACGTCGTCGACGATGATGCATGGACGTCCCGCGACCCGCGCAGGCCACGGCCCGGACCTGGCCCGCATGGATCCGCGTACGCGCCGGGCGCGGGCACCCCGGCCCAATCCTTTCTGTCCGCCGGACAGGTAGCGGTCCCCTACCCGGCCGGCCCGCAGCCGGTCCCACAGGGGCAAAGCCGGGGGCATCCGGCTCCCCGCGGGCGGCACGGATTTGCGCAGCGCGTCCTCGACGGTGAACCCTGGGAGTTCATTGCCGCGGACGAGCCCGCGGAGCAGGAGGTGGACGGGACTGAAACCCCGCTTGCGGAATGCGGCGGCGCTCGTGGGCACGGGGACGAGGACGAGCCCCTGCCCCGGCCCGGCCGCGGCGCGGAGGGCCCGCGCCAGGCACCGGGCCAGCTCGGCGCCCAGCCGGGCCTGCCCGTGGCTTTTGAAGGACAGCAGGCACTGCGCCAGCTCGGCACGGTATGCCCCGGCCGCCACCACGGGCAGCAGCACGGACCCGTCCGTGTCCATCAGGGCCGGCGCCTGGGCCTCTGCCCGGAACGGCCTGAGCGTCAGCAGGCGCAGCTTCCGGGAGCACGCGCCGCAGAGTGCCGAGTCCTCCGCCCCGCAGCAGACGCAGTCCACTGGAATGGCCAAGGCGAGCACCTCTGCCGCCGCCGCGGCTGTCCGCTCGCCCAGCCTCGCCAGCGGCCGCGCGTAGCTCCCGCGGTGTCGCGCTGCTCTGGCTGTGGCCGGGGCAAGGTCCGGATCCGCAGCCGGCCGCGCCCGGCTGGCGTTCTGACCCGTGTGGCTGCCCATCCTCCGATCCTGGACCGGGTGCGCCCTCGGTAGTAGCCCGCCGGGCAGCTATGTGGACAACACCCCGGCCGGCGGCGTCACCGGTTCCGGCGATGGCGGCCCACCGCCGTCGTCCGAGGGCGCGTCGGTCAGCCGGGGAACGACGGGTCGACGGGGCCCTTGAGCTGCGGTGACCAGCCGTTGCCCAGCCGCTGAAAGATCCCTTCCGCGGACTGGCCGTAGACCTCGGATGGTCCGTTGCCAGCGCTGAGGGACGTCAGCCCGGGCCACGGCGCCAGCTGCTGCGGCTGTGCCGAGGTCAGCGACAACAACTCGGGGGTGACGGCATCGCTGGCGGAGGCCTTCATGACCGCGACTGTGGTGTCATCCACCCAGACGCCTTGGTCCGGATCCCCGGCAGTCAGGAGGGTCAGCGGCGCGGTCAGGTCCCTCGGGGTGCCGTCCGCGCTCCGGATGATCCCGGTGATCTGGACTTTGCTCTTGCCGTTCTGCTGAGAAATGACGAGGGCACGCGTGCCGTCCCGGGAAACCCGGAACTCCTTGACGGTCCGGCCCGAGAGCCATCCCGGCGAGAGGGTCACGGTGGGTACGCTGGCGTTCTCCGCCACGCCGGCGGGCCGGTAGGCCACCACCTCGGTGGCGCCGCCAGCACCCGGCCCGGCGGTCCAGACCCAGTCGTACCGGCCGAACGAAGGCCGGGACAGCGCAGCCCGCGTGGTCAGTGCCCTGGCGGGCTGGCCGGGAATGATCGAGTACAGCGTGGTGCGGGCGGCGTTGAGGAACGCGGCGGCCTGCGACTCGGTGGACTCCGCAGGCGCCCGGGGTGACAGGGCTGCGACGGACCGGATGTCCGGGAGCGGTGAAAGCCTGTTGTTCTCGTACCGGACCAGGTCATTGTTGCTGACGGCGATCTGGTAGGCGGGGACGCTTTCGTCCTGGACCGGAGGCAAGACTGTGCCGTTGTCCTCGACGCGCACCAGGTCCTGATTGGCTCGGAGCTCGACATTGATCACGTCCGGCTGGCTGCGGAACGTCAGGGCAAGCTGCGTCTGCATCCGCAGCCGGTCCTCGTTGGAGGCCTCGACCAGGTCCTTGGCGGTGAGATCCACCTGCGCGGCGCCGGAGACCACGGGCACGGACTCACGGGCCAGCTTGATGCCCGAGGGGAACGCGCTGACGACGGCGCCCTTGAGGTAGGGGGCGGGTCCGCCCAGGAGGGCGCTCGTCATGGCCTTGACGGTCTTCTTCCGGATGAACCACCGGACATCGGGCACCGCGTAGGTGAAGGTGGGGTCGTAGAAGTAGATCGGGTAGGCGCCGTAGATGACTTTGAAGGTCTCTTCCGGAATGGCCGTGCCGTCCGGAAGATCGGAGATTCGCCACTCGCCGTCCACCTGGGTCACGGTGACGGGGATGTTTTCGGTGGTGCCCTCGGGAAGCTGCGTGGCCACGCCGTCGGCGTCCACCGAATAGGCGAGGTCGAGCTGGTAGTTGAAGACGTTTTCGACGCCGGTGGCCACCACTGTAGCCTTGCGGAACACGAGCGCCCGCTGGTCCGGCTTCCACGTCACCGACGAACCCTGAGTGAGGTACTGCCGGGCCACGGCGTAGTCGTCCTCGTAGCCGCTGCCGGCAAGGTAGAAGTCTTCGATCACCGCCTCTGGTCCGGCGCCGGGACGCGGCGCGGCCGGGAAGAAGACCGGCGCGTTGGGGTTTCCCGCGCTCTCGTCTGTGCTCTTGCCCACCGGCCCCGAGCGCGGAATCTGCGCACACGAGGTCAACAGGAGCAGGACGAGCGCCAGCAGCGCGGCCCCCACGCGGGTGAACTTGCCCGATACCCCACTCATGCCCTGCCCTCCGTCCCGGTTCCCCGGGGGCCGGCCGAGCCGCCGTCCGGGATTGCCCCGTCGGCGGCGCCGCTGCCTCCGTCGCCAGAAAAATCGCCGGAAAAATCGGCACTGAAACCGTCTGCGGCCCCGCCCGCGGAACCCTCGACGATGGTCCCGCGGCCCGCGGTCCGCAGCGGATCCAGCAGCACCACGGTCCGCTGCCGGCCTGCCCCGGGGAGCCCGACGTTGACCGGTTCGAGCTGGAGCGGGGACTTGGTGATCGGCTCGTCCCGGCGCAGGGGAAGGGTCAGGCGGAAGTTCGCCCCGTGCCCCTTACTACCCCAGGCCTGCAGCCAGCCGTCGTGGAGCTTGGTGTCCTCGGCCGCAATGGACAGTCCGAGCCCGCTGCCGCCGGTGGTGCGGGCCCGGGCTGGATCGGCGCGCCAGAAGCGGTCGAAGACGCGCGCCGCCTCGGCCGGCGTCATGCCGATTCCGTGATCCCGTACGGCCACGGCCACCGCGGTGTCGCTGGCAGCCACGGAGACGTTCACCGGCCGGCCCTCGCCGTGTTCGAGGGCGTTCAGGATCAGGTTGCGCAGGATCCGGTCGATCCTGCGGTCGTCCATGTCGACAATGACGCTGCCCGCCGGGGCGTTGAGGGTGACGGCGGACCCGTATTCGGCGGCGACGGGCGCCACGCCCTCAATGACATGCGCGACGAGCTGCACAATGTCCGTCGGTTCGGCATCAAGGGTGGCGGCGCCGGCGTCAAAGCGGGAGATTTCCAGCAGGTCTGCCAGTAGCGACTGGAAGCGTTCCACCTGGTTGTAGAGCAGTTCCGCGGAGCGCTTGTTGATGGGGTCGAAGTCCTCGCGGGCGTCATAGAGGACTTCGGCGGCCATGCGAACCGTGGTGAGCGGCGTGCGGAGCTCGTGGGAGACATCGGAGACGAACCGCTGCTGCATCTGGGAGAGCGTGGCGAGCTTGGTGATTTGTTCCTGGAGGCTTGCGGCCATGTGGTTGAACGAGGCACCAAGCCGGGCGACCTCGTCCTCGCCTTTGACCACCATGCGCTCCTGCAGCTGGCCGGCGGCGAGCTTCTCGGAGACGACGGCGGCATGGCTGACCGGGCTGACCACGTTGCGGGTGACATACCAGGCGACGCCGCCGATCATGAGCACCAGCAGGGCGCCACCGAACAGCAGGACATTCTGGATCTCGTCCAGCGTCTTCTGCGCCGTGTTGAGGTCATAGATGAGGTAGAGCTCGTAGACGGTGCCGTTGAAAGTCACTTTGTTGCCGACGGCGATGCCGGGCCGGTCTTCGGTCCCCACGGGGAACTGGGTGGACGCCCAGTACTGGTCCTTGCCCGAGTCCTGCACAGCCTTGCGGAGCTCCGGGGGGATGACGCCTATGGTGAGTTGGTCCGAGGCCCGGGATTCAACCCAACGGTTGCGCGGCTTGGTCTGCTCCGGCATAGCCTCGAAGACGTAGCGCCGCTGGATCACGGATCCGCGGCCTTCGACCGCATTCAGGGTGTCATAGACCAGGGTGATGACACTGGACTGGTCTGTGACCTGGGCGCCGTCGAACGTGTCCTGGACCTGCTTGACGTTGTAACGCGTCTCCGATTCGGCCTGGGCGAGCCGTTCCTGGAACAGGTTGTTGGCGATCTGGTTGGACAGGTAAGCGCCGACAACCGCGAACGAGCCCATGGCCAGCATCAGCGTGGTCAGGACGGTCCGGAACTGCAGCGAACGCCGCCACTTCCGCTGCACCTCCCTGAGCAGGTACAGGATGCCGGGCCACAGGCGCTGCATCCCGGTGCGGACCAGCCGCCCGACCCGGACGCCAACGATCCTGGCGCGTTTGGCCCACAGCCGGGTCCGGAAGGCGAGCCGGCGCCAAGGGCCCGGTCCGCCGCCGGCAGGCGGCGTTCCGGGCGCGCGGGGCATGGACGTCTCTGGCGGTGACTCTTGCGGTGATTCTGGCGATGACGCCGCGGATGACTCGGCCGGCCTCATGTCCGGCGCCGTATCCGTCGCTATGGCCTGCCGGACGCTGCGGTCCGCAGGCTCAGGAACCTGCTTTATAGCCCACACCACGGACCGTCAATACAACTTCGGGGGCTTCCGGGTCACGTTCGATCTTGGACCTCAACCGCTGGACATGGACATTGACCAGCCGGGTGTCGGCGGCGTGCCGGTAGCCCCAGACCTGCTCCAGGAGCAGTTCACGCGTGAACACCTGCCACGGCTTGCGGGCCAGGGCGACGAGGAGGTCGAATTCCAGCGGCGTCAAGGAGATCCGGTCGGTGCCGCGGGTGACCAGGTGGCCGGCCACGTCGATCGTGACGTCGGCGATCCGCAGGGTTTCCGGGGCCTTCTGGTCACCCGGGCGGAGCCGGGCCCGGACCCGGGCGACGAGCTCGGCGGGCTTGAACGGCTTCGGCACATAGTCATCGGCTCCGGACTCGAGGCCGCGGACCACATCCGAGGTATCCGCCTTGGCCGTGAGCATCACGATCGGGACGTCGGACTCGGCACGGACCTGACGGCAGACCTCAATGCCGTCCATCCCCGGAAGCATGAGGTCGAGCAGGACGAGGTCCGGCTTGGAGGAGCGGAACACGTCCAGCGCCTGTCCGCCGTCCGCGCAGAAGACGGGTTCGAAGCCGTCATTGCGCAGCACAATACCGATCATCTCGGCCAGCGCCTCGTCATCATCCACTACCAGAATGCGTGCCTTCATAGTTATATATTCCCCCATTGAATTGGCTTTGTCGTATCGGGCGGCCCACCGGCATGGTGCAAACGGGCCTGCCACCGCCGCCGGAACCCCGCCGATGCACGGGACGCTGTGACAATTGCCGCGTGGTCCTGCATGCTGTGGACAGGCCAGCGAACCGGCCCGGACCGCAGGAGGAACCCGTGAACACCCCCATCTACGAGCGCGCCCTGGGCAGCGACTTTGCCCGACTGCAGCCGGAGCTTCAAGAATACTTTGCTTTGGCACCGGGCTCCGGCCACTACGGCGTCGGCGAGGGGGTGTTCGACGTCGTCGGCTGCCGGCAGGCCTGGCTTCGTCCCCTGCTGCGGCTCACCACCGGCGAGCAGGCCTTCTTCCCCGAATACGGCGAGGGCGTCCGCTTCCGGATCGAGAACCACGCCCACCTGGACCCGTTCGGCAGGTCAAGCCTGACGGCCCGCCGGGAAATCTTCTTCCCGGAAACCACCCGGCTGTTCCAGGACACCACCAGCTTTGATGACGCAGGGTTTCATGACGCCGGGTTTGATGACGGCGGGCGCAGGTCCGGGCTCGTGGACTACGTGGGTCGGTTCCGGCGGCTCGTCACCGACCTCAATCTCAGCGTCACACCGGAGGGCCGGCTCCGCGGTGTGTCCGAGGCGTCCCGGCTGTTCCTGGGACCGCTCCGGATTCCGCTGCCGGCGGCCCTCGACGCCAAGGCCTATGCCGAGCAGTGGTGGGAGCCGCAGGACGGCGGGCGGCACCGGATCCAGGTCAAGGTGATCCAGCCCCAGCTCGGTCTGGTGCTGGTCTACGCCGGCC
Organism: Arthrobacter sp. P1_C12_2; assembly: GCF_056406415.1. Lineage (NCBI taxonomy): Bacteria > Bacillati > Actinomycetota > Actinomycetes > Micrococcales > Micrococcaceae > Arthrobacter > Arthrobacter sp. P1_C12_2. The sequence continues at coordinate 135,948 of NZ_JBFUAF010000006.1, read as the reverse complement.
ATTTCGACTACCGGCTCGAGCCCTACCCCGGCGGTATTGCGGCCCCGGGCTACCTGCCGGGGCACGCCCGCCCGGACGGCTGGGAAAGCAGGGTCTGACGGTGGCCACCGACGGCGGCGGCCGCCCGGGCTGCCCCGGCTGCCGGTGCTGCGTTAGCCGAGGGCGAGCTGGTTGAGGCCGTCCGCCACCTGGGTCAGCCGGGTCAGGACCGCCGCCGCTGTGGCCGGTGAGTGCCGTGCCAGGCCCTCCGACGGAGTGACCCGCAATGCCCCCAGTGTGGACGTGGGAAGGCCCAGCTGCCGCCACGGGCGCCACACGTTTTCCACGACGTCGCCAACCCTGGGCAGCCTCGCAGCGGGATCAGCTATATCCAGCGCGCCGGCCCAGAGCCGTTTGCCGGCCTCCACCGCGCCCGCGAGTTGTTCCCACTGGCGTGAGGTCAGGGCCCGAAGCGGCACGGCGATTCCGTCCGCGCCTGCCGCCAGGATCCGCTCGAACGGCGCCTCGACCTCGGAGACCGCCACAACGGTTTCGACGGCGCCTGCTGCCCGGAGCGCATCGATTACCAGCTGCCAGGACTCGGTGACCTCCCGGCCAGGCACCGAGCGCAGGGTCCGGTACCCGCTGGAGGTGGGAATGGTGCCGGCCAGGACGGAGGCAATTTCCGGTTCGTCGATCTGGACCACGATCCGGGCACCCGGGGCAGCCGCTGCCACCCGCTTGAGGTAGCCTTCCACGCCTGCTGCCAGCGATGCCGCAATCTCGCGGCGGGCGCCGTAGTCGATCAGGGCCCGCTCACCGTTGTGCAAATGCAGGCCGGCGGCGAGGCTGAGCGGCCCGCGCAGCTGGATCTTGATATCGTCCGACGGCGCTTCCTCGACCCCGATCACGTCCGCCAGGATGTTGATGTCGGTGGACAGGGCCGATTTGGCCCGCTGCAGGTCCTTGCCGGGCCGGTCCACGAACCGCCATCCATGCGGCTGGACGTCGATGGGGAGTTCCACGAGCAACGAGGCGGTCCGGCCCAGGGCATCGGAGCCGACGCCGCGGTCGGGAAGTTCGGCGAGGAACGGCAGGTGCGGGCTGCCCAGTTCACCGCGGATGATGCGCGCGGCCTCGGCCGGGTCCTCGCCCGGCCAGGGGCCAAGGGCCGTAGCGGTCACTTGGCCCGGTGCGGGCGAGTCTTTTCCGGCCATGGCTAGGCGCCCGCGGCGCGGGCGGCGTCAGCGGAGCCGGAGGCCTGGGCGGCCTGGTGGTCCTCGGCGATGGCTTCGTGGTGGCGGATGACCTCGCCGATGATGAAGTTCAGGAATTTCTCCGCGAAGGCCGGGTCCAGGTGGGCCTCGGCTGCGAGGTGCCGCAGCCGGGCGATCTGCGCCGTTTCGCGGCCCGGGTCGCCGGCGGGAAGCTGGTGCGCGGCCTTGAGGAAGCCGACCTTCTGCGTGGCTTTGAAGCGTTCGGCGAGGAGGAAGACCAAGGTGGCATCGATGTTGTCAATGCTGGAGCGGATCGACAGCAGCTCCGCCATGACCGCGGGATCCACGGAACCGGCCAGGGAGCTTGCCGCCGGGTCGTAGGAATCGGTTTCGGGAAGTTTAGGGTTCTGCTCGGTCATTGACCCAGTCTAGGGGCTCGGCGGCCAATGCCTCCCGCTGTTAAGCACCGTTGCAGGCGCCCGCGGAGACACCAATGGGCATGCCCACCGTTCGTGGCGAACGGTGGGCATGCCCATGTTGGTGTGGCCCTGCCGGAGTCCGGGCCGGGTCTGGATCGGCCCGCGCTGAATCCGGCCGGCGCCCGGTCCTGGCAGTTAGCTGTGGAGCACGGCCCGGAACGCCTCCCGGCGCCTGGCCTGTTCGTCGGGATCCGGAACAGGCAGCGAGGCGATGAGTTTCTTCGTGTAGTCGTGCTGCGGGTTGCCCATCACCTGGTTGCCGAGGCCCTGCTCCACCATCTTGCCCTTGTAGAGCACGCCGACCCAGTGGGAGAGCATGTCCACCACGGCGAGGTCGTGGCTGATGAACAGGCACGCGAAGCCAAACTCCTGCTGGATCTCCTTGAACAGTTCCAGCACTACGGCCTGCACGGACACGTCCAGGGCCGACGTCGGCTCGTCGGCGATGAGCAGCTTCGGGTTCAGGATGAGCGCCCGCGCCAGCGAGGCGCGCTGTCGCTGCCCGCCGGAGAGTTCGTGCGGGAAGCGGTCAGCGTACGACGCCGGCAGCTGCACGGACTCGAGCAGCTCGCCGACCCGCTTGCGCGCCTCGGCCGCGGTCGGGTTGGAGTGGATGATCAGCGGTTCCGCCACGCAGTCGCCGATGGTCAGCTGCGGGTTGAACGATGCCGCCGGGTCCTGGAACACGAAGCCGATCTCCTTGCGGAGCGGCTTGAAGGTGCGCTCCTTGAAGTTCAGCATTTCGTAACCCAGCACATTCAGGCTGCCGCCCGTGGTCCGGTTGAGTCCCGCGATCGCCCGGCCGATGGTGGTTTTGCCGGAACCCGACTCCCCCACGAGACCGAAAACTTCGCCTTCGGACACCGTGAAGCTGACGCCGTCGACGGCCTTGAAGGCCGGGCTGCCCAGCCGCCCCGGGTACTCGATGGTCAGGTTCTTGGCCTCAACCAGCACTTTGCCGCCCTGGTGGGCGCGTTCCACCATGCCTTCCGACGCGGAGTTGCGGCCCAGGTGCGGGACGGCGGCGAGGAGCTTCTTGGTGTAGTCCTCCTTGGGCTGGGCGAAGAGCACCCGTGAGGATGCCTCCTCCACAACGTCGCCCTGGTACATGACCACGACGCGGTCGGCGAGGTCGGCGACAACGCCCATATTGTGCGTAATCAGCACGATGGACGTTCCGTAGTTGTCGCGCAGGTCCCGCAGCAGTTCAAGGATCTCGGCCTGCACGGTGACATCCAGGGCAGTCGTCGGCTCGTCCGCCACGATGAGGCCAGGGTTCAGGGCCAGCGCTGCGGCAATCACGACGCGCTGTTTCTGGCCGCCCGAGAACTGGTGCGGGTAGTAGTTGACCCGCGTTTCCGGGTCCGGGATGCCCACTTTGCGGAGGGCTTCAATTGCCCGCGCTTTGGCTTCCTTGGCCGAGACCTTGCTGCGGCCGCCAGAGCCGGCGTGTGCGCGGATTCCTTCGGCGATCTGCCAGCCCACGGTGAAGACCGGGTTAAGGGCGGTGGATGGTTCCTGGAACACCATGGCCACATCGCGGCCCCGGATCTCCCGCAGTTTCGCCTCGCTGACGCTGATGACGTTGTTGCCGTTGATCAGGACCGCGCCCTGGCTGATGGCCGTCTCCGGCAGCAGTCCCAGGATGGTCTTGGCCGTCACAGTTTTGCCGGATCCCGATTCGCCAACGATGGCCACGACCTCGCCGGGGTTGACAGTGAGGCTGACGTCCTTGACGGCATACACATCTCCGGCATCAGTGGCGAACGTGACCTTAAGGCGGTCGATGTCCAGGACCGGGCCTGCGCCTGCGCCGGGCTTGTCGATGTTGATGGTCATAGAACTCTCGATTCTGCTTCGAGTGCAGCCTGGGTACCGGCGGTTGAGTCCGGTCCACCCTTGCCTGCCACAGCCTTCTTGCGGCCCCGCAGGCGGGGATCGTTGAGGTCGTTGATGCTCTCACCGACGAGGGTCAGCCCAAGCACGGTCAGGACGATCGCTGTACCGGGATAGACACCGGTCCACCAGATGCCCGAGGAGGCGTCTGCTATGGCCTTGTTCAGGTCGTAGCCCCACTCGGCGGCGGAGGTCGGTTCGATGCCGAACCCCAGGAAGCCGAGGCCCGCCAGGGTCAGGATGGCCTCGGACGCATTCAACGTGAAAATCAATGGCAGCGTTCGGGTTGCGTTCTTGAAGATGTGCCGGCCCATGATGCGAATGCTAGAGGCACCCACCACCTTGGCTGACTCGACGTACGGCTCCGCCTTTAGCCGGATGGTCTCGGCCCGGATGACGCGGAAGTACTGCGGGACGAACACCACCGAGATGGAGATGGAGCAGGCAACAATGCCTCCCCAGAAACTGGACTGGCCGTGGCTGATGACGATTGACATCACGATGGCCAGCAGCAGGGACGGGAAAGCGTAGATCGCATCGGCGATCACCACGAGCAACCGGTCGAGCCAGCCGCCGAAGTAGCCGCTGACGAGGCCGAGGGCTACGCCGAGGAAGATCGACATGGCCACGGCGACGATGATGACCACCGCGGCCGTCTGGGCACCCCAGAGCACCCGGGAATAGACGTCATAGCCACCCACCGTGGTGCCCCAGATGTGGGCCGGGCTGGGGGGCTGCTGTGTCGGGAAGGGACCCGCGGCGTCGCTGAGCTGGGCAAACCCGTAGGGCGCAATCCACGGCGCAAACACGGCGACGAGCAGGAAGACGACGGACAGCACCAGGCCGGTGACGAGCATGCCGCGCTGCAGCCCGACGCTCGAGCGGAAATGCGAGATCACCGGCAGCCGGTAGAAGAGGGGCTGCTTGCGCCCGCTTACTTTCGTTGCATTCATGGCTAGTACCTCACTCGCGGGTCGATCAGGGCTGCGACGACGTCCACGATAAAGTTCGTGACGGCAACGATGACCGCCAGCATTACGACGATTCCCTGGACGGCGACGAAGTCGCGGGCGTTCAGGTATTGCACCAGCTGGTAGCCGAGGCCCTTCCACTCGAAGGTGGACTCCGTGAGGACGGCGCCGCCTAGCAGGAGGGCAATCTGGAGCCCCATGACCGTGATGATCGGGATGAGGGCCGGTTTGTAGGCATGCTTGGTCACGAGGCGGTAATTACTAACGCCACGGGACCTGCCGGCCTCGACGTAGTCCTTGCCGAGTGTGCCGATGACGTTGGTGCGGACCAGCCGCAGGAAGACCCCTGCCGTCAGCAGCCCCAGGGTGAGTGCGGGGAGGACTGAATGAGCCGCGACGTCGCCATACGCTGCCATGTTGCCGCTGCGCAATGCATCCAGCCAGTAGATCCCGGTCGGTGAGGCCAGGCTTCCCATGGCCAGTTCGGTCCTGGTGGACGCCCGTCCTGCGACGGGCAGCCAGCCGAGCCAGACGGAGAAGGCCAGCTTCATCAGCAGGCCGGCGAAGAATACCGGGGTGGCGTAGCAGAGGATGGCGAAGAACCGCAGGACGGCGTCGGGCGCCTTATCGCGCTTGTAGGCGGAGATGAGCCCGAGCGGGATGCCGACCAACAGTGCCACGATGAGGGCATTGATGGCCAGTTCCAGGGTTGCCGTGCCAAAGGTGATGATCATTTCGACAACGGGCCGGCGGTCGGTGATGGTGGTGCCGAAATTGCCGGTCGCCACCTGGCCAACGTATTCGAGGTACTGCACGAGGATCGGGCGGTCGTAGCCGGCGTCGTGGATGCGCTGCGCGAGCGCCTCCGGGGGAAGCCTGCCGCCCTGGGCTGCGGTGATGGGGTCGCCGATGACCCGCATCAGGAAGAAGACCAAAGTCACCAAAATGAAAATGGTCGGAATGATCAGGAAGAACCGGACCAGGATGTAGGTCCCCAAGCCCCCACCCGAGGATTTTTTCTTGGACGGAAGGAGTCCGTCGGCGTCGTTTAGCGGCGCCTCAGTCAATGTTGTCATTGGTACCTAAGATTGTGCTGTCGCGGCTTTGGGCGGGCCGGCGTGAACTGCGGGGTGCGGCAATGACCAGCAAAGGCGGGGCGCCTTGAGGGCGCCCCGCCTCGCAGGCTGGTCAGGACAGCACGGATGCAGCCTTACTTAGAAATAGTTCCCAAACGGAACTTGAAGGAGGCATCGAGGGTGGAATCGACACCCTTGACACCGCTGCCGGAAATGGCAACCTGCGCGCCCTGGAGCAACGGAAGCGTGGAGATGTCCTTGGCGAGGGCATTCTGCGCATCCTTGATCGTGGACTCGCGTTCAGTCTTATCAACGGTGGTGAGCTGCTTGCTGATCAGGTCGTTGACGGTCGGGTTGTTGTAGTGGTTCTTCAGGAAGCCGCCCTCCGGGAAGAACGGGGTCAGGTAGTTGTCGGCGTCGCTGAAGTCCGGGAACCAGCCAAACTGGAACAGGGGGTATTCATCGGCGCGGCTGGCCTTGCTGTAGGTGACCCATTCCGTGGACTGCAGGTTGACCTTGAACAAACCGGACTTCTCCAGCTGGTCCTTGATCATGGCGTACTCGTCGCCGGAGGACTTGCCGTAATGGTCCGGGTTGTACTGCAGGTTCATAGAGACGGGGGTCGTCACACCGGCGTCGGCCAGGACCTTCTTGGCCTTGTCCAGGCTCGGCTTGCCGGCGTCGCCGTATGCGTCCTTGAACGATTCGTTGGCGCCGAGGAAGCCGCTGGGAACGTTGGAGTACAGCGGCAGGTAGGTGCCCTTGTAGACCTGGTCCGCGATGGACTGGCGGTCAACGAGGTTCGCGATGGCCTGGCGGACGGCGAGCGCCTTGGCCGGATCTGCATCCGGAGCCTTCGCGCCGAACGGCATGGTGTCGTAGTTGAACGTGATGTAGCGGATTTCGCCGCCGGGGCCAACGTTGACCTTGACCTTGGAGTCCTTCTTCAGGTCATCGACGTCGGTGGCGCTCAGGCTGCGGTTCGCGACGTCGATGTTCCCCTGCTGGATGTCCAGCTTCATGTTGGTGGGGTCGGCGTAGTACTTGATCGTGGCGGCGTCGTTGGCCGGCTTGCCGAGGACTCCCTGGTAGTCCGGGAAGGCCTTGAAGCTGACCAGTTCGTTCTTCTTGTACGTGTCGATCACGTACTGGCCGTAGAAGGCCTTGGCCTTGACGATCGAGTCGTCGTCAAGCAGTTTGTCGGCCGGGAAGACTTCATCGTCTACGATCGGCGCGGCGGGGCTGCTGAGGATCTGAGCGAAGGTCTGGTCGTTCGCCTGCTTCAGCTTGAAGACCACGGTGTTGGCATCGGGGGCGGTGATGCTTTCGATGTTGGTCAGCAGGCTTGCGGGACCGGCGGGATCGTTGATCTTGGTCTGCCGGTCGAAGGAGAACTTGACGTCCTTGGAGTCGAGCGTGTGGCCGTTGGCCCACTTGAGGCCCGGCTTGAGCTTGACCGTGTACTCGGTCGGCGAGGTGAAGGACGCGGACTCGGCCAGGTCCGGCACGGGATCTGCGCTGCCGGGCTTCGAGTTGAGGAGGAAGGAGTAGATCTGGTTCATCACCATGAACGAACCGTTGTCATACGCGCCCGCCGGATCCAAGGCAGTGACCTTGTCCGTGGTGCCGTAGGCGATCGGACCGCTTGCTGCGGCTGATGACCCGCCAGCGCCGCCGGTCGGCCCTGTGCAGGCCGTCAGTGCAAAGGCGGAAACCCCGGCCAGCGCGATGACGCTCTGCCAGGCCTTTTTGTTCATTGCCATCTGTGAACTTTCTGTTCGATGCGTTCTAGCGCAGCCCGAAGTAAAACGACTGACTCGTCGGGCGGCACGCTTTGCTGATTCCTAGATTCAACCAGACAACCATTCGGTGAAACGTTGCATTTTGTGAGTTGAGACACAAAATTTACACGATTCGAAGGTTTCTCTCATTTTCTTCAGGATTCCGCCCGGATCTTCGGCAGGGTCACGGTCCCATCTGCCGTGGGGCAACACGACGAAGGGTCCCGCCACGTGGCGGGACCCTTCATTGAATTCGGTGCGGCGGGCGGCTAGAGCGCGGCCCGTTGCAGTGAGCGCGCGGCATCGATGGTGGCCTGGCCCAGCACGCGGCTGCCCTGGTAGAGCACCACCGTCTGGCCGGGGGCCACACCGCGCAGCGGCTCGGTGAGGGTGACCACAAGCTCGTCCCCGGCCATGTGCGCGCGGGCCGGGACGGGGTCGCCGTGGGCACGGACCTGGGCGTAGCAGTCGAACTCCTCGCAGGTCGCCACTTCGGCGATGGGCAGCCCCGCCCAGGAGACCTTGATGCCGCGGATTTCGTCGATGGCGAGCAGCGCCTCCGGGCCCACCACCACCTTGTTTTCCTTGGGCCGGATCTCCAGCACGAACCGCGGCTTGCCGTCCGCGGCCGGGGTGCCCAGTTTCAGGCCCCGGCGCTGGCCCACGGTGAAGGCGTTGGCGCCCGGGTGCTCGCCGACCTTCGCGCCGGACTCGTCCACGATGTCCCCCGTGGTCATTTCGATCTTCTCGGCGAGCCAGCCGGCGGTGTCGCCGTCCGGAATGAAGCAGATGTCGTGGCTGTCGGGCTTGTTCGCCACGGAGAGGCCGCGGCGCTCGGCCTCCGCGCGGACCTCGGCCTTGGACGGCGTCTCGGCGAGTGGGAACATCGAGTGCTTGAGCTGTTCATGGGTCAGCACGCCCAGCACATAACTCTGGTCCTTGGCCCAGTCCGCGGCGCGGTGCAGCTCGGGATTGCCGTCGGCGTCGGTGATGACCTTGGCGTAGTGGCCGGTGCACACGGCATCGAAGCCCAGGGCGATGGCTTTTTCCAGCAGGGCGGCGAACTTGATGCGCTCGTTGCAGCGCATGCAGGGATTGGGGGTGCGGCCGGCGGCGTATTCATCGATAAAGTCCTGGACCACATCTTCCTTGAACCGCTCGGAAAAGTCCCAGACGTAGTACGGGATCCCGAGGATGTCGCAGGCACGCCAGGCATCACGGGAGTCCTCGATCGTGCAGCAGCCGCGGCTGCCGGTTCGCAGGGTGCCCGGCATCCGGGACAGCGCGAGGTGGACGCCGACGACGTCGTGCCCCGCCTCGACGGCGCGGGCGGCGGCAACGGCGGAATCAACGCCGCCGCTCATGGCTGCAAGAACTCGCATACTGGCTTTCTCTAGGGTTCAGGGGGCGCAGGCGCCGGGGATGCTGGTTCACCGCTGGTCCGCGGAAATAGCACAATGCCTGCCCCGCCATTCTATCGCCACGCCGAATCCTCCCCAAAAGGCCTTGACGGGGCCGCTTCCCACTTCTAGCGTCAGGACAAGCGGTTTTAGAAACGGAAGCGCGCAGACGCGGGAATCGAGCGGACATGGCTGTCGAGAACATCGTGATCGTGGGCGGCGGGCTGGCGGGTGCCACGGCCGCCAAAACTTTGCGGGCGGAGGGTTTCAGCGGCCCGGTGGTGCTGGTGGCCGCAGAGTCCCACCAGCCGTACCTGCGCCCGCCCCTGTCCAAGGAGTACCTGCTGGGCAAGGCCGGCGACGACGCCCTGCCGGTGGTGCCCGAGGACTGGTACGACGCGAACGACGTCGACCTCCGGCTCGGCGTCCAGGTCACGGATCTGGACCCGGCTGCCCGGGCTGTGGTTCTCGATGACGGGCGGCGACTGGAGTACGCCTCCCTCCTGCTCGCCACGGGAGCGCGCCCCCGGTCCATCCCGCAGCCCGGCAGCGGGCTCGACGGCGTCAGCACCTTCCGGACGGTGGAGGACAGCCAACGCCTGCATGCCCGCCTCGCCGGCGGTGGCCTGAACGTGGTCATGGTCGGGTCAGGCTGGATCGGGATGGAACTGGCCGCCGCCGCCAGCACCTTTGGAAATACCGTCACCCTGATGGGGTTGGAGGATGTGCCGCTGGGCGCGGCGATCGGCCCGGACCTTGGCGGCTTCTTCCGCGGGCTGCACGAGGCCCACGGCGTGCGGTTCAGGCTTCCGGCATCGGCTGCCGAGATTCAGGGACGGTCGGGACGGGCGACGGCAGTGGTCACTGATGCCGGCGAAGTCCTGCCCGCCGACCTGGTGGTCATCGCCGTCGGCGTCGCGCCGGAGGTCGGTTTGGCCGAGGCGGCCGGCATCGGGATCCGCAACGGCATCCTCACCGACGCATCGCTGCGGACCTCGGCGGCCGGAATCTTCGCCGCCGGCGACGTCGCCAATGCCCTGCACCCGTTCACCGGCGAGCACCACCGCAGCGAGCACTGGTCCAATGCCCTCAATGGCGGCAAGGTGGCGGCCAAGGCGATGCTCGGCCTCGATGCCGCACTGGACACCATCCCGTACTTCTACACGGACCAGTACGACGTCAGCATGGAGTATTCGGGCTTCCCGTCGCTGGTTGCCGGGCCACCGGTCATCCGCGGCTCGCTGGCGGACAAGGAATTCATGGCCTTCTGGCAGCGGGAGGGCCGTGTGGTGGCCGGGATGAACGTCAACTGGCCCCGTGCCGCCAAGCCCCAGAAGGCGATCAAGGCGCTCATCAACTCACGGACGGCCGTGAGCCCGGACCTGCTCGCCGACTCCTCGGCACCGCTGGATCAGCTCCTGGATTAGCTCCCTGCGGAGGCCTGACGGGCAGATTCGCGCGCGACCGTTCCCGCGGTCTGAATGCTGGACTCATGCCCGGCCATGCCCGCCTGGCGGGCCCGTGCGTAGGCGCCCGGCAGCGCGGCGAGCAGAGCATCGACGTCGGCGTCGGTCGAGGAATGCCCGAGCGTAAACCGCTGCGCACCCCTCGCCGTGTCCTCGTCCAGGCCCATGGCCAGCAGCACGTGGGAGGGCCTCGGAACACCCGCGGTGCAGGCGGAGCCCGTGGAGGATTCGACGCCGGCGAGGTCCAGCAGGAACAGCAGCGAGTCCCCTTCGCAGCCGGGGAACGTGAAATGCGCATTGCCCGGCAGCCGGCCGGGGCCCGGGGCGCCCCGCAGGACGGCCTCGGGGACGGCCGCACGCACCCCCTCGATCAGCCGGTCCCGAAGGGCTGCGATCCTGGCGGCTTCCTCGGGGAGCTTCGCGGCGGCGGCCTCGGCGGCCGCGGCAAAAGCGGCGATCGAGGCCGTGTCCAGCGTCCCGGATCGGACGTCGCGTTCCTGCCCGCCGCCATGCTGGACCGGGGTCAGCTTCACCGCCCGGCCCAGGATCAGCGCGCCGACGCCGACCGGTCCGCCGATCTTGTGCCCGGAGACGGACATGGCATCCAGGCCCGTCGCGCGGAAGTCAACGGGCATGGAGCCAAAGGCCTGGACGGCGTCGGAGTGGACGGGCACGCCGGCGGCGTGTGCCAGTTCCACAACCCGGGCGACGGGCTGGATGGTGCCGACCTCGTTGTTGGCCCACATGACGCTCACCAGGGCAATCGACACCGGATCCCGGGACAGCTCGGCTTCAAGCACGGCCAGGTCCACGACGCCCGCGGAGTCCACCGGGAGCCAGCAGACCTCGGCGCCTTCATGCCGCTCGAGCCATTCGACGGTGTCCAGCACCGCGTGGTGTTCGACGGCGGAACACAGGATGCGGGTACGCGCGGGGTCCTCGGCGCGGCGGGCCCAGTACAGGCCCTTGACCGCAAGGTTGTCCGCCTCGGTCCCGCCGGAGGTAAAGATGACCTCCGAGGGGTGGGCACCGGCGGCCGCCGCCAGCACTTCCCGTGCGTCCTCCACGGAACGCCGGGCACGGCGGCCCGATCCATGCAACGATGAGGGGTTGCCGGTCCGGGCCAGTTCGCGCGTCAGTGCAACCAGCGCTTCCGGGGCGAGGGTGGTGGTGGCGGCATGATCGAGGTAGGCAGGCACAGCCCAATTCTACCCGCGGGCGCCTGCGCTGCCTCGGCGGCAGGGCGGCGGAGCAGAGTCAGGGCGAAGGCACAGCGAAGGGCATGGGGCTGGTGTACATTCAAGCGGTGAAAGCGCCCCTCTACCTTGTGCTGGCCACCTTGTTCTGGTCCGGCAATTTCGTCGTCGGACAGGCCGCCGTCGCCTCGATGACCCCGCTGGACCTGACTTTCTGGCGCTGGACCCTGGCCGCCGTGCCGCTGCTGATCCTGGCCCACTTCATCGAGAAGCCGGACTGGCGCGCGGTGCTGCGCCGCTGGCCCGTGCTCCTGGCGCTGAGTGTCCTGGGCATGAGCGGCTACACGCTGCTGCTCTACTGCGCCCTCGGATTCACGTCCGCGATGAACGCCTCCCTGATTACGGCCGCCAACCCGGCCCTCATTGTGGTCCTGGCGGTCGTCTTCCTCGGTGAGAAGACCACGCGGCTGGGATGGCTCGGCATCTGCCTTGGCCTGCTGGGTGTGCTGCTGGTCCTGACCCAGGGCGAGCTGGCCCGCGTGTTCAGCCTCTCCATCAACACCGGTGAGCTCATGATGATCGGCGCAATCATCGTCTGGGGCTTCTACACGATCATGGCCCGCCGCCTGAATGTCCCGCCCATCGCGGCCACAGCGGTTCAGGTGGTAATTGCGACCGTGATGCTGGCGCCTTTTGCCGTCGCCATGAACGTGCAGTTTCCGGACACCGCGGCCGAGGGCTGGTCAATTGCGTACATTGCATTGTTCCCGTCCCTTTGTTCCTATCTCCTCTGGAACCTGGCCCTGAAAACCACCCCGCCCGGGACCGCGGGAAACTACCTCAACCTGATGGTCGTCTTCACGGCGATCATTACCGTGGTGCTGGGAACTCCGCTCACCCTCGTGCAGATCGCAGGCGGCCTCATGGTGATCGCCGGCGTCCTGCTGACCGGAATCAAGGGCCAGCCCAGGCTCGCAGTGCCGGCCGCCCCAGCGGCGGGGCCCCAGCCGGGCCGCTAGCCGCCGCCTCAGCCAGCCCGGGTCACACCGGCAGCCCGGTCACACGCGCAGCCCGGTCACACGCGCAGCCCGGTCACACGCGCAGCCCGGTCACGATGGCAGGATGCGGGCACAGCACTGCCCGGGCTGCGCGCCGCCCTGCTCCCTGAGATCTTCGATGGCAAGCGCTTCGATCCGGCCCGGATCGATACCCAGGGCCGCGGAGGCCCCGCCGAGGAAGGCTCCGTTCATGGCGCACACCACGTCCGCGTGCCCGGCGGCGAGCCGATGGAACGGGCAGTTCAGCAGCACCAGTCCCCCGCCGCCGTCGTCCGCCGGACAGTAGCCCTGCCCCGCAAGGAAGTCCGCGAACGGGCCGGCACCGTCGGGACCGCCGGCGGATTCCCCATCCCCCGCCGGTTCGCGGGCTGCCGACTCAGCCGCTGACTGCCCCTTGGCGCGGGCGGCCCGGAGCAGGGCATCCCGCGGCGATCCGCCGGCGCTGGTTGCGTCCTCGATCGCGGAAACCAGCAACTCGGCGGCGAGATCATAGTGGCGGTCGGGGATGGAAGCCGCGACCTCGTCAACGGCGGCCCGGTACAGCTTGGCGGGCCGGCCGGAACCGGGGCCCTCCCGCCCTCCGAGTTTGCGGAACTCTACGGCCAGCAGCCCGTCTTTCACGAGCCGGTCCAGATGGAACGAGGCAGTGCTCCGCGCCAGGCCCACGGCCTGGGCGGCGTCGTCCCGGCCGACGGCATCTGCCGCCGAGGCGACGAAGTCAAACAGCCTCCTGCGGTTCTCGTCACCCAGGGACGCGACCGCCGCAAGCCTGTGGTTCCACGGAAGTTTGGTCATGGGACAAGAATATCTCTAAAAACAAGAATTATTGCTTAATCATCGCGCTCCACTCTAAAATCGAAGTATCCATTTTTAGAAGGAGTATGCCATGAAAGTTTCCCCATCCCTCGCCTCTCCGGCACAGCAGCTCACAGCGGACCGCCAGGCCTTTCTGTTGTTGCGGACCGTCTTTACGGTTGCGCCGATCCTGTTCGGCCTGGACAAGTTCACGAACCTTTTGACCGACTGGACGATGTATCTGGCCCCCGTGGCGACTCAGGTAGTGCCGCTGCCGGCCCAAACAATCATGTACATCGTCGGCGTGGTGGAAATCGTCGCCGGCGTCATGGTGGCGCTGCGCCCGCGCTTCGGATCGGCGCTCGTGGCCGCCTGGCTGCTGGGCATCATCATCAACCTGATCATCCTCGGCGGCTTCTACGACGTCGCCCTGCGTGACTTCGGGCTGCTCGTGGGCGCATTGGCCCTGAACAGGCTGTCCCCGCGCAAGGCCGCGCCGGTCGCCACGCCTGGCAGCTAGTCGAAGACCCTAGGCCCCGCCACTAGGCCAGAACGCAGACGGCGCGCGGAACGACCTCAATGGTCATCGGGAGTGCCCCGATCCGCTCGCCGTCGGCGTAGGCCACGATGTTGCTGGCCGCCAGTTCAACAGTGCGGACCCGTCGAAGCTGCACGGCGGGGTGGCCCACGTGCTTGCCGGCAAACACTTTCGGGAACACGGCCAGCAGCCCGGTCCGGGACAGCCGGCTGACAATGAACAGGTCCAGGTAGCCGTCGTCAAGGACGGCTTCCGGGACGATCCTCATCCCGCCGCCGATCGACTGGCCGTTGGCGACGGAAATCAGCATGGCGCCCTGCTCCCACCGCTCGCCGTCTGCTGTCACCGTGTAATTGATGGCCCGGAACGACGCCAGTTCGCGAAGCATGGCGAGCTGGTAGCGGATCTTGCCGCGTGGCCAACGCCAGTCATTGGCCCGGTCATTGACGGCGGCATCGAACCCGGCCGAGACCACGCCCGCGAACCAGCGGGAGGTTCCTCCAGCGGTGATCCTGCCGGCGTCGATCATCCGCCCGCCGTCGGCCAAAGCCGCCAGCGCCCGTTCGCAGGCCGCCGGGAGGTTGTGCAGCGGCAGGCCCAGCGCCCGGGCCGTATCGTTGCCTGTCCCGGTGGGAATGATGCCCAGCGGAATCCGACGGCCGTCACTGGCACCGGCACCGGCAATCGCGTTGAGCCCGAGGTGGACCATGCCGTCGCCGCCCACCATCATGAGGGCATCCACACCCGATTCCAGCGCATCCTCAACGGCCTGCGCGAGCCCGGCATAGCTGTCCGCGCACAGCAGCAGGACCTCCGCCCCGGCTCCACGGAAGTGCGCCGCCGCTTCCTTCCCGGCGTGCCGCCCCCGGCCAAAGGATGCGCGCGGGTTGACGGCGACGGCGATCAGCATGCGCTGAATTATGCCAGCCGCCGGGAACCATCCCTGCAGGCGCAGTCGTTATTCCTCCAGCCGGTTAAACTGGGCACGCCGGACGCCCACGAACGGTCCGGCATTTCCCAACGCCGGCACCATCAAGGAAAAGGATCTCTGTTTGACGCAGGGCAGCAGCTCGCATTACCAGGTCCTCGGGATCCCCGTGACGGCGACGGAGAAGGAAATCAAAGTGGCGTACCGCAAGGCCGCCCGGAGCGCCCACCCGGACCACGGCGGCGATCCTGCAGCGTTTCGGCGCGTCACCCTCGCGTACGAGACGCTCATTGACGCCAAGCGCCGCGCGGACTATGACCGCTCCTACGGCAGTGCGTCCGGCGGCGCGTATGCGTCCCCCGCCGGCGACGAGGGCGCCCACTTCGACGCACCGGCCGCGGGCAGCCGGGCCTCAGCCAACGTGCGCCGGCCGAACACGCCGCGGAATACGGCCGCAGACGCGCCCGTCTATGTTCCCCCGTTCGAGCAGTTTGACGGCGGGACGGCGGTGCCGCTCATTCCCGTCGGCGTCGCGCGACAGCAGGTCCACGGTATGCCCCGCAAGCGCGGGATCTTCGGAGCCGAGGCCCGGATCCAGCGCGAGATGCGCACCGTGCAGCTCATCAGCAGGCAGATCCTGACCACTATCCCGGCAGCCCGCCTCGTCAACGGGCTGCAGTCCCCCGCGGACAACAGCCACATCGACCACGCGGTCCTTGCCGGGTACCGGCTCGCGATTGTCGGATCCATGCTGCTGCCGCCCGGCGCCTATGCGTGGAACGGCAGCACGTTGACACACGGCGGACGCTCCGTCGCCCCGCCCCAACTGGCCCACGTCGTGCGCCGGATGCAGGACATATTTCCCGAGCTCAATGTCACCGGCTGGATTGTTGTCCACAGCACGGACGGCAATCTGCATCAACCGGTCATCGACCGGCACCGCCGCGCACCCGGCGGCCAGGGCAGCGGGTACGGGGAAAATTCGGGCCTTGTCGAGGTGGTCAACGCCGCGGGCCTGGCCCGTGGCCTCAAGCTGTT
Organism: Arthrobacter sp. P1_C12_2; assembly: GCF_056406415.1. Classification (NCBI taxonomy): domain Bacteria; kingdom Bacillati; phylum Actinomycetota; class Actinomycetes; order Micrococcales; family Micrococcaceae; genus Arthrobacter; species Arthrobacter sp. P1_C12_2. The sequence continues at coordinate 120,130 of NZ_JBFUAF010000006.1, read as the reverse complement.
CCTCGGCTCTGGTCCGGCACCCAACACCGTCAACGTTCCCGTGCTGGCCCGCCTGTTGCGCGGAATGCACTAGATTCCGCCCGGGCGCTCCCCTGCGCCCCGGGGCGGAAGGCCCGCGGCGCGTTTGACGCCGGCGGCTCGCTAGGATGGGAAGGTGTTCCGCATCCTCTTCCACACCCCCGAAATCCCCGGCAATACGGGAAACGCCATCAGGCTGGCTGCCATCACGGGCGCCGAACTGCATCTGGTGGAGCCCCTGGGCTTTGACTTTTCCGACGCCAAGCTCAAACGGGCGGGCCTGGACTACCACGACCTCGCGGTCGTGACCGTCCACCCGGACATCGACGCAGCGTGGGCCGCGCTGGACCCGGAGCGCGTATTTGCCTTCACCTCCGACGGCGAGACCACGTACACAGACATCCGCTACCGCGCCGGCGACGTCCTCCTGTTTGGTCCTGAATCCGTGGGTTTGCCCGAGGAAGTCAAGCACAGTCCCCGGGTGACGTCCCGCGTCCGCCTGCCGATGCTGCCAGCCCTCCGGTCGCTGAACCTGGCCAACGCGGCGTCCATCGCCGTCTACGAGGCGTGGCGCCAGAACGGGTTCGCAGGGGCCAAGCTGTAGCGGTCCGCCGTGCAGGCCCGGCAGGACCGGCGGCCCCCTAGGGAGCCCGCGGGAAAGAATTCCCGCGCATCGCGCCCATCCGGGTGCCGGGCCGCGCCGAATCACTTCTGAAGGCGGACACTGAAACCGCCCACTCAGCATTGTGTCGACCGAGCATCATGGGAGAAACGGAAGGGAGCGAGGAGCGGCGGGTGAGAACAGTACGTCTGGATAGATTCTCTGCCCGTGTGGCAGGAGCCGGCCCCTCGCCGCATGCCGCACCGAGTGGCCCGCGTTGGCCGGCAGGCGCCCTATGCTTGGGAGTGATGGAAACTCCGAATGCCCCGAACCCCGAGGCCGCCGCACCGGCGGGTACCTCAGCCGACATCAACGGCCGGCTCGGCAGCCTGCTGGCGCTGATTGCCCAGGGCGACCAGGCAGCGTTCGCGGAGTTTTACAGCCTCACCTCCAGGCGCGTCTTCGGCATGGCACGCCGGGTCCTGATCGATACCGAACTCAGTGAGGACACCACCCAGGAAGTCTTCCTGCAGGTGTGGCAGAACGCCGCCAAATTCAATCCCGCCGCCGGCAGTCCGCTCGCGTGGCTCATGACCATCTCGCACCGCCGCGCCGTTGACAAGGTCCGGTCCTCGCAGTCCGCCACGGACCGCGAAGCCAAATACGGTGCCAGCAGCCAGGAGATCGACCACGATTCCGTCTCGGACGAAGTCGGCAGCCGGCTTGAGGCCGAGGCCGTGGTCCGGTGCATGGAGACGCTGACCGATACGCAGCAGGAGTCCGTCCGGCTGGCATACTACGGCGGCCTCACCTACCGGGAAGTGGCCGAGCGGCTGAATGCCGCGGTACCTACCATCAAGTCCCGCATCCGCGATGGACTCATCCGACTGAAGACATGCTTGGGGGTGAGCTGAATTGACCGACATGAACGCACCTGAGAACAACACCCGCCTCCCCGGCGGCTTCACCGCCGAGATCGCCACCGACCTGTCGTCCGGCCGCGTCGTGGACCTTGCCGAGGTCTACGCCCTCAACGCCGTGGACGACGCCGAACGCGCTGCGATCGAGCAGTTCCTCGCCTCCGCGCCGGCGGCAGACCGGGACGCCTTCAATGAGCGCGTCCGGCAGGCCCGGGAGACCCTGGCCACCAGCTTCACCGCCGAGGAAGAGCCTCCGCCCGGGCTGCTGGACCGGATCATGTCATCCTTGCCGGCGCAGACGGCCACGCCGTCCCCCACGGCAGTGCCCCTGCCCGACACGGGTCCGCAAACGACGCCGGTGCTGCCGCATCCGGCACGCGACAGCTCAGCAATGCCGGCCACTGACGAGCTCGGCGCGGCCCGCCAGCGCCGGGAGGAACGCCGCCGCCCGCAGGGCATGCGGAACTGGCTGATCGGCGTCGCCGCTGCAGCCGTGATCGCCCTGGGCGGCGTGGGGGTGGGCGCGTACGTGGCCAACCAGAATGATCCGCTGAACCAGGTCATGCAGGCCAGCGACGTCCGCCAGGCCACCGTCGACGTCAGCGGCGGCGGTACCGCCACCGTGTCGATTTCCCCGTCCAAGGACGCCGCCGTCGTCAAAATGAACGGCGTCCCCGCTCCGCCGGCCGGCAAGGTCTACCAGATGTGGCTGATCCCCAAGGACGGCTCGGCCCCGGTCTCGCAGGGCCTCATGGACGCTGAAGCCCTGTCCAAGCCCGCGGTGGTCAAGGGCATCGGCTCCGCCGCCGCGCTGGGCATCACCGTGGAACCCGAAGGCGGGTCCGCGTCGCCAACCCTGCCGACCGTCGCCGCCGCGCCGCTGGACGCCTAGACACCCGCAGAACACAAGAGCCCCCAGGACCTGGGCGCTCAAAAGGATATAGAGAAGCCGCCCGGGGYTTGACTCCTTCCAAAGGAGTCAAGCCCCGGGCGGCTTCCTGCGTTGAGCCTGGCTAAATGACCAGCGAGAGCAGCATGACCAGGCCGAAGCTCACCACGGAGATCAGCGTTTCCATGACGGTCCAGGTCTTGAACGTCTGGCCCACGGTAAGTCCGAACAGCTCCTTGACGAGCCAGAATCCGGCGTCGTTGACGTGCGAGAAGAACAGCGAGCCTGCGCCGATCGCGAGGGCCAGCAGCGCGGCGTGCGTCGGCGTGAGCGAACTGGCGAGCGGTGCCACGATGCCGGCGGCCGTCACGGTGGCGACGGTGGCGGAGCCTGTCGCCAGGCGCAGGGCAACGGCCACGATGAAGCCGAGCACCAGGACTGACATGTTGGTCCCCTCGGCCCAAGCCTTCACGGAGTCACCCACGCCGGCACCAATCAGCGTCTGCTTGAAGCCGCCGCCGGCGCCGACGATCAGGATGATCCCCGCGATCGGGCCCAGGCTGGCGGCGATCTTGCTCGTAATCCTGGCGCCGTTGAGGCCCACGGCGTAGCCAAAGGTCACCATGGCCAGCAGGACGGCCAGGGTCATCGCCACCAGCGGCTGTCCGACGAAGTCGAAGAACATCCGGATGGCCGGGGCCGTCAGGGGGTCTGGCCAGATGACGTCCACTACGGCCCTGAGCAGCATGAGGACCACCGGGAAGAGGATGGTCATCAGCGTGACGGGGAAACTCGGCGGGCGCTTGACGCCCTCCATGTCCGCACCGTGCACGGTGTCGACGCCGCCGGCGACGGCGGGGGCGCCCACCGGCACCCACCGGGCTGCCAGGCGGGAGAAGAGCGGGCCGCAGATAATCACCGTGGGGATGGCAACGAGGATGCCGAGGGCCAGGGTGGTGCCCAGTTCCGCCTTGACGGCACTGATGGCGATCAGCGGTCCCGGGTGCGGCGGCACCAGCCCGTGCAGCACGGACAGGCCGGCCAGCGCCGGGATGGCGATGCGCATCAGCGGCATTTTCGAGCGCTGCGTGACCAGGACGATCACCGGCAGCAGCAGGACGAGCCCGATCTCGAAGAACATCGGCAGGCCGATGATCACGGCGACCAGCGTGATGGCCCAGACCAGCTTGTTTCCGGTGGCCTTGGCCAGGAGGGTGTCGACCACCCGGTTGGCACCGCCGGAGTCGGCGAGCAGCTTGCCCAGCATCGCGCCGAGCGCGACCAGCAGGCCGACTTCCTTCAGGACGCCGCCCACGCCGTCCTCGAAGTTGATGATCACCTTGGCCGGTTCCACGCCCGCGGCGAGGCCGACGAATCCGGACCCCAGAATCAGGGCCAGGAAGGGGTGGAACTTGAATTTGGCGATCAGCACCACGAGCAGGGCGATGCCCAGGCCCGCGATGAGCAGTAGTTGGGTGTTGACGCCGGACGCGGCCTCAACGGCAGCCGGAAGCTGCATTTCTATCAGTGAGTTCACAAAAAATTCCTTGGTGGCGGCGGAACGCGGGAAGGCTCAGGGCCTGGCGTCGGCGGCGTCGAGATTAAGTCGGGTGATGATTTCCTGTGCTTCTTCCGCCGGCGTTGCGGAGACGGACAGGGAAATGAAGTTTTCGTCCGGGGTAGGCGCTTCGAGCGCGTCGAACTGGGACTCCAGCAGGGCCGGGGGCATGAAGTGTCCGTGACGGGACGCCAGCCGGTCGGAGATCTTGTCCCGTGATCCCTCGAGGAACACGAAGACCACCCCTTCGCCGCGCAGAATGTCCCGGTAGCGCTTCTTCAGCGCCGAACACGTCACGACACCGGGATTCCCGGCCTCGGTGTGGGCCCGGATCCAGTCGGCAATGCTTTCGAGCCAGGGCCACCGGTCCTCGTCGGTCAGCGGCTGTCCTGCGTGCATCTTTGCCACGTTTGATTCGGGGTGCAGGTCGTCGCCCTCGGCCAGGTCCCAGCCCAGCCTGCCGGCGAGAAGTCCCGCGACAGTTGATTTGCCGGATCCGGAGACGCCCATGATCACAAGAACGGGGTGTTGCGCAGTCTTCGCCATCAAAGTCTGCCTTCCATCAAATAAATATGATTTAAACAGAGGCCAGCTTATGGCAGAGGTTGTGCTGCGGCAACACTAGAAACCGGCGATGGTCCCCTGGCCGTTGACTGTTACGACATGGAAGGCCTCGGCGCTGCGGCCGGCGGGAAGCCCGGCGCGGGCCCCGGTGCCGAGCATGAGGCCGCGGACCGTGCGCTCCATGGCCTCGACGTCGGGGTGCTGGCTGACGTGGATGTGGATGGCAGCCAGTTTGCTCTCCACGTGCTCTGTGACGTCCACGAAGTGGTTTTCGCGCTCTTCCGGCCCGGCGAAGAGCCACAACCAGGGCAATTTGTAGGCCTCCAGCCCGGACTCGGCCAGTTCGGGGTACGCGAAAGGGTTTTCCAGCGCGGGATACACGGCACGGGTCACSGCCTCSCCCACGGCCAGGTGGTCMGGATGGCTCTTCTGGATCCGGTTCCAGTTGCGTTCCGGATGCATGGACACCACGACGTCGGGCCGGAGCTGCCGGATCAGGCGCACCACCTCGCGCATCACCTCATGCGAGGGTTCGAGGTAGCCGTCACGCTGGTGCAGGTAGTGGATGTCCGTGACGCCGACCAGGGCGGCGGCGCGCTGCTGCTCCTCAACGCGCAGCCGCACGATTTCCTCGCGCTGCGCCGGATCAAAGCCGCCGGCATCGCCGTCGGTCATGATGCAGTAGCTGACCTGGACTCCGGCGGCGGTCCATGCTGCAACCGTGCCGGCGGCGCCGAAATCGATGTCGTCGGGGTGGGCCGTGAAACAAAGCACCCGCTCGATCCGGGAGGTCTCCGGGTCGAACGGGCTTTGTGCCGGGACGGCGGTGGTGCTCATGCTGTCAGCCTTTGCGTTTCTTGATTTCGGCGGTTGCCTGCGGCAGGACCTGGAAGAGGTCGCCCACAATGCCGAAGTCCGCGATCTCGAAAACCGGCGATTCGGCGTCCTTGTTCACGGCCACGATCACCTTGGCGGTCTGCATGCCGGCTTTCTGCTGGATGGCACCGGAAATGCCCGCGGAGATGTAGAGCTGGGGCGAGACGGTTTTTCCGGTCTGGCCGATCTGCGCATCGTGGCCGATCCAGCCGGCGTCCGTGGCGGCCCGCGAGGCGCCGATGGCCGCGCCGAGGGCGTCGGCGAGTTCCTCCAGCGGACCAAAGTTGCCGTCCACGCCGCGGCCGCCGGCCACGACGATCCGGGCCTCGGTCAGATCGGGGCGTCCGCTGGCGGGCTTTTCGGTGCGCGCCGTGACCCGGGCGGCGGCCGCCGTCACATCAGGGACCTGGACAGTGATGCTCTCGGGCGCAGTGGCGGTTACCGCGGGCTCGGGCGTGATGCTGTTGGGCTTCACGGTCAGCACGGAAACGGGTGTCGTGGCTTTCGCCGTGGTGGTGTAGGACCCGGCCAGCACGGACTTGTGTGCCGTTCCGTCGGGGTCCACGGCCACGACGTCGGTGATGACGCCGGCGCCGAGCCTGATGCCGAGCCGGGCGGCGATTTCTTTGCCCTCAGCCGAGTTCTCGGTCAGGACCACGCCCGCCCCGGCGGCGTCGACGGCCGCGGCCAGGAAGGCCGCCTTGGGTCCAACGAGGTAGTCATCGAGGTCTGCGGCGGACGGGCGGTACAGTGCCCCGGTGCCGTAGGCGGCCAGGGTCGAGGCGGCGTCGTCGTGCAGTTCGCCGTTGACGGCGGCGACGGTCTCGCCCAGGGAGCGGGCGATCGTGAGCAGTTCCAGGCTCGACTTCTTTAGCGCCGCACCGGGGTTGTCGATGAAAACGAGTACTTTTGCCATGTTCGGATAATCCCCTTTAGAGCAGCTTCTGGGCGGCCAGGAACTCGACCAGCTGGATGCCGGCGTCGCCTTCGTCGGTGATGATGGTGCCGGCCGTGCGCGGCGGGCGGGCCTCTGCGGTCTCGACAACGGTCCAGGAACCGGACTTGCCCACCTGGGCCGGATCGACGCCGATGTCGGCAAGGCTCAGGGTGGTGACGGTTTTCTTCTTGGCCGCCATGATGCCCTTGAAGTTGGGGTACCGCGGATCATTGATCTGGTCGGTGACGGAAACGACGGCCGGCAGTCCGGCCTCAATGGTGTCCGCGTGCGTGTCGCCGTCGCGGCGGGCGGTGAGCTTGCCGGCGTCGAGCTCCAGCGACGCGGCAAAAGTTACCTGCGGGAGGCCCAGCCGCTCAGCGAGCTGTGCCGGGACCAGCGAGGTCTCGCCGTCCGTGGAGGACATGCCGGTGAGGATGAGGTCCGCGGGGACGTCTGCGCCCAGGTGGCGGATCGCGGCGGCCAGCGCCAGCGACGTGGCCGCGGCATCAGAACCGGCCAGGGCCTCATCGCTGAGGTGCACGCCTTCCGTGGCGCCGATCTGGAGGGACTTCTTCACCGCATTGACTGCCCCGGCCGGCCCCATGCTCAAGGCGATGACCTTGTTGCCGGCCGCTTCCCCGCCGCGGGCCTCGGTCAGCTGCAGCGCCGCTTCCAGGGCGTATTCATCCAGTTCGGACAGGATGCTTTCGGAGCGGTCCACCGTGTTGGCCGCACCGGTGAGGTGGCGGTCGAACTGCGCATCCGGGACGTGCTTGACCAGCACAATGATTTTCAGAGTTTCTTCCACTGTGTCTACAGCAGCCTTCCATGCGGGTGGACAGCCGCCCCTGACGGGGTCATGGCCACGGAACGCCCGGCAGCCGGGCTGTTCCTAGCTAACCATATAGCCGCCGGGCAGCGCGGCCAGGGTTAACGCCTGTGTCAGTGAACTGGCACGGAACAGACAAGGCCGGGCCGCACCTTTCGGTGCCGCCCGGCCTTCCTGCTGCTGCGCTGACTCGCTAATGCGCTGTTTTGTTAGTGCTCTGTTTGGTTACTGCGCTGTTTGTTACTGCTCTGCTGCGGTTCCGAGAGTCACGTCGACGTCCTTGAGCTGGCCGCCGCGCAGCACCGTCACCTTGACCGTGGCCCCGGCGGCTTGTTCCCGCACGGCCGCGGTCAGCTGGTTGGGATCGCTGATGGTCAGATTCTGGAACTTGGTCACGACGTCGCCAACCTTGATGCCGGCCTTGTCTGCGGCCGAGCCGGACTCGACGGTCGCGACCTCCGCGCCCACCGAGAACCCGGAGGAGGACGAGCCTGCGGCCTTGGGCTTCACGCTGACGCCGAACTGCCCGTGTGTGGCCTTGCCGCTGCTGATGATCTCCTGGGCGACGCGCTTGGCGTTGTTGATGGGGATGCTGAAGCCCACGCCGATGTTGCCGCTGCTGCTTCCGCTGGCCGCGTCGCCGCCGGCGGAGGCGATCGCGACGTTGACACCGATGATTTCGCCCTTGGTGTTCACCAGCGCGCCGCCGGAGTTGCCCGGGTTAATGGCCGCGTCCGTCTGGATGACGTTGATCGAGATGGATCCCTGATCCGCCGTACTCGGGGTCTCGCCGCCGCCGGGGGGCGCGAACTGGAAGCCCTGGTCCCCGCCCTGGGAGTTGTCCGCACCGTCCTTCGGCGCAGCCGAGGATGCCACACTGATGGTCCGGTTCAGCGTCGAAACGATGCCGTCCGTGACTGTCCCGGTGAGTCCCAGCGGCGATCCGATGGCGACGGCGGTGTCGCCGACGTTCAGCTTGCCCGAGTCACCGAGCGTTGCCGGGACTAGTCCCGAGGGGTTGTCGATCTTGATCACGGCGAGGTCGGACAGCGGGTCGGTACCGACGATCTTCGCGGAGTAGACCTTGCCGTCGCTCGTCCGGACCTCCATGGTGGCGTTCGCGGCCTTGCCGTCGAGGGTCACCACGTGGGTGTTGGTCAGCACGTGGCCCTGGGTGTCGAGGATGATCCCGCTGCCGGTACCGCCGTCGCTTCCGCTGGTTGCCTTGATGGTCACCACGCTGGGGGAAGCCTTGAGGGCGGCAGCGGTGATGGCGTTGACGTCTTCCCTGTTATTGACAATCACCGGGCCGGCCTGGGTCGTGTTGCTCGAGGCGGCCGTGGAGGAACGGTCGATCAGCAGCGCGTTGCTGCCGGCCACCACGCCGCCGCCGATCAGGCCGGCGGCCACGATGCTGGCGACAAGGGTCGGGACGCCGAACGCCGCCTTGCGCTTGGGTGCGTGCGCGGGGTCGTTCGCAAAGCTCGAGCCGGACGGGTAGGACGGACCCGACGGCGGCTGGCCGCCGGAGTGGGCACCGTAAGGGGCGCTGCCGTACTGGGACTGGCCATACTGGGCTTGCTGCGGCTGGCCATACTGGGACTGGCCGTAGGGCGGGTGGCCGGGCTGGGCGGGCTGGCCCTGGCCCGGCTGGGGGGATCCGCCGTACGGGCCTGCGTGCTGGGCCGGAGCGCCTATCTGCTGGGTGTCCGCGGCGGAGGGCTGCTGCTGGTAGACCGGACGCGGCGCGCCGTCCTCGGCGCGGTCCAACCGGAGGGTCGGGTTCTCGGGCGCCGGGCTTCCGGATACTGGGCTTCCGGACGCCGTGCTTTCGGATGCCGGGCTTCCCGGTGCCGGGCTTCCCGGTGCCGCCTCAGGCGTGCGGCCGGCATGCGGCTGCTCCGGCGAGCCCTCCTGCACTCCCGCCGGTTCCTGGTTCTGTTGTGTCGGCTCCGGTGACACACCCGGCACTGGGTTCTCAGTCATGAGACTTCCTTTCGTCCTCGTCTGCCTATAACTATGAACGCTCCGGCTGACACTAGAGCGGACATTTGCTGGGAGGTTCCTGAACGGACAGTTTGCGGCCTGCGGGCCCGTGTTTCCCAGTTTAAGCCCGTTTCGCTGGTGGCATATTCCCCTAGGTGGACTGCCTTTTGGGTGCACCATAGAATCAAATGGAATCGCCACAGCGACCTGCGGCTTTACATCTGCGTGGGGGCGCTGCTGCATTCTGTGACGACCGGTTCGTCCCGAACTGGTTGCAGAAGTGCTGAAGGGTTGCACATGCGGTCTACCTATAAACGTCTCCTCGCCGTTCTCGGCGTCGTCGGACTGCTGGCGCTTCCCGCCGCTCCGGCGCTCGCCGAAGATCCGGTAACCATTCCGTCCGGGCAGAACATCGTGGACAGCGCCAACGTGCTCGGGAGCCGCAAGGCCGAGGTCCAGGACGCCATCCAGAAGCTCCTGAAGGACCACAAGTACAACCTCTACGTCATCACGGCGAAGACATTCGAGAATCCGGCCGCCCCCGAGGCGTGGGCCCAGGCCGTCGCGACCAACAAGGGCATGGGCAAGGCCGACGTCATCCTCACCATGTCCGACGACGGGCACTACTACTTCTCCCCCGCCAAGGCCAGCCCGATCTACTCCAAGACGTCCAACATCGTCCAGAACGCCATCGTGCCCAACCTGGCCGGCGGGAAGCGCGACTTCGCGCAGGCGGCCATTGATACGGCCGCCGCGGTGGGCGACGCGGCGGGCGGCGGCAGCGGAACGGTGCCCTCCGGCGCCGGAGCGGGCAGCGCCGTCCTCGTGGGAGTCGGCGTCGTGGCTGTGGGGGGAGCGGGAGCGTACCTGTACCTCCGCAACCGCCGGAAGAAGGCTCTGCAAACTTCGGGGGCGTCAGCCGGGGCCCAAGGCTCGCAGCCGGACCCGCTGGCCGGGCTCAGCGTGGCGGAGCTGCGGCGCAAGAGCGATTCGCTGCTGATCGAGGCCGACGACGCCATCAAGTCCAGCGAGCAGGAACTGGGCTTCGCCCAGGCCCAATACGGAGACTCCGCGGTGGGCAATTTCACCAAAGCGCTGCAGGAGGCCAAGGGCCACATGACGGAGTCGTTCAAGCTGCAGCAGCAGCTCGACGACCACATTCCCGATACCGAGGAGCAGCAACGGAGCTGGCTGGTTGAAATCATCGGCCGCTCCGAAGCCGCGCTGGCATCGCTGCAGGAACAGAAGGCTGATTTCGATTCGCTCCGGGAGCTGGAGAAGAACGCCCCGCAGGCCCTCGCCGCCGTCGGCGCAGGCGCCGCGGACGCCGAGGCAAAGCTAGCCAGCGCCGAACAGTCCCTGACCGATCTGCGCGCCAAGTACGCCGAGAGCGCCCTGGTCCAGGTGGCGGACAACATCAAACAGGCCAAGGAACGCCTCAAATTCGTACAGAACGCCTCCACGGCGGCGCAGGAAAAGCTCGCCGCGGGCGAGAGCAGCCTAGCCGCGGTCGCCGTCCGCGCCGCCGAGGAAAGCCTGCACCAGACGAACGTGCTGATTGGCGCCATCACGAAGGTGGCCGGCAGCCTCGACGAGGCACGCAGCGGCCTGGAGTCCGCCGTCGTTGATACCGCCCAGGACCTGGCGCAGGCGAAGGCGATGATCCAGTCCGGCGCCCATCCGGAACTTGCCGGCCCCGTGGCCGCGGCGGAAGCCGCGCTTGCCCAGGTCAAGGCGGAAATCCAGGGCGGCAAGATTGATCCGATCGCGACGCTGGAACGGGTGGTCACGGCGCACCAGACACTCGACCAGTCCCTGAGTGGGATCCGCGACCAGCAGGATCAGGCGCGCCGGGCCCAGGCCTCACTGCAGCAGAGCATCATGTCGGCCCAGGCCCAGATCAGCGCGACGTCGGACTACATCACCGCCCGCCGCGGAGGCGTGGGCACCGATGCCCGCACACGCCTGGCGGAAGCCCAGCGGAACCTGGACTATGCGCTCTCCATCTCCCGCACCGACCCCGTCACGGCTTTGCAGTACGCGCAGCAGGCCTACGCGCTGGCGGCACAGTCCGCGCAGCTGGCCCAGTCCGACGTCGACCAGTTCGGCGGTTACGCCAACCAAGGCCAGGGCTACGGCCGGGGCGGGATGTTCGGCGGCAGCGGCGGAGGCGGGCTCGGCGGCGCGATCCTTGGCGGAATCCTCATCAACTCGATCCTCCACGGCGGGGGCGGCGGAGGCTGGGGCGGCGGCGGCGGCAGCTGGGGCGGCGACGATTCCGGCGGCGGCTGGGGTGGCGGCGACTTTGGCGGCGGCGGAGACTTCGGTGGCGGAGACTCCGGAAGTTTCTAGCCTGTTGGCCCCCGGACGGGAAACGGTGACGGGAAACAGTACAGACCACGCGCCGGCCGCAACGGACCGGACAGCGGATAGATGCGATACATCATCGATCACTGGAATCAGTGAGACAACGGAGCAGGACGAAAGGTAACACCATGGTTAAGCAGTCCATTTTCGGCCGCATGGCGCAGCTGGCGAAGGCAAACATCAATTCGCTGCTGGACCAGGCCGAGGATCCGCAGAAAATGCTGGACCAGATGGTCCGTGACTACACGAACAACATCGCGGAGGCGGAGTCCGCCGTGGCCCAGACCATCGGCAACCTGCGCATGCTCCAGGACGACTACAACGAGGACGTCCGCAACGCCCAGGACTGGGGCAAAAAGGCCCTCGCCGCGTCGCGCAAGGCCGACGAATACCGGGCCAAGGGCGACGTCGGCGATGCCGAGAAGTTCGACAACCTGGCCAAGGTTGCACTGCAGCGCCAGATGGGCTCCGAGAACGAGGCCAGGGCCGCCGAGCCGAGCATCGCGTCCCAGACCGAGGTGGTGGACAAGCTCAAGCACGGCCTTGACCAGATGAAGGGCAAGCTCAACGAACTGACCAGCAAGCGCAATGAGCTGGTGGCCCGGTCCAAGACCGTGGCGGCCCAGAGCCAGGTCCACGACGCCCTCAAGAGCATCAACATCATGGACCCCACCTCCGAGGTGGGCCGCTTCGAACAGAAGATCCGCCGCGAGGAAGCCAAGGTCCGCGGCCAGCAGGAGCTCGCCGAGTCGAGCCTGGACGCCCAGTTCAATTCGCTGGAAGATCTTGGCGAGCAGACCGAGATCGAAGCCCGGCTGGCAGCGCTGAAGTCCGGCGGCTCCCCCGCCGCAATCGGCACCGGCGAACGGAAAGAGGATTCCGGTTCCACGGTAGACGAGGCCGACTTCGACAAGCTCTGACCCGCCCGTCCGGCAGCTTCCGCCGGACAAGATGCACCCTTCAGATGCAAGGTCCGGACCCAGGGCCGGACTCCGGCGGGTGAGCCTGACAACTCAGGATCGCCCGCCGGAGCCCGGCCTTTGTTGTGCCCTGCATTTTCCCTGTATTTCGCCGTACCGGCGGCCGGCCGGCGGCCGCGCGTGTACCGTGGATCCATGTCTGCGACCCTTGTCTGGCTCCGTGACGACCTCCGGCTGGATGACAATCCGGCACTGGCGGAGGCCGCTGCGCTGCACCTACCCCTGACCGTCGTCTATGTCCTGGACGAGGAGTCGCCCGGCATCCGGCCCCTGGGCGGCGCGGTGAAGTGGTGGCTCCACCATTCCCTGGCCGGGCTGGCCGCCGCGCTGGAGGCCACGGGCTCGCGGCTGGTGCTCCGCCGCGGCCCGGCCGCCCGGATCATCCAGGACCTCGCGGTGGAAACGTCGGCAGACACCCTGCTGTGGAACCGCCGCTACGGCGGCCCTGAACGCGCCGTCGACGCCGGCCTGAAGAGCTGGGCCACCGGGGAGGGCCTCAGCGCCACGAGCTTCCAGGCAAACCTCATGTTCGAGCCGTGGACCGTGCGCACCGGCAGCGGGGGGCCCTACAAGGTCTTCACGCCGTTCTGGAAGGCCTGCCTGGCCGGTGCCGAGCCCCGGCAGCCGCTGGCGGCCCCGGACCGGCTGCCGGCCCCGGCACGCACCCGCAGCGGCGGCCTTCCGGCTAGCGAAACGCTTGAGGCCTGGGGCCTGCTCCCCCGTGACCCCGACTGGAGCTCCGGGCTGGCCGGGACCTGGACACCGGGAGAAGCCGGCGCTCTCAGCCGCCTCGAGGATTTTGTGGACGGCCCGGCGGCGGAATACGGCACCGGCCGCGACGTCCCGGGCGTCGAAGGTACCAGCCGGCTCTCCCCGCATCTGCGCTTTGGCGAAATCAGCCCTTTCCGGATCTGGCACGCGCTGCGGCACAGCTTTGCGCCGGGGGCGCCGGCCGACGTCGGGATCTTCCGTTCCGAACTTGGCTGGCGGGAATTCTGCTGGCAGCTGCTGTACGAGAATCCGGATCTGGCGACACGGAACTACCGGCCGGAATTCGACCGCTTCGAGTGGCAGCCGGCGTCAGGTGACGAGCTCGAGGCCTGGCAGCAGGGCCGCACGGGCTACCCGATGGTGGACGCGGGCATGCGCCAGCTCTGGCAGACCGGCTGGATGCACAACCGCGTGCGGATGGCGGCCGCGTCCTTCCTGGTGAAGAACCTGCTGGCCGACTGGCGGCTGGGCGAGGCCTGGTTCTGGGACACGCTGGTAGACGCCGATGCCGCGAGCAACCCGGCCAACTGGCAGTGGGTCGCCGGCTCGGGGGCCGACGCCTCGCCGTATTTCCGGATCTTCAACCCGATCACGCAGAGCAAAAAGTTCGACGCTGCCGGGCGGTACCTGCGCGAGTACATCCCTGAGCTCGCCGTGCTGGACGACAAGGCCGTCCACGAGCCTTGGAAGGCCGACAGCGCCATCACCGGCTACCCGGCACCGATCGTGGACCTTGGCGAGTCCCGGGCGCGGGCGCTGGCGACGTATCAGCGGCTCAAGGACGGCTGAGGACCGGGTGGCGCCGCTCGCAGAGGGCTGCCACCGAGAGCTCAAAGCAAAAGGTCCGGAACACTGTTTCCAGTGTTCCGGACCTTTTCTCCAGTTGCGGGGACAGGATTTGAACCTGTGACCTCTGGGTTATGAGCCCAGCGAGCTACCGAACTGCTCCACCCCGCGTCGCTTGATCAACTCTACCCTAGTTTCCGTGCCGCCCTGACCACGGCCCCAAACCCGGTCCCGTCCAGGACGCTTGCGGTCGCGTCCGCGTCCGTGTCCGGGTCCAGTTCCACTGTGTCGGTCCAGGGTTTCCGGGGTTTTAGGACAAAACGTGTGTATGGGAGACACCAGCCAAAGACGGCTCCGAACAACCGCTCAGCAGACGTTGCGTCCACCCCGCATCGAAGGGAATTCCGGACACCGCCGTTCACTGTCCGGGGCGCCTTTGGACTCGATTTCAGCCCTCGGGTCCGGTGTCCGCGGCGTGTCCGTGTCAAAGTGCCCCCGGACCGCATCCGCCGGCGAGGCCAGGGGCCGTTTCCGGGCCGCCCCCAAGGGCTTAAAGCAAAAGGTCCGGAACACTGTTTCCAGTGTTCCGGACCTTTTCTCCAGTTGCGGGGACAGGATTTGAACCTGTGACCTCTGGGTTATGAGCCCAGCGAGCTACCGAACTGCTCCACCCCGCGTCGCAAGATCAACTCTACCTGCCGGTGAACTTGAGGCCAAATCGAGGTGGCGTGATGTGCATCTCGCTGCCCGCGGGCTTCCGGCCCGCCCCGCTGGGGCCCCGGCGCGGAGCAGACCGAGGCGGGCCCGTCGACGCCACAGGCCGGGCTTGCCTCTCCGGAGAGGACAAACCCGGCCTGTCGACCGCGCACAGCCTGTGCGTGGCCCTGGCTCAACGTTGGTTGCTAGCGCAGCGTTAGCCGCCCGCCGTCGCCGACGGTGTCGCCGACGGTGTGGCCGACGGTGTGGGCGAAGGTGTGGCGGTGCCCGCCGGTGCCGCCGGGGTTTCCAGCTTTGCTTCGGCCTCGAGCGCCTTCTGCAAGGCAGCGTTCAGCTTCTTTTGCTGCTCGCCATAGGCCGCGAAGTCGCCCTTCGCGAGGGCGTCCTGGCCGGCCTTGATCGCGGCATTGGCCTCGTCCAGGGCGGCCTTCAGGTCCGCCTTCGCGTCGGTGGTGCCAGGCGGCGGTGTTGCACCCCCTGGCGCGGCCGGCGTTTGTCCCTTGTTCGCCGAGTCTCCTGCCGCGGCCCCCGAATTTCCGCCGAACAGCTGGTTCAACGCCTCGTCCAGCGTGGGCGCGAACCCGATCTTGTCGCCGAAGGCCACCAGGACCCGCTGCAGCGTCGGGTAGGAGGTTTCACCCGTGGACCGCAGATACACGGGCTGGACGTACGCCATACCGCCGCCGACAGGCAGGGTCAGAAGGTTGCCGTTGAGCACCGCCGACGCACCCTGGCGCAGCAGGTTGAGGGCCTGCGAGACGGTGGGGTCGGAGTTGAACTTGTTCTGCGCCTGGCCGGGGCCGGGTACCTGGGTTTCCGGCGGGATCTGCAGCAGCCTGAGCTGGCCGTAGCTGTCCGCCTTGACGCCCTTCTGGTTGCCGGCGTCGGAGTCTGCGGCCAGGAAGCCGTAGAGCACGTTGCGGGCGTTGCCGTTGACCACCTGCGGGATGAACGACGAGGTCAGCTGGAACGCCGGCTTGTCCTGGTCGGGCATCTTCAGTGACATGTAGTAGGGCGGCTGTTTGACTTCGTCCTTGACGGTGGGGTCGTTGGGAACGGACCAGGCGTCAATGTTGGTGTAGAAGCTGTCCGGGTTGGTCACGTGGTAGCGGCCGAGAAGCTCGCGTTGGACCTTGAACAGGTCCTCCGGATACCGCACGTGGCTCATGAGCGCACCGGACATCTCCGAATACGGCTTCACCGACGTCGGGAAGATCTTCTGCCAGGCTTTCAGTACCGGATCCTGGTCGTCCCAGGCGTACAGCGTCACGGAACCGTCATAGGCATCCACAGTGGCCTTGACCGAGTTGCGGATGTAGTTCACTGAGCTGTTCGGCAGGGCTACCGTCCGGTTGGCGGCGGTCTGTGAGTCGGCCGTGGCGGCGGAGAGCTGCTCCTGCTGGGAGTACGGGAAGTACGGGCTCGTGGTGTACCCGTCCACGATCCACTTCACCCTGCCATCGACGACGGCGGGGTAGGGATTGCCGTCAACGGTAAGGTAGGGCGCCACCTTTTCGATGCGGTCTCGCGGGTTGCGGTCGTAGAGGATCTGGGACTCGGCGTTTACGCCGTCGGAAAGCAGCAGGTCCGAGGACTGGAACTTGATCGCGTAGAGGATCTTGTTGAAGAAGCTGCCGACGTTCGGGCCGCCGTTGCCGGTGAAGGTGTACTGGGTTTCGCCGTCGCCTTCCTTGGCCGCGGGCCGGTCCTGCTCGCGGTGCGGCGCACCGTCCGGGGCGCCCACGATCGAGTAGTCGGGCGAGTCCTGACCGAAGTAGACGCGGGGCTGATAGGTCGAATCATTGCCGAGCGCGCCGGTGGACGGGATGCCCGCCTGCAGGAAGTCCGGCTTGCCGTCCACGGTGAACTTGTTGCCCTTGGCGGCGACGACGCCATAGCCGTGTGTGTACACCACGTGCCGGTTCAGCCAGGACTGCTGGTTCGTGGCCAGCCCGTCCGGGTTGAGTTCGCGGACGGCGATGACTGTGTCCTGGATCTTGCCGTCAATCTCGTAGCGGTCCACGTTCAGGGCGCTGGGGAACTGGTAATAGGGCCGGTACTGCTCAAGCTGCGAGAACGCATCCGAGATCAGGTTCGGGTCCAGCAGCCGGATGTTGGCGGTGGTCTGCGCATCCGGGGCCAGCGCGCCGGTGGTGGCGTTGGTGGTGGCGTTGTACCGTTTTTCCTGGACCTTATCCAGGCCGTAGGCGGCACGGGTCATCGCGATGTTCCGTTTGATGAATTCGTTCTCCAGCGTCTGCTCCGAGGGCCGGACCTGGAACTGCTGGATCACCCACGGGTAGACGCCGCCGGCCAGGATGGCCGTGATGATGAGCATGGCGGTGCCGATCACCGGCAGCCGCCACTTGCCGATCACCGCGGCGACGATGAACAGCACGGCGACGATGGCCGCGGCCACGGCCAGGATGGCCTTGGTCGGAATGACGGCGTTCACGTCCGTGTAAAGCGCACCGGCCCAGCGCCCGCCGTTATTCTGCACCGTGGAGTAGCGGTCCAGCCAAAAGTTGATGCCCATCAGGATCAGGAAGGCGGCGCCCGTGACGGCCAGGTGGATCTGGGCGGCGCGGCTGGTGAAGATCCCGCGTTCCATGATCCGGATGCTGCCGTAGAGGTAGTGGGTGAGAATGCCGGCAAGGCCAGCAATCACCGTGACACTGATGAGGAACCCGGTGACGAAGCCGAGGAACGGAAGTGTCATGAGGTAGAAGCTGATGTCCAAGCCGAACTGCGGATCGTTCTGGCCGAAAGCCTCCTGGTTGAAGAACAGGAGCACTTTCTGCCATTGGCTGGCCGCGGCGCTGCCGGCGAACAGGCCAAAGAGGATGGGAAGCCCCACCATCACGACGCGCCGGATGGGTTCGAGCTGGGCCTGGTAGCGGTTGAGGTTGTCCCGGATTTCAGAGTCGGGGGCGTACACCGGCCGCGCATGGTAGGCAATCCGGATGGCGAAGAAGACGGCCGTGAACATGATGGCGAAACCTGTCAGGAAGATCCCGATCCTGGCAAGGTTCTCGGTCAGGAACACTTCGAAGTAGCCCAGCTGCTGGTACCAGAGGACATCCGTCCAGACATTGGCGAAGAAAATGAATCCGACCACGATCAGGGCCACGATGATCAGCGTCGGCGTCAGGGCGCCGCGTCGTGTCTGGGGTCTTCCGGGCGGGACAGTGCTGGCGGGACGGGACAAACTCGGTACCTCATAGCTGGTCGTCTACTGCTGGTTTTTAGTTATTAGTCGCTGCTGTGACTCAGTCTGGCGACCAAGTGCCGGTGTTGCAGGGTTGATGCATTGTAACGGCCGTCACCGCCGTTCCGTCAGGGCCCTGCAGCAGGGTCCTGCCGGAACGGCGCGGCCGTCATTAGTGCCACGAGTGGGGCCGGCGCTTAGTTCCGCGGCCAGTCTAGTTGTTGGTGCAGACCGGCAGGCCTGATGTGTCGCCGCCTGACGCGGCCAGTTCAACTGCTTTGCGGGCCTCGGTGAGGTTCTCCACCCGGACAACCTGCAGGCCGTCGGGGACGTGGCCCAGGACGTCTTCGCAATTGGCCGCCGGGGCCAGGAACAAGGTGGCCCCGCCGGACCGCGCCCCCTGCATTTTCTGGGCGATCCCGCCGATGGGTCCCACGGCACCGTCCGGGGTGATGGTTCCGGTCCCGGCGATGTGTTTGCCGCCGGTCAGGTCCCCCGGGGTGACGGTGTCAATGATGCCAAGCGCGAACATCATGCCCGCACTGGGTCCGCCGACCTTGTCGAGCGAGATGGTGACATCAAACGGGAAGGTGAACTTGTACTGCAGCATGACGCCGAGGATGTAGCGGCCCGCACTGTTTTTGGCCGGGGTGATGGTGACGGGCACCCGGGCGCCGGCGCGTTCGACGATGACCTTGGCGGGTTTGCCGTTGCCGGCGGCCAGTTCGGCCTGGACCACCGCGAGCGCGGTGATGGGCTTGTCATTGATGGAGACAAGAACGTCCCCTGTCTGCAGCAGTCCTTTCGAGGCGGAGTCGTCCGGGAGGCCGGCGACCTGCATTTTCTGCCCGAACGGAATGTCCAGTTCCTTCAGTGCCGAGGCGACGGCGTTCTCCTGGGAGGTGGTCATCGCGGTGGCGCTCTCCTGCTGGGACTGCTCCTTGGTGACGCCGGTCGGGAACAGCAGCTCCTGGGGGTAGACGGCCTTGGTCCCGTTGAGCCATGCCGAGAACGCCTCGAAGACGCTGACGGGACCGTTGGGACCGCCGTCGACATAAACAGTGGTCAGGTCCAGGTTGCCCTTGGCAGGAAACGACTCATGGCCGCTGACGCTGATGACCGGTTTGCCGTTGTCCTGGCCGATGGTGTTGAAGGTGGGACCGGGAGACTCGATCACGTAGGGCACCGGCAGGCTCACCGCAGTGATGCCCAGGGCCGCGGCCAGCAGCCCCGAGACCAGCATGGCCGATGACCGGTTGCTGCGCGGGCGCCGCACGCCGGCGCCAGCCAGTCGCGCCCTTCTGCCCCGGGCAGGGCCGGCCGCTGGGTCGCTGGCGGGCGGCTCACCGTGGGTGATTGTCATTGAACGACCTCTCCGTGCCGGCACGAGGGGCTGCGGCCCCGCCAGACAAGCCTGGAGGACACCGCGACCACGCACCAGGGCCGCAGCCCAACCCGAGGCTGCCGCGTGCAAATATTCCAACTTCCAAGCCTACGCGCTTGGGACCCCGGACCGCTCTTTGCCTACAGCGAACGTGGCGCGGTTTCGGCAGACAGCCACTCTTGCACAGGGGTACCGTGAAAGTTGAGAAGCAGCCACACCGACGATCGGCGGGATCATGACCTCCAACCCACTCAATCCGTCCAATGGCGACGAGGAACCCAAGGATCCCTTGGCCGAAATGCTCAAGAACCTGATGGGCGGGCAGGGCATGGGCAATATCGACCCCGCCGAACTCGCCAAGGCAGCCGGCCTCCCGGACGATCCAAACCTCCTGGCCCAGATGTTCTCCCAAGTGCAGGCGATGATGAGCGCCCCCTCGGAGGGGCCCGTCAACTGGCAGTTGGCGCATGAGAACGCCCGACGGGTCGCCGCCAGCGGATCCGATCCCTCGGTCACCGCCCAGCAGTCGCGCGAGGTCGATGAGGCCCTCCGGCTGGCCGAACTCTGGCTCGACCAGGTCACCGGGCTTCCGGCCACGGGACTGATCGGCCGGGCGTGGTCCCGCGCCGAGTGGGTCGAGGAAACCCTCGGAACATGGAAGCGGCTGACCGAGCCCGTGGCCAACAGCATTGCCAATGGGCTCTCCGCCGCCATGACCGAACAGATGCCCGAGGAAATGAAGTCCATGATGGGCGGCGCCTCCTCGATGATCCAGAACATGGGCGGGGCGATCTTCGGCATGCAGCTCGGCCAGGCGATCGGCGCGCTCTCGGCCGAAGTGGTCAGCTCGACGGACATCGGTGTGCCCCTGGCAGACCTTGAAATGGCGCTCCTGCCGGCCAACGTGGCGAAGTTCGGTGAGGGCCTCAGCCTGCCGGAGAACGACATCCGCCTGTTCCTGGCCGTCCGCGAGGCGGCGCACGCCCGCCTATTTGTCCAGGTCCCCTGGCTGCGCGGGCACCTGCTCGGCGCGATCGAGGCCTACGCCCGCGGTATCCACATCGACACGTCAAAGATCGAAGAACTCGCCCGCGAGATCGACCCCAGCAACCCCGAGGGCATCCAGGAGGCGCTTTCGCAGGGTGTCTTCATGCCGCAGCGCACGCCCGCCCAGGAGCAGGCCCTCGAAAAGCTGGAGACGGCGCTGGCCCTGGTGGAGGGCTGGGTGGACGAACTCACCTGGGGCGCGACCGAGAAGCTGCTGCCCTCCGCCGCTGCGTTGCGCGAAACCGTCCGGCGGCGCCGGGCCACCGGCGGTCCCGCGGAGCATGCGTTCTCCTCCCTGGTGGGCCTCGAACTGCGGCCGCGCCGGCTCCGCGAGGCCGCCACGCTCTGGGCTTTGCTCAAGGAGGAGCGTGGCGTGGAGGGCCGCGACGCCGTCTGGCAGCATCCGGACCTGCTGCCCACGGCAGAGGACCTGGAGGATCCGCAGGGCTTCAGCGAACGCCGGAAACTCGCAGAAGCCAGCGACAGCGAAGTGGATGACGCCCTGCAGAAGCTGCTGAGCGGAGGCTTCGACGAGCCGGCTGGCACCGACGCCACGGACACCGAGGGCACCGCGGAGTCAGCGGACACCGCAGAGGACACTGCGGATTCCGAGGGCACCGGCCAGGAACGGGCAGCCAACGACGACGACCGTCAGGACGGCGGACCGGACGACGGCGGCACCCCCAAGGCCTAGCCGAACGCTAGTGGGCCCCGGCCGGGACTTCGGTTCCGTCCGGGGCTTCGTCGTACCCGCCGTCGGGCGCCAGGCCGCGTGAGGTCGCGAACGAGACCCCGTCCAGGAAGGCCTTGGCGCGCTCCGTCTCCGGGTACGCCGCCAGCAGCCGCCAAAAGGCGGCATCGTGGCCGGCCACCAGGAGGTGGGCAAGTTCGTGGAGCAGCACGTAGTCGATCACCCATTGCGGCATGGGCTGCAGCTTCGCCGAGAGCCGGATGGTTCCTTCGGACGGCGTCGCCGAACCCCAGCGCGAATTCTGATTTGTGACCCAGCGGACCGAGGAGGGCACCGCCCTGCCGCCCAGGTACTTCGCCGACAGTTCGGCGGCGTGGGCGGCAAGGTCGGCATCGCTGCGGGGGCGCCGCCGGCCGGAACCAGGCGCAGCCCGGTCCCCCTGGCGCCGGAGTTTTTCCAGCATGCGGTGGACCCACTCCCGTTCCTGGGCCCTGCTGAAGGAGGCCGGGATGGCGACGACGGCGGTGCCGTCCTCCCAGAACGCGGCGACCGTGCGTCGTCGGCGGGCAGACCGGCGCACGACCACCGGGGCGCCGTCGGTGGTGGTCAGCGGTGTGACCGCCGGAACAGCCCCGGACATCCCTGCCCTGGACATCACTCCACCGTGCTTTCGACCAGGACCGCCAGGACGGCCTCGCCGTACTTCTCCAGTTTGGACGGACCCACGCCGGCGAGTTTGGCCAACTGCTCCAGCGATGCGGGGCGTGCCTCCGCGATGGCGGTCAGGGTGGCATCGGTGAACACGACAAAAGCCGGGACGTCCGCCTCCAGGGCCACGTCCTTCCGCCATTGCCTGAGCGCGTCGAACGTCTGTTCCTCGTAGCTGGGCGGGCATTGGTTGCAGCGGCCCACCTTGCGCTCCGCGCCGCTGGAGAGCATGCTGCCGCAGACCCGGCACGACGCCGGGACGGCCGCCTTCCGGCGCGGCGCCGGCCCCTTGCCCCGGAGCTGGGAGCTGGCCACCGAGTCGGGGCGCAGGCCGTCCAGGAAGCGTGAGGGTTTGCGGTTGGCCCGTCCGCCCGGTGTCCGGGCAGTGGACCAGGACAGGGACAGGTGTTCGCGGGCACGGGTGATTCCGACGTACAGGAGCCGGCGTTCCTCGTCCACCGCTTCCGGGGTGTCCGCGAACGAGATCGGCACGAGGCCCTCGCTGAGCCCGACCAGGAACACGGCGTCCCATTCCAGGCCCTTGGCGGCGTGCAGCGATGCCAGGGTGACGCCCTGGACGGTGGGTGCGTGCTGGGCCAGGGACCGTTCCTGGAGCTCGTTGACGAAGTCCGGGAGCGCGAATTGCGGTCCCCTGCTGATCACGAGTTCGTCGGCCAGCGCCACGAGCGCGGCCAGCGATTCCCAGCGCTCCCGGGTCGCGCCCCCGCTGTGCGGCGCCGCGTCCGTGTAGCCCAGAGAGGCGACGATGTCCCGGACCAGCTGCCCGAGCGGCTCGGGCGTGGCGGTTTCGGCCACTGCCCGGGTGGCGGCCCGGAGCTGCAGGATGGCGTCCCGGACCTCCTTGCGCGCGAAGAACCGCTCACCGCCGCGCAGCTGGTAGCCGATCCCTGCGGAGGCCAGCGCCTGTTCGTAGGCTTCGGACTGCCCGTTGGTGCGGAAGAGCACGGCGACCTGGCTCGCCGGAGTTCCGGCGTCGAGGAGTTCGCGGATCCGCGCGGCGACCGTGGCGGCCTCCGCCTCGTCATCCGAACACTCGGTGAACCGCGGCACCGGGCCTGCCGGCCGCTGCGCCACGAGCTGCAATGGCGTGGCCCAGGCGGCGTCCGCCACCGGGCCGCCGCTGCGCCGGCCGCCGAGGAGGTCGTTGGCGAGCCTGACAACCTGGGGCGTGGATCGGTAGTCCCGGATCAGCTTGACGACGTGCGCCTCGGGATACATGGCTTTGAAGCCGAGCAGGTGCTTTGGGGAGGCACCGGTGAAGGAGTAGATGGTCTGACTGGCGTCGCCCACGACGCAGAGCTCGTCGCGTCCGCCGAGCCACAGCTCCAGGAGCCGCTGCTGCAGCGGCGAGACGTCCTGATACTCGTCGACGACGAAGTGCCGGTACTGTTCCCGGACGGTCGCCGCCACTTTCGGGTCCTCCTGCAGGATACCTACGGTGATCAGCAGCACGTCCTCGAAGTCGATGACGTTGCGGTCGGTCTTGACGTCCTCGTAGGACTGGAAGACCCGCGCCACGGCCGTCAGGTCAAAGCCGCCCGGGTTGCCGCGGCCCTGGGCGTTTTCCAGATAGTTCGCCGGGGTCAGCATGGATACCTTGGCCCACTCGATTTCGGAGGCGAGGTCGCGGATGGAGGCGCGGTCCGTGCTGAGCCGGAGCCGCCGCGCGGCCTCGGCAATCATCTGCGCCTTGTGGTCCAGCAGGTTGGGCAAGGTGCCGCCCACCGCCTGCGGCCAGAAAAACTGCAACTGGCGCAGCGCCGCGGCGTGAAAGGTGCGGGCCTGGACGTTGCCGACACCGAGGTCACGGAGCCGGCTGCGCATCTCGGCGGCAGCCCGGGCCGTGAAGGTGACGGCCAGGAGCCGTTGCGGGCTGTACACCCCTGAGTGCACCCCGTAGGCGATCCGGTGGGTGATGGCTCGGGTCTTGCCAGTGCCGGCACCGGCCAGGACACACATGGGCCCCTGAAGGGTGCTGGCGACCTCGCGCTGCTCGGCGTCGAGGCCGCCGAGGATCCGTTCCTCCAGCGAGCGGGAGTCCGGTTCGAGGGCATCACCGGATGGGGCATCGCCGGATGTCGTGCCGTCGGATGGCTCCCCGCCGGGGATGGTGCTGAAGTTCAATTTCTCTGTGGTCACTTTTGCTGCTCAGTCGGTAGTCGGTGTCCTGCGGAAGAGGGCGGGCCTGGTCAGGCGCTGTCCGCGGCGTCCTGAATGACGCCGCCGTACCAGTGTTCAATGAGGGACCGGGCGATGGAGAGCCTGCTGGAAATGACGATCTCGCCGCTAAGGACGGCTTCCTGCAGTTCGCTCCGGCTGAACCAGCGCGCCCTGGTGACCTCGACGCCGTCGGGCCGGGCTTCGGTGTCCGGCGTCGTGGCCGTGAAACCGAGCATCAGGGAGGCGGGGAACGGCCAGGACTGCGATCCGAGGTACTGGGAGGCGGTGACGCGGACCCCGACTTCCTCGCCGATCTCACGCTGTACGGCCTGTTCAAGCGACTCCCCCGGCTCGACGAAGCCGGCGAGGGTGGAATAGTTCCGGGCGTCCAGCGGGCCGCCTCCGCCGAGCAGCAGTCTCCCGTCGGGGCCCACCACGGTCACAATGATGGCCGGATCCGTCCGGGGGAAGTGCTCGGAGTTATCAGCCGGGCAGCGCCGGACCCAGCCGCCGGCTTCCGGCTGCGTTGCAGTGCCGCAGCGCGGGCAATGCGTGTGGGTAGCGTGCCAGTTGGCTATGGCGCTGGCTTCGATGAACAGCGCCGTATCCGTGGCGTTCAGGCGCGCCGCGACGTCGCGGAAACCCGCCCACTGCGCATCGCCGGGAATGCCGGCCACGTGGGCCTCGAACTCCTCGGCCTGGACTTCAAACTGAAGCGGGAGGACGAAGAGGACCAGCTCGGTGCCGGCGTCGAGGTCCGAACCTGCCAGGGCGGAACCGAGGTAGATCACGTGTTCCGGAGCGTACGGGGTGTTTGCCAGGTGCCCGGCGAGCTCGGCCGCGTTCAGGAGCACGAGGCTGTTGCCGCTGACAAGGGCCTGCCGGCCGGAGAGCACCACGGCCTGCGCCGAACCTGAACCGACCAGCTCCGCGAGCATTCCGGGTTTCACCCGCGCAGCGGATCCGCGGTCGATCAGGGCCGGGCGGACAGGAAGGACCGTCTCCATGAGGTGGTTTGCCGGCAGAAGCTGCCCGTGCGGTGCCGCACCTTCGGATGCCGAGGATTCGGAGGGGGTATTCAGTGATGTCGGCGACACTGTCGGGGACGCTGCCGATGACGGTGCCGATGAAGGTACCGGTGACTCCGCAAGACTCATATACCCACCGTACTGACTCGGGCAGACAATTGACATTTGCCGCCCATGCCGCCGCGCGCTCCACGGCGTGTGCGCCACAGGCCGTTTGCCCCGGACTCAGCGCCGATTTGCCCCTGATTTAGCCCCGATCTCAAGACTCGCCGGAGTGCATCGCCGTCTTGGGCGCCGCTCAACCTACCGTGGAAGGGTGAGAAGGAAACCAATCGAACTGGCAGCTGTAGCAACGGCGGCGGTACCCGGCCTGACCCCGACCGCCGTCAGCTCTGCGCCCGACGATCCGGCGGACTTCGACGCAGCCCTGCTGCTGGACTCCGAGGGCAAGCGTTGGCGCGTCCGCTCCCCCCGGCATGCCGAAGCCAGCGCCCGGCTGGAAACCGAATTCCTGGTGCTGCGGGCCTTCGCTCCCGGCATCCGGGCCGAACTGCCGTTCCTCATGCCCACGGTGGCGGGAACTGTCCGGCAAGGCCAGCTCAGCACGTTCGTCTACTCGCACCTGGCCGGCGCCCCCCGCTCCCTGGACGAGCTCAGCAGCGGCTCTCCTGCCCTGGCCCGCGAAATCGGGGCGGCGTTGGCTGCGATCCACGACCTCCCGCGGTCAATCGTGAGCAATGCCGATCTGCCCAGCTACACGCCCAACGAATTCCGCCAGCGGCGCCTCAATGAACTAGACCAGGCCGCCACGACCGGAAAAATCCCGCCGCTGCTGCTGCGTCGCTGGGAACACGCCATGGAAGACGTCTCCCTCTGGCGCTTCAATCCCTGCGTCGTTCATGGCGACCTCCACGAGGACAACATTCTGGTCGAGGGCGAGCGTGTGACCGCAGTGACGGGCTGGACCGACCTGCGCATCGGCGACCCGGCGGACGACATGGCCTGGCTGGTCGCCTCGAACGAACAAGACTTTGTGAACGCGGTCCTGGACCACTACACCTCCAGCCGGCGCGATGTTCCCGATGCCCACCTGTTGCGGCGGGCCGCGCTGTCCGCCGAATTTGCCCTGGCACAGTACCTGGTCAAGGGCATGGCCGCGGGCAACCAGGACATGATCAACGAGGCAGAGTCCATGCTCGCCACACTGGCCGAGGACGTCGCGGAACACGGCGGCCAGCCGATCAGCGTGGAACCGCTGCCGCAGCCGGTCCTCGGCACCGCGCCGGCTGACACTGCCGGCATCAGTGCCAAGCCCGCTGTGCACGTCACGCCTATCCCCCGGGAAAGGGATGCTGACGCATCTGGGGCTGTCGCGGAGCCTGTCGCAGCCACGGACACACCCGCCGACGCGGGCGCCAGCGCGGGTGCCGAGCCGGGTGCCGGTGGGGCTGGCGACGTCTCCGAAGCTCCCGGTTCCCCCAAGGCCTCCGAGGCTGATGTCTCGCAGGACGACCCGCAGGCAACGGCCCCGGACTCGGACGCCGATGAGGCCGGGCAAAGCGACGCCGAGACCGCGGTTCCCGCCGCCGCCGACACGTCAACGCAATCGATCGCCGTCGTACAGCCTGATTCCGCTGTACAGCCCGATTCCGCGGTGCAGCCCGAGTCCGCAATACTTTCGGATTCCGCTGCGGTGCCCGGGTCCGGTGACAACACGGCGACCGCCGCCATCACGGTGGTCGACGCCGCGTCCCGCTAGGCGCCGCTCGCTGTCGCTGTCCTCCCGAGCGCCGCTGCCACGATTTCCTCAAGCTTGTCCGCTGATCCGAGGTCGTGCGGGCGGACCACTTGGTTGTCGGCCACGTAGTAGAAAGCGGCCCGGACCTCCTCCAACGGGACCCCTTTGAGCCGGGCCCAGGCCAGGCGGTACACGGCGAGCTGGACTGCCTTCACCTTCAGCTGGGACGCCGAGGGGCGGCGGCCGGTCTTCCAGTCCACAAGGTCCCAGCGGCCGTCGGCATCGCGGAACACGGCGTCGATCCTGCCCCGGACCACGACGTCGCCGATCCGTGTCTCCACCGGGACCTCGACGTGGGCGGGGGCGCGGTGGGCCCACTCGGACTGGCGGAAAGTTTCCACCATGGAATCCAGCCCGTAGGCCTCGTCGATGTGGTCGTCAGCGCCGGCAGCCTCACCCAGGTCCAGCATCCCGGCGGCGCCGAAGTATTCCTCCACCCAGGCGTGGAAGGCCGTGCCCTTGCGGGCCGACATCCCCGGTTCGCGCGGGACCGGCCTGCGCAGGCGGGCCACGACGGAGGCTGCGTCATCTTCCAGGTCCACCAGAGTCGACGCCGAGATATGGCCCGGCAGATGCACGTCCTGGACCACCGAACGCCGGGAGCGGCGTTCCAGCAAGGTGGCTGCCTCCCTCGCCCACCCGGCCGCAGGACCGCGCAGGACGGGCCGTCGCCCGTCCGCCACGCCGGGGTGCACGGGGGCCGCAGCCGGATCCCTACCCGGGTCGTTGACCGGGTACCCGGCCAGGCCAGGGTCCGGCTGGGCGTCCATTGCCTTCAGGACGCGGGCCGCGGCGGATTCCATGGCTGCCCGCCGGCCCGGGACAAGCCGCAGCCGTTTCCCCGTCCGGGGGTCATGCGGGCCCTCCAAGGGATCATAGGGCCACGCGGCGACTTCGAGTTCAGAGGTCAGGGGGCTTTCGTCCGGCAGCGCCTCCTCGCTGACAGACAGCGGGTGGATTTCGGCTGCGCCGTCCGCGGTGAGGCCCTCAAGCCCGGCAAGAAAGGGAGACATCTCGGCCAAACCGGCCCGCGACCCCACCCACGCGGCACTTGAAATCCAGAGCACGTGTTTGGCACGGGTGTAGGCCACGTAGGCCAGGCGCCGTTCCTCCGCTTCGCCGTGCGCCTGAACGGCAGACTTGAACTCCTTCTCGGCGTCAAGCCAGCCTTTCTGGTCCGGCTGGTCCAGGTCCCATTGGGGCAAATCGGTGCGATCGCCGCGCAACGGCCACGGCAACGCCGCACTGCCGCTGCTCCACCGCGAGTCCCGGCTGCTGGGGAACGCCCCGGAATTGAGCCCCGGAACGAACACGACATCCCATTCCAGCCCCTTGGAGGCATGCACGGTCAGGAGCTGCACGGCCTCGTGGTTCACCTCCGGCGCTGCGGCATCGAGACCGTTTTCCTCGGCCGCCGCGGCTTCCAGCCATGCGAGGAACGCCAGGACGTCCACCCGCTGGGAGGTGTGCAGGAACCCGGCCGCTGCATCCTGGAAGGCGTCCAGGTTGCGGCGGGCCTGGTGGATGCTGATCCCGGGCCGTGCCGCAACTTCGATGTCCAGGAGCATCGCCCGTTCGACCTCGCCCAGCAAGGTGGTGAGGTCATCCCCCATGTAGCTGCGCAACTGCCGGAGCTCGTCCGAGAGCCGCTGCAGGCGGCCCCGGGCCTCCGGGCTCAGCCTGCGTCCGTGCGCCGAGGTCCAGCCGTCTCGGGGCAGCCAGTCCAGGGCCTCGACCAGGCTGGCCGAATCCGTGATGTCGCCTTCAATCACTGCGTCGTCGGTCATATCTTCAGCGCCACGCCCGGCGTCGTCGACGTCCAGGCCGCCGGGGCGGCCCCGACGGCGGGCCAGGAAACTGGACCAGTCCCGCAGGGCCATCAGGTCCGCCGGGCCGATCCGCCACCGCGCGCCGGCCAGCAGGCGCATGAGGGAGTCCGAGCGGCCCGGGTCGGCCAGGACCCGGAGCGTAGCGACAAGATCGATGATTTCCGGCGTGTCCAGCAGCCCGCCGAGCCCAACGATTTCATAGGGAATGCCCCGGACTTCGAACTCGCGGCGAATGCATTCCATCTGTGCCCGTCGCCGGCAGAGGACTGCCATGGCCGGCGGAACCGGGTCAGCGGAGCGCGCGGCGTCGAAGTCAGTCACGCGGAATTTCAGCACGTCACCGGCGATCGCCGCGGCCTCGGCCTCGTCCGTGGCGAACCGTCCCATCACCACCCTGCCGTCCACGGCGGCCGGGCTGGGCTGCAAGGGCGGTACCTCGACGGCGTCGGGGCTTTCCCGGGCCCCGGCGGCCCCGACGTTCGCCGCCGCCTTGCTCAGCGGCGCCGAAATGAGGTTGGCGGTGGCAAGGATGTTGCGCCCGTTGCGCCACGCTGTGGTCAAATACGAGGTCGGCGCCACGGCAAAGCGCCGGGCCGGCCCGCTTCCCTGGTCCCGCCCGTTTCCCTGGTCCCCGTCGCTGCCGTAGGCGGCGCCTTCGCCGCCGACGAGGATCGGGAATTCGCGGACGAAGTGGAAAAGTTGCCCGGCGGACGCTCCCCGGAATCCGTAGATGGACTGGTTCGGATCCCCCACGGCGGTGACGGCATGGCCGTCGCCGAAGAGCCGGGAGAACAGCACCAACTGGGCGTGCGAGGTGTCCTGGAACTCATCGAGCAGCACTACCTTGTAGCGCTGACGCTCCGTTTGGGCGGCGACCGGAATCTCGTTGGCCACCCGCGCCGCCAGGGCCACGAGGTCGCCAAAGTCCAGGGCCCCGCGGGCGCGCTTCGCCGCCGAATAGCGGCCCACCATGTCCGCGACGCTGGCCCGGGTGCGCAGCATCGCGCTGAGCTCTCCCGCAGCCTGGGTGGGGTTCTTCTTCGCTTCCGCGACGTACGGGAGCGACTCGAACTCGGCGACCCGTTCCAGCAGCCAGCCACGGACCTGGGCCGGGTCCTGCAGGTGCTCCGAGCACTCTCCTGCCAGTTGGATCACGGCCTTGACGAGCGTCGATTTGGCGGACCGGAAGTGTTCGTAGTCCCCGTCAAAGGCTTCCACCACCTCGCTGGCGAGCTGGAACGACTGGGCGCCGCCGAGCAACACGACGTCGCGTTCGACGCCGAGGCGGAGGCCATAGTCGGACACAATGCCGCTCGCGTACGAGTGGTAGGTGGAGACCTTGGGTTCGAGCGCATCCGTGCTCAGCAGCCCGGCTGGGAAGAGCGTGTTCCCGGTGTCGGCCGCCGCGATGCGCGCCAGCGCGGCCAGCTTGGCCCGGATCCGCGAGGCAAGTTCACCGGCGGCCTTACGGGTGAAGGTAACGCCGAGGACTTCCTCCGGCCGGACCCAGCCGTTGGCAACGAGCCACACCACCCGGTCCGCCATGGTGGCAGTCTTCCCCGACCCTGCCCCCGCGATCACGAGCCGCGGCGTGAGGGGCGAGGAAATGATCAGGGACTGTTCGGTGGTGGGGCTGTTCCCCTCCCCCAGCAGTGCGGACAGCTCTTCCGGGCTGAACCGCGGCGCGGGAAGGGGACCCGGTGCCGGATGCGGGTCGGTCAGGCCGGCTACCGGCGCCTCGGGGCTCATTCAGTAACCTGCTTTCCCCGCACGCACAGCGGGCACACTTCAGGAAGCCGGCAGCCGTGGCCGCCGTGGCCTCCCTTGGACGGATCGTGGCGGGCCTGGAAAGCGCTGCCGGACATCACGCGGGCCGCGTCGCCGACCATCTCCAGCGCCCAGTTGTCCTGCGGATCCAGTGGGGCCTGGGCTTGGATGCCGGGGCTCTTGGTTGTAGTGCCCAGCTGGGCCAGGACGGCCCCGCCCGGCAGCGGCGGCGGCCCGTCGTCGGGACCGGCAAAGCCTCCGGCCAGCACGGCGGCCTGATAGGCGCCGAGCTGCGGGTGACGGTCCAGATCCGCTTTGCCGGGCTGGCGCTTGCCGGTCTTGAGGTCGATGATCACCAGCCTGCCCTCGGCGTCGATCTCGAGCCTGTCGACCTGGCCCCGGAGCACGGCGGCCCGCGCCGGACCGATGCTCCCGCCGTCGCCGGGCTCTGAACCGGGTCCGGCAGCGGTCTCCGCCGGAACGTCCGGCAGCTTTACCTCAAAGTCCTGTTCGACGCCGATCAGGCTCCGGCCCTCGCTGCGCATCACGAGGACATACTGGGCGAGCTTGCGGACCATGGACTCGGCACGCTGGAAGTCCAGTTTGCCTTCCCAGTTGTCCTTCATCCCCAGTGTGGGCCAGCGCCGGACGAGTTCGGCAACGTATTCGCTTCCCGAGGCGTCCGGGAGGTCCTGCGCGATGGCGTGGACCAGCGTTCCCAGGCTGCGGGCAAAATCGGTTGCGGCTTCTCCGCCGGCGGCCTGGACGAACCAGTCCAGCGGCGATTTCTGCACGGTTTCGACCTTCGACGGCGAGACGAACACGGTGCCGCCCGGCGGAACAACCGGCTCCTCCGAGGACAATTCGGCCAGCCCCCACCAGCTCGCGGGGTGCGCGCCCGGAACCGGCGGCTGAGCGGCGGCCAGGCCTCCCAGCACGGCCGCGGCTTCGGCCGATTCGGCAGCCTTCGGGTCAAGTTGGGCGTACTGGCGCAGTTCCGCGACCAGCGCCCGGAGCGTCAGCGGACGCTCGACCGGGGTAAAGCCCCGACGGTCCTCCCCCGGCTGCAGCGGCGCCACATAGTCCAGGAACGAGGACGGCTGCTCATCTTCCGAGGACACGGCCGTGCAGATCAGCACCTCCCGGGCGCGGGACACCGCGGTGGAAAAGCTCCGGAGCTCGTCGTAGCGGATTTCGCGCAGCCGGCTGAGCGGATCCAGTCGCAGGGCATACTCCACGCCGTGCTCGACGGCGTCGGCGAACAACGTGCTGCCGAGCAGCTCGCCGCGCAGCCGGGTATTCGGCCACACGCCCTCCTGAAGTCCCGGCACAATCACCACCGGCCACTCCCGGCCGGCCGCGCTGGCAGGGGTCATGAGCTCCACCGCGTCTTCCAGTTGGGCCCGGGCGGCCAGGGTATCCATGGGAAGTTCCTGGCTCAGCAGGTATTCAAGGAACTGCTCCGGGCCTGAGCCGGGCAGCTGGTCCACAAAGCGTTCCGCCGTATGGAACAGCGCCATCATGGCATCGAGGTCACGGTCGGCCCGGGCACCGGCCGATCCTCCGGCGAGGGCGGCGTCGGTCCAGCGGGAGGCCAGGCCGGTGGAATGCCAGAGCGCCCAGAGCACCGTCTCGGCGTTACCTCCGGGGGCCTCGGCGGCGTCCCGTCCCGCTGCGATCATCCGGGCAATCCGGCGGGCCGAGTGGCCCTCGATGCCCAGCGTTGCCAACGCTCCGGGCTCCAGCAGAGCTTCGACCAGGAGGGCGTCGCTGGTCCGTCCGCCGCCACCCAGGAGTTCCTCCCGACGCAGCGACTGCCGCAGCCTCCGCAGTTCAATCGACGTGGCGCCGCCTATCCGGGATGTCAGCAAGGACACGGCTGACTCGGGAGTGAGCACGGCAGGGTCCAGGGCCACCGCATAGGCATCGAGCAGGGGGCGGACCGCGACCTCGTCCCGGACCGCGGATTCGGCGACGGGAATACGGACCGGAATCCCCTGGCCGGCCAGGTACCGCTGCAGCTGACTGAGCTGGCCGCCATTACGCACGATCACGGCGATGTCCCCGAGTTCCCGCGCGTCGTTCAGCTGGGCTTCGAGGATCCGCTGCGCCACGTACCGTAACTCGTGGACCGGGGACGGCAGCAGGTGGGCCTCGACACTCCCCGGCCGGCCGGCGCCGGTTCCTTCCGGCGTCGGGACCGGTTCGGACTGTTCGAGCCGGCGGGCGGACTGCCCGCCGGACCTGCGGGCGATGCGCCCGGCCACCGACAGCCATGCCTCAGCCACGGCCGGGGCGTGCCGATGCGCCGTCCACAGCGGACGTTCCAGGATCTCTCCGTCAGGAGCCAGGAGGCGGGGAAGCTCCGCCACGAGATCGGGGCGTGCCCCGCGGAAGCCCTGAACCACGGTGTCCGGCGAGGCTGTGATGATGGCGTCCTTGCCGGCGGCGATGTCTGCCAGCAATTCGAAGACCGCCGGGTTCGCTTCCTGGATGTCGTCCACGAGAATCAGTTGCAGGCGGTCGCGCTCAGCGGCGAGGAAATCGGGTGAGTCCTGGAAGATCTGGCGCGCGGCAGTGATGATGCCGGCGGGGTCGAAGGCCTCGGGCATGCGCAGGTCCAGGACGTCGCGGTACTCGGAGTACAGAGCGGCCGCCGGAATCCAGTCCGCCCGGTTGCACTGCCGGGCCAGGGCCACAAGGTCCTCGGCCGTCCGCCCGGATTCGATGATCCGGTCAAAGAGCTGGCGCACTTCCTGCCGGAAACCGCGGGTCTGCAGGGCGGCGTCCAGGTCCTCGGGCCACGGCAGTTCGAGGCCCGGCAGCGCGTGGCCCTCCAGCAGTTCCTTGATGATCAGGTCCTGTTCCGGACCCGAGAGCAACTTCGGCTGGCGCGGGAGCGGCAGGAGGCCTTCGGCCTTGGCACGGCGGATCAGGTCGAAGGCATACGACGCCCAGGTCCGCGCCGGCGTCGTGCTCAGGCTGCGGTCAAGGCGGGCCGTGAAGCGGTCGCGGAGCGTATCCGCGGCGAGCCGTCCGGGTGCCAGGATGAGCATCCGCTCCGGATCGAGGCCATCCCGCAGGGTGCGGCGGACGGCGGCCTCGACAAGGACCGTCGACTTACCGGTGCCGGGTGCGCCGGGCACCAGGACGGGGCCGGAGCCGGGCGGGACCTCGACGGCGGCGAGCTGGTCCGGCGACAGCACCGGGACTGCGCTGTGGTGGGTCCGGGGCGGCAACAGGCGCAACCCTGCTCCCGTTGCGCGTCCCGCCCCGGGAAGGGAACGGGACCCGGACCGTTGCGGGCTTGGTTCGAGGTGGCTGGGGGTACTCACACAGTCATTTCATCATCGGGTACCGACAACTTATGCGACTCCCGCTCGAGCCGCTCCGCGATGGCATCGATCCGGTCGAAGTCGGCGTCGGTGGGCGCCCATCGGCCGGAGGCCAGGTCAACGCGCCAGCGTCCCTCGCCGGTCCGGAGAAAGTCGTCGTATCGGCCCAGCAGCGGTGTCCCCTCCTGCAGATAGAGCGCCAAGGCCTCGTGCTCGAGGCCGGGCGGGGCGTCCCCGCTGGACTTCAGGACGCGCCACCAGGGCACGCTGCTGCCATGGCGGCTCATGACCGAACCGACCTGGCGCGGGCCGCCGGAGCCGAGGAGTTCCGCAACGTCGCCATAGGCCACCGCCGCGCCGGCCGGGATCAACGCCACGAGCTCCAGCACCGCCTCCACATACTCCATCCGCATCGGTCCAGCCTAGCCGTTCCGGACCTCGTCACCGTGCCCGGACGGCACGCGGGCACGGCGGTCAAGAACTGTCGGAGGCAGCAGGTAGCGTTGAAGCATGAGCACTTGGAACAGCCTTCCCCGCGCAGCCTTCGACCTTGAAACCACCGGGCGGAACTCCCGCGCGGCGCGGATCGTCACAGCATCCATTACCGTGGTGGACGCTGACGGCGGGATCGTCCAGGAACACGAGTGGCTCGCCGACCCCGGCGTTGAGATTCCCACCGAGGCAAGCGACATCCACGGCGTCACCACCGAGAAGGCCCGCAGCGAAGGCCGCCCCGCCGCGGAAGTGACGCGGGAGGTCGCCGCCGTGCTCCAGGAGCTCTTCGACACGGGTGTGCCGGTCATCGCCTTCAACGCCAGCTACGACTTCACTGTGCTCGCCGCCGAGTCGGCCCGCTATGGCGTCCCGCAGTTGAGCCGCTTCCCCGTGCTGGATCCGTACATCATGAACAAACAGGTGGACCGGTACCGCAAGGGCAAGCGCACCCTCACCGCCCTGTGTGAGGAGTACGGCGTCAATCTGGACAACGCGCACACCTCCGCGGCCGATGCGCTGGCAACCCTTCGGATGCTCGATGCCATGGCCGGAAAATTCCCCAAGCTCAGGATGCCGGCGGGCAATCTGCACCAGCTCCAGGTCGAATGGGCCTCGGCTCAGGCCGCGGATTTCCAAAGCTACCTGCGCAAGACGAAGCCGGCGGCCGTGATCGAAGGCGACTGGCCCGTCCTGCCTCCCGAGGACGCCAGCCGCGGCGACTTCTAGGAATTCGGCACGCCGGGGCTTCTGGACCTCCGGAAGCCGGTGCGGGAGCACTTCTTAAAACGAAACGTTCCCCGGCGAACGGCTTAACTAGTCCCCCGCTGGGCGCAATTCCAGTGATTGCGACGGAGCTCACACTGCCCGGGGCTTCCAGCTGCCGCCCGCTCTGGCGCCGATGATTCCGCCCCGCCTCGCCGGCGCTATCAGGATCACTGTCGATCACACAGGATCCTGAAGATAGTTCGTATTACGCCACCGCCTGCCCTGATTTGTTCGGATTGAATGGGCGCCCACGTCGGATGACACAATTATCTTTCGCGGCGTGTCTGCTCCACCCGGCGCCCAAACCAGCGGCCGGGGGCCCAATGAGCCTCCCGCGACCCACTGAATTTCAGACGAAAGTGATTGCGTGATGAAAAGCAAAGCCTTGAAGTGGCTGACAACCGTTCCCGTGGCCATCGCCGTGGCGGTCTCCCTTGCAGCGTGCGGCGGCGGGTCGGCACAGTCAACGGCGTCATCGACGGATGCCCTCCAGGGCAGCGACCAGAAATCCCTGGACAAATACACCACCAAGGACGTCACTCCCTTGGACAAGATCGACAAGTCCAAGCTCGGTCTCATCAGCGATGGAACGCTCACGGTGGGCACCCTTTCTGACGCCCCGCCGAACATTTACATCGACCAGTCCGGCAAATTCACCGGCTACGACAACGAGCTCCTGCGTGCCATCGCGGACAAGCTGGGCCTCAAGGTGGAGTTCAAGGCGACCGGCTTCGCGTCGCTGCTCGCCCAGGTCCAGAACAAGCAGTTCGACCTCGGTTCCTCCTCGATTTCCACCACCGACGCCCGCCGCAAGACCGTAGGGTTCACCAACGGCTACGACTTCGGCTACATGGCAGTCGTGGCCAAGAAGGACTCCAACATCAAGGGATTCAAGGACCTGACCAAGGACACCCGCATCGCCGTGGTCCAGGGCACCGTGCAGGATGACTACGTCACCAACACCCTCCAGATCGAGCCCGTCCGCTTCGAGGACTACAACACCGCCTACGCCAACCTGAAGAACGGACAGGTTGACGCCTGGGTCGCTCCGTCCCAGCAGGCCACCGGCCAGGTCAAGGAAGGCGACGGCACGGTCATCGCCGAGTCGGTTGTGAACACCCAGAACTTCACCGCGTACGCCGTGAACAAGGAAAACCAGCCGCTCATCGACGCGCTGAACTCCGGCCTCGACGCCGTGATTGCCGACGGCACCTGGTCCAAGCTGACCAAGGAATGGTACCCGGACCGCGAGACCCCGGCCACGTGGTCCCCAGGATCCAAGGCCGTCACTGTTCCGAAGTCCTAGCCCATGGATGCACTCGATCAACTCGTCAATACCTTCTTTGACTGGGAGGCGATGGCGGCCGTCCTACCGAAAATGATTACGGTCGGCCTGCCCAACACCCTGATCCTGGCGATCTCCTCGGGCGTGCTCGGGTGCATCCTGGGCATGATCCTGGCCATCATGGGCACGTCCCGCTTGACGCCGCTGCGTTGGCTCTCCCGGATCTACACGGACATCTTCCGCGGAGTCCCGGCTATTGTGATCATCCTCCTCATCGGCCTCGGGCTCGGACCCTTGGTCCGGGTAACGACCGGATCCACGAACCCGTTCCCGCTCGCCATCTTCGCCCTGACGCTTATGGCAGGGGCCTATATCGGCGAGATCTTCCGCTCAGGCATCCAGAGCGTGGAAAAGGGCCAGTTGGAGGCGTCCCGGGCCCTGGGTTTCAGCTATGGCTCCTCCATGCGCCTCGTGGTGATTCCGCAGGGCATCCGCCGCGTGCTCCCGGCCCTGGTCAACCAGTTCATTTCGCTGATCAAGGACTCGTCCCTGATCTACCTACTGGGCCTGTTCGCCAGCGAGCGCGAGATCTTCCGCATCGGTAACGACGCTGCGGCCAACACGGGGAACCTTTCGCCGCTGGTTGCCGCAGCCTTCATGTACCTGCTGCTGACCGTTCCGCTCACCCACTTGGTCAACTACATCGACAACCGCCTGCGCACCGGCCGTCCGGAGAAACGTCAGCCTGACGACGCCGCGGCCCTGATCGGGAAGGGAGCACAGCCATGAGCGAGTTCGCCTCCGGTTCGCTGACCGGCAAGAACCTGCACCTGTCCTTCGGCTCGAACCACGTCCTCCGCGGCATCGACCTGCACGTCGAGAAGGGCACCACCGCCTCGGTGATTGGCCCCTCCGGTTCGGGCAAGTCCACGCTTCTGCGGGTCATGAACCGTCTGATCGAACCGGATCAGGGCGACATCCTGCTGGATGGCCGCTCGGTCCTGAAGGACAACCCGGACGAGCTGCGCCAGCGGATCGGCATGGTGTTCCAGCAGTTCAACCTGTTCCCGCACAAGACCGTGGTGGACAACGTCTCGCTCGCCCTGCGGAAGCTGCGCAAGCTGCCGGCCGAGCAGGCCCGGGCCGAAGCGCTCGAGCAGCTCGACCTGGTGGGGCTGAAGCACAAGGCCGACGCTCGCCCCGCCAACCTCTCCGGTGGCCAGCAGCAGCGTGTCGCCATTGCGCGCGCCCTGGCCATGAAGCCGGAGGTGATGTTCTTCGATGAGGCCACCTCTGCCCTCGATCCGGAGCTCGTCAAGGGCGTTCTGGCGCTGATGGCCGATCTCGCCAAGGGCGGCATGACCATGGTGGTGGTGACTCACGAGATGGGCTTCTCCCGCAATGTCTCGGACACCGTCACGTTCATGGACGGCGGCATCGTGGTGGAGTCCGGTCCGCCGGAACAGATCTTTACGAGCCCGGAGACCGAACGGCTGCAGGGGTTCCTCTCCGACGTTCTCTAGATCCCCGGCCGCTACGGCCGCCTTAACGACTGATGGCACCCGCCGCTGCGGGTGCCATCAGTCGTTTAAGGACTGCAGCCTAGGCCTTCGCGGCGGCTGCCGCCTTCGCCGCGGCCGGCAGGGCATCGAAGATCCGGTTCATTGCAGTGTCGTCGTGCGCGGCGGAGAGGAACCAGGCTTCGAAGACCGACGGCGGCAGGTAGACGCCGGAGTCCAGCATGGAGTGGAAGAACGGGGCGTAGCGGAACACTTCCTGGCCCTGGGCGTCCTCGTAGTTGTGGACGCCCCGGGCGCCCGTGCCGAAGGCCACCGAGAACAGGTTGCCGGCGCGCTGGATGGAATGGTCCACGCCGGCCGCGTCGAGTGCGGAGGACAGCGCCGCGGAGAGTTCCAGCGAGCGGGCGTCCACGAACGAATAGACCTCGGGGGTGGCGTGCGTGAGGGTCGCGACCCCGGCGGCCATGGCCACCGGGTTACCGCTCAATGTCCCGGCCTGGTAGACCGGGCCCAGGGGCGCCAGGTAATCCATGACCTCAGCGCGTCCGGCGAGGGCCGCCGTCGGCATGCCGCCGCCAATCACCTTCCCGAACGTCAGCAGGTCCGGGGTCCACGGCTCGGCGGCATCGGCCGCACCCCCGGTCAGGCCCCAGTAGCCGGAGTAGCCGGTGCGGAAGCCCGTCAGGACCTCGTCGAGGATCAGCAGGGCGCCGTGCTCGCGGGTGATCCGTGACAGGCCGGCGTTGAAGCCGTCGCCGGGGGTGACCACGCCCATGTTGGCGGGAGCGGCTTCGGTGATGACGGCGGCAATGCTGTCACCGTGCTTGGCGAAGGCGGCCTCGACGGCGCCGAGGTCGTTGTAGGGCAACACGAGCGTCTCGGCAGCAGTCGCGGCGGTGACGCCGGCCGAGCCGGGCAGCGCGAGGGTCGCCAGGCCGGAGCCTGCGGCGGCGAGGAGGCCGTCGAGGTGGCCGTGGTAGCAGCCGGCGAACTTGATGATGAGGTTCCGGCCCGTGAAGCCGCGGGCCAGCCGGACGGCCGTCATGGTCGCCTCGGTGCCGGTGGAGACCATCCGGACGCGCTCGGCGGCCGGGACGCGCTCCTTGACGATGGCGGCGAGGTTGGCCTCGTCCGGCGTGGAAGCGCCGAAGGACAGTCCGCGGTCGACGGCGGCGTGTACGGCGGCGAGGACCGCCGGATGGGCGTGCCCCAGCAGCGCCGGGCCCCAGGAGCAGACGAGGTCGACGTAGTTGGCACCGTCGGCGTCGGTCAGGTAGGCACCCTTGGCGGACACCATGAACCGCGGCGTCCCGCCCACGGAGCCGAAGGCGCGCACGGGTGAGTTCACGCCGCCCGGCATCAGCTGGCGGGCACGATCAAAGAGTTCCTCGTTGCGAGGCATGCTGGAAGTCATGGTTCCTATTCTTTCAGTTCGCGGCCGGGTCAGTGCGCGGCCAGCAGCGCGGCCACGCGGGGCGCCACGTCGGTGCCGAACAGTTCGATGGAGCGCATCATGGCCGGGTGCGGCAGGGTGCCGTTGCTGTACTTGAGGTCAAAGCGGTCCACGCCCAGGTTCTTCTTGAGCAGGGCGATCTTCGCGGCCACGGTTTCGGGCGAGCCGACATAGAGGGCCCCCTCGGGGGTGCACATCGCGTCGAACTCGCCCCGGCTGGCCGGTCCCCAGCCGCGTTCGGCCCCGATCCGGTTCCGCTGCTCGAGCCAGTGCGGGAAGAACTCCTCGCGGGCTTCCTCATCCGTGGCGGCAACGTGGCCGGGTGAATGCGTGGCCATTTGTTGCATCGGGTGCCCGTACTTGGCCATGGCCTCGCGGTAGAGGTTGGCCAGGGGCGCGAAGGACCGCGGCTGGCCGCCGATGATCGCGAAGATGATCGGGTAGCCGTACTCGGCGCAGCGCAACACCGACTCTGGGGTGCCGCCCACGCCGATCCAGGTCGGCAGAAGGTGGTGTTCCAGCGGCGGATAGACGCTCAGGCCGCTGATGGCCGGCCGGGTGCGCCCCTCCCAGTGGACCGGTTTCTGCGCCCGGACCTTGTCGAAGAGCTCGAGCTTTTCCTCGAAGAGGACCTCGTAGTCTGCCAGGTCGAGGCCGAACAGCGGGAAGGATTCGATGAAGGACCCGCGGCCCAGCATGACCTCGGCCCGGCCGCCGGAGATGGCATCCACGGTGGCGAAGCGCTGGAAGACCCGGATTGGGTCATCGGAGCTGAGCACTGTCACGGCGGAGCCGAGCCGGATGTTCTTGGTCCGGGCGGCCGCCGCGGCCAGGAAGACTTCCGGGGCGGAGACCGCGAAGTCACGGCGGTGGTGCTCCCCCACCGCGAAGGCGTGCAGGCCGACTTGGTCCGCGAGTTCGGCCTGTTCCAGGAGCTGCCGCAGCACCTGGGCGTGCGGGACGGGGTGGCCGTCCGGGAAGACGCCGACGTCACCGAAGGTGTTCAGGCCCAGAAGGATGCGGTCGGGCCCGACCGGTGCCGTGGGGAACGATATCCGGGGCTCGGGGGCCGCGCTCATCGGGTTTCCTTCAGCCAGCCGGCGAGCTCGCTCGCCCAGTAGGTCAGCACCATGTTGGCGCCGGCG
Source organism: Arthrobacter sp. P1_C12_2 (assembly GCF_056406415.1). Lineage (NCBI taxonomy): Bacteria > Bacillati > Actinomycetota > Actinomycetes > Micrococcales > Micrococcaceae > Arthrobacter > Arthrobacter sp. P1_C12_2. The sequence goes on along the minus strand of NZ_JBFUAF010000006.1, from coordinate 79,692 downwards.
CGTTTGATGCCCAGGACGGACTCGGTGATGGCGGCCCGGCGGTCGATCCAGCCGTTCGCGGCGGCGGCCTCGATCATCGAGTACTCGCCGGAAATCTGGTAGGCGGCCACGGGAACCTGGCTCATGGCGGCGACGTCGGCGAGGATGTCCAGGTAGCTCATGGCAGGCTTCACCATGACCATGTCGGCGCCTTCGGCCAGGTCCAGGTCGACCTCGAGGATCGCTTCCCGGCGGTTGGCGGCGTCCATCTGGTACGTGCGGCGGTCGCCGGTCAGCTGCGAGTCGACGGCCTCGCGGAACGGGCCGTAGAACGCGGAGGCATATTTCGCGGCGTAGGCCACGATGGCGGTGTTGGCGTGCCCGGCGTCCTCCAAGGCCTGCCGGATCACGGCGACCTGGCCGTCCATCATGCCCGAGGGGCCCAGGACGTGGGCGCCGGCCTCGGCCTGCGCGACAGCCATCTGGCCGTAGATCTCCAGGGTCGCATCGTTGTCCACGTAGCCGTTGGCGTCCAGGACGCCGCAGTGGCCGTGGTCGGTGAATTCGTCGAGGCACACGTCGCTCATGACCACGAGTTCGTCGCCGACCTCGGCTCGGACGTCCCGGATGGCCTTGTTCAGCACGCCGTCCGGGTCCAGGGACGCCGTCCCGCGCGCGTCCCGGACCGCGGGGACGCCGAAGAGCACGATGCCGCCGACGCCCAGCTGCACGGCCTCCGCCGCGGCGCGCCTGAGCGAATCGGTGGTGTGCTGCTGCACGCCGGGCATCGAAGCGATCGGGTTGGGCTCGGTCAGGCCTTCGCGGATGAAGGCCGGCAGAATGAGCTCCGAGGCTGAGAGCCGGTGTTCGGCCGTCAGCCGGCGCATGGCCGGGGTGGTGCGGAGCCGGCGTGGGCGGTGGGTCGGGAAGCTCATATGGTGTCCTTTGCTGAGGGCTCTGCGACTGACGGATGAGGTGGAGTGTGTTGGCGGTCAAGGGACCGGACGACGGCGGCAACCAGGCCGGACGCCGTCGGCTCTTCGGCGACGGCGTCGACGGTGAGTCCGAGGGCGGCCGCCTCGGCCGCCGTCGAGCGTCCAATGGCGACGAAACGGCAGTCGCCCAGCGGGGCGAGGTCCGCGTGGATGCGGCGGGCGGCGCTGGGCGAGGCGGCGACGACGGCGTGCAGCCGGCCGGCACCGATTTCCGCTTTCGCCTCGGCCGCGGTGAGCACGGCGGGCGGCGGTGCGTGCTGCCCTGCTGGACCGGTCCCTTGCGGCGGGACCGGCGGGGAGGCGGGCAGGACCCGGCGCGGATCGGCCGGGTAGTCGACGGTGTTGTAGGCGGTGACAGCCTGGACGGCGGCACCGCGGGCCTCGAGGCCCCTGCGTAGCCGAGGGTCGGCAATGTCCGCCTGGGGCAGGAGCACGCTGCCCTGGTTCGGTGGCCAGATGTCGAGCAGGCCCGTTCCGGATTGCTGGCCCGTGGGTGCAAGATCGACGCTGATGCCCCGGGATTCCAGGAAACTGCGGGTCGCCGGGCCGATCGTGGCCACGAGGATGCTGCCGGGCAGCCAGCTGCTGAGGGAGGCGCCGCGTTCGGCCGCCTTTGCCTCAAGAGCCTGGACGGTGGTCACGCTGCTGATCACGAGCCAGGTGTAGGCCCCGGCGCCGAGGGCGTCGAACGCGACGTCGAGCGAGTGCTGGTCCCTCGCCTGCTCGAAGTCGATCAGCGGCAACAGCAAGGGCTCGGCACCGACACGGCGGAGGGCCGTGACGAGCTCCCCCGCCCGGTCCGGGCTGCGGGCCACCAGCACGCGGGCGCCGTCCGGCACCCTCATGCCGGCTGGCCCGCCCGTGTGGTTATGGTCGCTGTGCCGTCCCATGAAGTGGTGGAATCCGCGGTTCAGGAAGCCGCGAGGTCCGCGATGTCGGCGGCGCCGCGGGCCAGCAGGACTTCCGCCAGCTCGATTCCGAGCAGCGTTGCCCCGACCTCGGTGAGGCCGTCGGTGGCCTTCTTGTCGCGGACGGTTGCCGTGCCGTCGACCGCGCAGACCACCGCTTCGAGGTACAGCATGCTGCCCTTGCGGTAGGCGTAGGCGCCCACGGGGGCGGCGCATCCGGCCTCCAGACGGGCCAACAAAGCGCGTTCGGCCGTGACGGCGAGCCGGGTGTCCTGATCATCGAGGGCCGCGAGGGCCTGCGCCAGCACGCCCTGGGAGCCTTCCGTGGACCCGGCCCGGCGGGGAGCGTCGGCGGTGCGGCATTCGATCGCCAGGGCACCCTGCCCGGCGGCAGGCAGCATGATGTCCGTCTCGAGGTACTCGCTGACCACGTCGAGCCGGCCGATCCGGTGCAGTCCGGCGGCGGCGAGGATGACGGCGTCGAGGTCGCCGGACTTGCCCGCAACGACGGCGTCGGTGGTGTTGCCCGACAGTCCGGGGACGCGTCCCAGACGGGTGTCCACGTTGCCGCGGATGTCGCGGATGTCCAGGTCCGGACGCACGGCGCGGAGCTGGGCCGCGCGACGCGGGGAGCCGGTGCCGACGCTCGCGCCGACCGGCAGGTCGGCGAGCTTCAGCCCATCGCGGGCGCACAGCACGTCCCGGACGTCGACTCGTTTGGGTGTGGCCGCGAGGCTCAGGCCGAGGGCCGGGCCGGTCGGGAGGTCCTTGAGCGAATGCACGGCGATATCGCAGGTGCCCTGCAGCAGGGCGTCGCGCAGTGCGGCGACGAAGACGCCGGTGCCGCCCATCTGGGACAGCGAGCCTTTGAGGACATCGCCGTCGGTCCGGATGTGGACGAGCTCGACAGGGAACCCGCCGACGGCGGCCAGCTGGTCGGCCGTCTGCTGGGTCTGGGTCAGGGCCAGTTTGCTGGCGCGGGTGCCGATCCGGACGGTCATGGGGTCCCCCGGCCCGCCACAGCAGCCGTGCCCGCAGCCGTGCGTGCAGAAACGGGCGCGGCCGGGTAGGGATCGTGTCCGGTCCCGACGGTGGTGTCGGCTCCGGCGATGGTGGGCTTTTCGCCGCGGAAGTTCGCGCAGCAGCCGGGGCGGCAGACGTCGTACCAGGGACCGAGCTTGGTCAGGTGCGGACGCTCGGTGATGTTGTTCGCGACGGTCCGCTCGCAGATGAGGTCCACGAGCCCGGCGACAAACTTGCGGTGCGTTCCGGGCGTGGGAACGCGGGTGGCGGCCAGGTCCAGCCGGGCGCAGGTCTCGAGCGCCTCGGTGTCCAGGTCCCAGACCACTTCCATGTGGTCGCTGACAAAGCCCAGCGGCACAATCACGATGCCCTTGATGCCCTGGCCGGCGAGCTCCTCGATGGCGTCGTTGATGTCCGGCTCGAGCCAAGGCACATGCGGGGCGCCGGAGCGGGACTGGTAGACGAGGGACCAGGGTGCGGTCAGACCCGTCGCGGCTTCCACCCGGCGGATGATCTCGGTGCCGGAGGCGAGGTGCTGCGCGGCGTAGGCGGAGTCTTCCTCGAACGTGCGGGGCTCGTCCCCGGACCGCCCGGCGGCCTCCGCGTCCCGGGTCGGGATGGAGTGCGTCGCGAACAGGATGTGCACGGGGGCGTCCGGGGAACCGGCTGCGGCCAGCTGGGCGCGGACGTCGGCGAGGCCGGCGGCGGTGCCCTCGATGAAGGGCTCCACGAAGCCGGGGTGGTCGAAGTACTGGCGCACCTTGTCGACCTCGAGCTTGCCGTCGAGCCCGGTTTCCGTCAGCGCCATGCCGATGTCCTCGCGGTACTGGCGGCAGCTGGAGTAGCAGGAGTAGGCGCTCGTGGTGAGCATGAGAACCTTGCGGTGGCCGGCGTCGTAGATCTCCTGCAGGGTCTGCGGGATGTAGGGGTCCCAGTTGCGGTTGCCCCAGAAGACCGGCAGCCCGATGCCGCGGGCGGCAAGTTCGGCCTCGAGGCCGGCCTTGAGCTCACGGTTCTGTCCGTTGATGGGGCTGATGCCGCCGTTGGCGCGGTAGTGGTGCGAGACCTCTTCGAGCCGTTCGTCGGGGATGCCGCGGCCGCGGGTGACGTTGCGGAGGAACGGGATGACGTCCTCCTGGCCTTCGGGTCCGCCGAACGAGGCGAGGAGCACGGCGTCGTACTCCTTGGGGGCCATCCGGCCGGCCTCGGTGACGGTGTTCACGGCAGTTACGGAGGCGGCGGATTCCTGGGGATCCAGCGGACTCATGCAAGGACCTCGGCAATCTCGGCGGCGGTGACGCGGCGGCCGGTGTAGAACGGGATTTCCTCGCGGACATGGTGCCGGGCTTCGGTGGCCCGGAGGTGGCGCATCAGGTCCACGAGGTCCACGAGGTCGGGTGCTTCCAGTCCGAGGATCCATTCCCAATCGCCCAGGGCGAAGGAGGACACCGTGTTGGAAATGACCTGGGGGAAGTCGCGGCCCAGCATGCCGTGGTCGCGGAGCATGGCGCCGCGCTCGGCGTCCGGGAGGAGGTACCACTCGTAGGAGCGGACGAAGGGGTAGACGCAGAGCCACTCTGCCGGTTCCACGCCGCGGGAGAACGCCGGGGTGTGGTTCTTGGCGAACTCGGCCTCGCGGTGCACGCCCATGGCGGACCAGACGATCTCGGTGCCTGCGAACAGCTTGCTGCGCCGGATGTCCCGCACTGCCCGCTGCAGCGCTTCCGGCCTGGGACCATGCAGCCAGACCATGATGTCCGCGTCGGCCCGCATTGCCGAGACGTCGTAGCTGCCGCGGTGGACAACCCCGGCGTCGGCGAGGCTTTTCATCAAGGCGTCGAAGTCCTCGGCCGCATCGGCGCCGCGCAGGATTTCCGCTGACCGCTTGAAAACGGTCCACAGGGTGAAGAACTGCTCAGTTGAATCTTCGGGCGCCGATGCTCCGGCGACTGATTCTCCGGGGGCTGACATTCCGGTTTTAGTGACAGATTCGGCAGAAGTGTGGCTCATGCATACCAGTCTGCCCCCTCTCCCCAGCTAAGTCGAAAAAAAGCACTTCTACAACGCGTAGAAGTGCTTTATTTCACACTCGGAGGCCGGTCCGCGCCGGGCGGGAGGCTGGTCCGCGCCAGGCGGGTCTGCTGGTGGGGGCCTGTCAGCTCCGGCGCATCCGGAGGACCGCGACGCCGGCGCCGAGCGAAAGTGCCACCAGGCAGATGCCCCAGCCGATCAGCGGGGACGGCCCGGCCGGTTCCACCGCCGACGTGGCCTGCAGGGAGGTGTTGCCGGAATGGCCCTTGGCCGCGGCCGGTGCATTGGTCGGGGTGGCCGTGTTTGAACCGGCTGCGGAAGGCCGCGGCGCGGCGGGCTTCGACAGCGACGACTGCGTGCCGGTGCCGTTGCCAGCGGCCGGCCCAGCGGTTCCGGGTTGGGGCTCGGCGGCCGGGTCGGCGCCCGTGCTGCCCGGGGCCGGCTGGCCGGGAGCCTGCCCGGTGGCCGGCAGTGCCGGAGCAGAACCGCCTGCGGCGGGCGCTCCCGGCGCCGGAGCGGCGGACGGCGTGCCGGCGGGCGGTGCAACTTTCGCGGAGGGGGTGCTGGACGGCGGGGTGCTGGTGTGCGGTGCCGTGGGTTCGGGATCATCGGGCTCGGGGTCGCTGGGTTCCGGGCTGCTGCCATGCGACGGGGTGGACTCATCCGATCCGGCGGACGGCGAGGGGCTCGGCGTCGTCGAGGAGCCCAGCAGGCTGTTCAGCACGTCATCGAGGCCGAGGGTCAGCGAGCCCTGCGACGACGGCGCGGTGGACGCCGCCGCGGACAACCCTGTGGCCGCATGTGAAGCCGGAACCCCTGCGGTAGCAGCCAGTACCGCGCCGAGGGCGACTGCCACCGCACCGCGTCGAAGGCCACGGTGGCACCCGTCTTTCATTGTGGACACCTTGGACCTGAAAATAACCATGGTCATCGACCCTAGCCGGAATCGACCGGGAGGAAAAACTTGCAAAAACCGCGGAATTCCGGCAGGAAACCCACGGGACCAGGGGGGTTCAGGGTGCCCTTGGAGCCGTTGTGATTCGTGTGACTGAGGGTGCTTTTGGGGCTCGAGGGACGGTGCTCAGGGCAGCCGAACTGAGGCAGGCGTGTTCAGGGCAGGGGCATCCAAGGCAGCAGCCTTCAGGGCGGCCGCGTTGAAGGATGCTGCCTTCAGGACAACAGCGCGCGGACCTGCTGCGGGGTGTCGGCCACGATCGCGGCCAGGCCATTACCGGACAGCCAGCCGCCCACGACGGCGAGCGTTCCGTCCGTGGCACAGATGCTCCGGACGGCCGCGACGCGCTGCCTGTGGCCCAGGGACGCAAACGGGAGCGCCCCGGCCCAGCGGACCACGTCCCAGGTCGCCACGTCTCCGGCGCTGACGGGAACGGCCAGCAGGGCCGAGGCGTCAGCCAGCGCTGCGTGGAACAGTTCATCGTTGGAGCGCGGCGCTGCGGCCTGTCCCCCGCCGTGGCACTCCGGCGAGGGAGCGGCACCGCGCCCGTAGGAGAGCCGGAGCACATGCCGTCCCGGGCCCGCCTGCTCCGCCAGCCAGGCCCATTTGGCCGTGGCGTGCGTCAGCGCCTTGGCCTGCACGCCCGGGCTCTGCGGCGCCACTAGCACGCCGGTGCCGCGGGGGGCCGCGTCAAGGGCCGGGAGGTCCACCACGAGCGTGACCAGGCTGACGTCGGGTCCGGCGTCGGGGCGGAGGCCGGCAAGTTCCGGCAGGGATTCCTCGAGCAGCCCGACGGCAGCGGGACCTTCGACCGCAACCACGAGGAGCCCGGCGTCGAAAGTGGCCTGGTCCGTGGCCACGCGCCAGCCGTCGGCTGTGCGCCGCACTGACCTGGCGGGCGTGGCGCTGAGCAGGGTGACGCCGCGTAGGCGCAGATCGGCCAGCAGGGCGGCCACGAGCGTGTGCATTCCGCCGCGCAGGCCGGCGACGGCGGAGCCGGCTTTCTGGAGCCCTGCGGACTGGGGCTTCGCGGGCCCGCCCGGTCCGGCTGTGGCGGCCGCCGCTCCCCTGCGCTGGGCCGCGACGGCGGCGGCGAGGGAACCGTGCTGGCGGATGCCGGCCCGCAGTCCGGGGGCCACCATGTCGACGTCGAGCGCTGCGGGGTCGGCCGAGTGGACGCCGCCGACAACGGGTGCCACGAGTCGGTCCAGGACCCGGCTGCCCATCCGCCGGCGGACCAGGGCTGACACGCTGGTGGCCCCGGCACCGGTGCCCAGCGAGGCCGGCAGCACAGCGTCGATGGAGGCGCGGAGGGAACCCAGCAGGCCCAGCGATCGGCGGACTTCCGGGTCCCACGGGCTGGCGGGGATGCCCAGCACGCCGGTCTTGGGCAGTTCCCGGGGGCCGTCAGGCAGCTGGACCCAGGCGCCGCCGGGGTTCGGCGCGACGATCTCGCCGGCCAGGCCGAGCTCCGCGGCGAGATCGGCTACGGCAGCGGTGCGGGTGGCGAACGACTCTGCCCCGCTGTCCAGGGTCAGTCCGGCCACGGCATGGCTGCCGACGCAGCCGCCCCAGGCCTCGCTGGCCTCCAGGACGGTGGTGCGGACGCCGGCCCGGGCGATTTCCCGTGCCGCAAGCAGTCCGGAGATCCCGCCCCCGATCACGACCGCGGTGCCTTTGACGGGAGTCCCGGCGGCGCCTGCGTCCACGCTCTTACTCCGGAGCGATGGAGTGGATGAGTTCGACCACGCGCGTGAGCACCTCAGGATCCGTCTCCGGCGGTACCCCGTGGCCGAGGTTCAGCACGTGCCCGGGCGCAGCGGAGCCGGCCGCGATCACGTCGCGGACGTGGGCTTCGAGGACCTCCCACGGGGCCGAGAGCAGGGCCGGGTCGATGTTGCCCTGCAGCGGAACGGTGCCGCCGAGCCGGCGGTTGGCTTCGTCCAGCGGCAGCCGGTAGTCGACCCCCACGACGTCGACGCCGACGTCGCGCATCGCGACGAGCAGTTCCGACGTGCCGGTGCCGAAGTGGATCAGCGGTGCGCCAAGGTGCCGGACATGGTCCAGGGCACGGGACGACGCCGGCGCAACGAAGCGCTGGTAGTCGGCCAGTCCCAGCGAACCGGCCCAGGAGTCGAAGAGCTGGCCGGCGGAGGCGCCGGCTTCCAGCTGTGCGCGGAGGAACATCCCCGAGGCATCGGCGGCCCAATTGGCCAGGGCAGTCCAGGTCTCCGGGTCGGCGTGCATCATGGTGCGCGGGCCGAGGTGGTCGCGGGAAGGCTTGCCTTCCACCATGTACGCGGCGAGGGTAAAGGGCGCGCCGGCGAAGCCGATCAGCGGGGTGCTGCCGAGCTCGGCCACCGTGAGCCGGACGGCTTCGCGGATGGGCTCCAGGGCCTCCCAGGTCAGCTGCGGCAAGGCGGCAACGTCCGCGGCCGTGCGGACCGGCTTGTCCAGGACGGGTCCGACGCCGGGCACTATGTCCACGCCGACGCCGGCGAGCTTGAGCGGGATGACTATGTCCGAGAAGAAGATGGCGGCATCGACGTCGTGGCGGCGGACAGGCTGCAGGGTGATCTCGGAAGCCAGCTCGGGACGCAGGCACGAGTCCAGCATCGCGACGCCCTCACGGATCTTGAGGTATTCGGGCAGCGAGCGGCCGGCCTGGCGCATGAACCAGACCGGACGGCGGGAGGGCTTGCCGCCGCGGTAGGCGGTAATCAGCGGCGAATCCGCGGTGCGGCCGTCCATCAGCGGGTGCCCGGCATCGAGGCCGCGGGCGCCCTCTGCTGCGGCGCCGCCATTGGCTGCATTGCCGGCAACGCCGTTGTCGGACGTACTGAAGGTGGTGGTGCCGGCACGTGCCGCAGCGCTTGGAGTCATGACTTCGATTGTGCCCAAATTTGTGCCCAAAAGATAACGACAGCCTGTCACGCCCGCTGTCACACCGGCCACGGGTGCCGCGTCGTGGCGGGAATCACAGGCCAGGGTGCCCGAGCCCACGCCCGGACAGTTGTTCTACACKGGGGCGAAAAAGCTATGATGGTGATGCTGTGGTTCTTTTTTCATTGGTGGCTACACACGCCGACATCGACCTCGAAACCGTTGCTCAGTTGAGCACCGGCGCTTCTGGGCTTGCCACATCCGCCCTCGCCGGATCGCCGGCCGTGGCGGGTGCCGTTGTCCTTGCCACCTGCAACCGCTTTGAAATCTACGGTGAAGCCCCCCATCCTGACGCGGTCGCCGCGGCCCGGGCAGCCCTCATCACCCAGATCAGCGGAACCAGCGGACTCAACGATCAGCTCGTCTCCCGCGCCTTCAGCACCCGCACCGGCGCCGAGGTCAGCCAGCACCTCTTCGCGGTCAGCTCCGGACTGGACTCCGCCGTGGTAGGCGAACGCGAAATTGCCGGGCAGGTCCGCCGCGCCTTGATCACGGCCCAGCACGAGGGCACCGCCAGTTCCGGCCTGGTCCGCCTGTTCCAGGCCGCCTCCAAGACCGCGAAGGACGTCGGCGCCCAGACGGCGCTGGGTTCGCGCGGCCTCTCCATCGTCTCCGTGGCGCTGGATCTCGCAACGGACCTGTCCGAAAACCCGGACTGGTCCGCCAAGAAAGCCGTCGTCTTCGGGACCGGCGCCTACGCCGGAGCCACCATGTCGCTGCTGCGCGAACGCGGCTGCACCGACGTCCACGTCTATTCCTCCTCCGGCCGCGCCGCCGGCTTCGTCGCCACCCGGGGCGGCACGGCCCTGGACGAGGACACCCTTCCGGCCGCAGTGGCCGCGGCCGATGTCATGATCGGCTGCAGCGGCTCCGACAGCCGCGTGGAAGCGGACGAACTCGCCCGGATCCGGGCCAACTCGCCCCAGCCGCTGATCGCGATCGACCTCGCCCTGACCCATGACTTCGACCCCGCCGTCGGCGACCTCGACGGCGTCGAACTGCTCACGCTGGAATCGGTCCGGCTGGCGGCACCGCAGGAACAAGCCGAGTCGCTCGAGCAGGCCAGCAGCATCGTGGCCGGGGCGGCCAGCGCCTTTGAGCAGGAGCGCGAGGCACGGTCCGTGGACTCCGCGATCGTCGCCTTGCGCCGCCACACGATGAATGTCCTGGATGCGGAAATGGAAAAGGTCCGGGCCCGGCACGGGTGCACGGCTGCCGCCGAGGAAGTCGAATTTGCCCTGCGCCGCATGGTGAAACAACTGCTGCACGTCCCCACGGTCCGGGCGCGCGAACTGGCGTCCAACGGACAGCAGGACGTCTACATTGCCGGTCTTGAGGCGCTGTACGGCATCACGGTGGAGCCCTCCGCGGGCGCACCGGCCGCCGGTTCCGCGGCCGCGTGCCCCGTGGACCACAACGCCGCTGTCCACAACCCCGGCGATCCCGGCCCCGCTGCGGGCGAGATCCGCGAAACCGCGTAGCTGACTCCGCGTAGGTCCACGAGCCGTCCGCGGCTTACCCGGGGAAAGCGTTGATCCCGGTCATTTCGGCCGACACCTGCCACAGCCGTGCGGCAGCCTCCCGGTCCACCGCATGGGCATCCACGCCCCTGATCCTCGCTTCCGGCGATCCGGGCACCGTGGCTTCGGCGATGTCGCAGTCCTCGCAGTAGACGCCGCCCATTCCCTCGAGCGTCGGCGCCGTCGCGGCCCAGACCGACGTGGCGGCGCCCTGCGCCGGTGTTTTGAAGCGCGGGTCGAGCTTGCCGTCCTCGTTCATCCAGCCCGCGGCGATCATCTCCTCCCGCGGCAGGTGCCGCTGCAGTTCCGTCATGATCCCGCCGGGATGTACGGCGAAAGCGCGCACGCCAAAGTCGCGGCCCAGGGAGTCGAGCTGGACGGCGAAGAGCGCGTTCGCCGTCTTGGCCTGGCCGTAGGCCCGCCACTTGTCGTAGCCGGCGTCGAAATTGATGTCATCGAAGCGAATCCCCGAGAGCTTGTGGCCGGTGGAGGACAGCGAGACAACGCGGGCTCCATGCGCCGCGGCAAGCGCCGGCCACAGCAGGTTGGTCAGGGCAAAATGGCCCAGGTGGTTCGTGGCGAACTGCGATTCCCAGCCGGGTCCCACCCTCTGTTCCGGACTTGCCATGATGGCGGCGTTGTTGATGAGGATGTCCAGACTGCGTTTTGCGCCAGGTGCCGTGCCGGCCAGGAAGCCGGCGGCGAACTCCTTCACACTGGCCAGGTCCGCCAGATCCAATTCGGCAACTTCCAGTTCGGTGACGCTGACGCCGCCGCCGGTGGTTGCCGGCGTCAGCCCGGCCGCGGCCAGGACGTCACGGGCATGCTCCGGCCGCCGGGCCGGCACCACGACGGCGGCGCCGGCGGCGGCCAGCGCCCGCACGGTCTCCAGGCCCAGCCCCGAGTAGCCGCCCGTGACGATCGCGGTCTTCCCGGTCAGGTCGATGCCGGCAATGACGTCGGCCGCCGTCGAGTCCCGGCCGAAGCCGGAGCCAATCCTGCGCTGGGACGTCACTGTGTTGTTTTCGCTCACGGCATTTTCCTTGCTCATGACCAAGCCTTTCGTTGGAGGGCGCCGCTCGGCGGAGGGCGCTTTCGGGTGCCGCGACGTGACCGGCCGGATGCCCAGGAGGCCTCAGTACACCGGTTTCCCGGGTTCCACGTCCCGCACCCAGGCGAGAATGCCGCCCTCAAGGTGGCTGACGCGCTCGTACCCGGCGGCGCGGGCCGCGGACAGGACGGCGGCGGATCGCGTTCCGGCCTTGCAGTGGAAGACGATTTCGGCGTCCTGGGGCAGGTCAGGCCACGCCTCGCCGGCAAGGATGCGGCCTTGCGGGATCAGCTCCGATCCCTCAATGCGGACGATCTCGTATTCTCCCTGCTCCCGCACGTCCACGAGGCGGAAGTCCTTGAGGCCGGCCTTGCGGGAGGCCAGCATGGTGGCGAGCTGGGTCGCCGTCACGGTGTGCTCGGTACCGGCATCCGCCGTTGGGGTGATCCCGCAGAAGGCCTCGTAATCGGTAAGTTCCGTGATCCGCGCTGCCGCCGGGTCCCGGGTCACTTTGATCTCGCGCCAGGTGCCGCCGAGCGCGTCATAGAGCGCGAGCCGGCCCAGCAGGGACCGGCCGACGCCGGTGATCAGCTTGACGGCCTCGGTCACCATCAGCGCCCCGACGGCGGCGCACAGCATGCCAAACACGCCGCCTTCGCCGCAGGACGGCACGGATCCGGGCGGCGGCGCCTCCGGGTAGAGGTCCCGGTAGGTGGGCCCGAACTGCTCCCAAAAGACGCTGACCTGGCCGTCGAAACGGAAAATCGATCCCCAGACGTAGGGCTTGCCGAGGATGGCGGCGGCATCGTTGACGAGGTAGCGGGTTGCAAAGTTGTCGGCGCCGTCGAGGATCAGGTCGTAGCCGGCGAAGAGTTCCAGTGCGTTGGACGCATCGAGGCGGACGTTGTGGAGCTGGACGTCCACGAGCGGGTTCAGGGCGGCAATGGCATCGCGGGCGGACTCGATTTTGGGCCGGCCAACATCGGCGACGCCGTGGATGATCTGGCGCTGGAGGTTGCTGAGGTCGACGTCGTCGTCGTCGACAATGCCGAGGGTGCCGACCCCGGCGGCGGCGAGATAGAGCAGGGCCGGGGAGCCGAGGCCACCGGCCCCGATCACCAGGACTTTCGCGTTCTTGAGGCGTCGTTGGCCGATCGCGCCGATCTCCGGAATGATCAAGTGGCGCGAGTAGCGTTCCACCTCGTCCGGGCTGAGGTCCGCTGCCGGGTCAACAAGCGGTCCGGGCCGCGGATCCAGCTGCGTCTTTGGGGTTGCGGGGGCACCGGTGGCGGTGAACTTGGAAGCCATACTTCAATCTATGCCCGAAGATACCACCAGGTCATATTACCCGCGCGTAAGGTGTAATTGAGTGCAAGGTAGTTCAGTACAAATTCAGATGCGTGGCATTGCGCGCAATGGGGTGAAAAGGGAAAGAAGGCCGACAGTGGTTCATCAGGCACCGTTGGAGCGGGACGAGACCGGCAAGCCGCCGGCAGGGCAGACGCGGAGCGGACAGCGCTCGGCCCGCCTTCCCCGCGACGAGCGCCGGGCACAACTGCTGGCGGCCGCGCAGGAAGTTTTCGTGGCGAACGGCTACCACGGCGCCGCCATGGATGAGATCGCCGAGACCGCCCACGTCAGCAAACCGGTGTTGTACCAGCACTTCCCCTCCAAGCGGGACCTCTACCTGGCACTGCTGGACAGCCACCTCAGCAAGCTGATCGACCTGCTGCTTGGCGCCCTGAACTCCACCACAGACAATGACGAGCGCGTCCAGGCCGTCATGCGCGCCTACTTCCGCTTCATCGCCCACGACGACCAGGCGCACCGGCTCGTCTTCGAGTCGGACCTGATTAACGATCCCGACGTCAGTGCACGGCTGGAAGCGTTCAACAAGACCTTTGCCGACGCCGTCGCGCATGTCATCGCCGAGGACACCAAGCTGCCTGAACTGGAGGCTCAGCTGCTGGGCCGCGGACTCGCCGGAATGGCCCATGTAAGCGCCCGGTACTGGCTGGAAACGGACGGGAACCTGGATCTCGATGTAGCCAGCGACCTCATCTACCGTTTAGCTTGGCGCGGAATCTCCCGCTTCCCCAAAGAGACCTAGACTACAACTAGAGATTGACCTTAGACATTTTTTTGGACGTTGATTGGCTGGGAGGCCTTGCTGTGGAAGTAAAGATTGGTATTCAGAACATTGGCCGCGAAATTGTCCTCGAATCAGCCCAGGACGCCGACGCCGTCGCCAAGGTAGTCGGCGAGGCGATCGCCAAGGGCAGCGAACTGCGGCTGACGGACGACAAGGGCCGCCTGGTGATCATCCCCGCCAATGTCCTGGGCTACGTGGAAATCGGAGCAGAAGAGGCCCGCCGCGTCGGCTTCGGCGCCCTCTAGCCCCGCTCTTCTCACGACCGTTTCTCCACTACCGTTTCTTGACCAGCGCGAGGTGTCCTGAATGCTTTCCCTGATTGTGGTCGCCTTGGTGACCGTTGCCGCGGGTTTCGTCGTGTGGGCCAACGACAAGCGGCACCAGAAGTACGGCGTCGCCGTCCCGGCGGGAGTCGCTGCGACCATCGGCATGCTGAGCTGGATCATCTTCATTGCGGCCGGGTTCGGCTACCAGCCGGGCCTGACCTGGATCCCGTGGATCCTGCCGATGGTCCTGGGCACTGCGGCTTCTATCGCGGCCGCGGTGTACCTCGGCAAGACCCGGACCCGGCAGGACACCGAGCGGCTCACCACCATCCTGAAGCTCTAGCCGGGCATCGCCCGGCAGGGGGCTGCCTTACCCAGGCAGGTCCGGTCCGTGGCCGTCCTCGGTACACAGGCACAGCCGGTTTCCCTGCGCATCCGTGACCACCACCCAATTGGGTGCGTGGTCACGGTTCATTAAGGCCCCGGTAGCCGCGGTCTTCTCCAGCACGGGGCCGGATTCGGCCTTGCTCCGGTGGATGTCCAGGTGGATGCGGTTGGCGTTCGGGGTGGAAGTTTCCTGGAACCAGAGCGAGGGGCCGCGGCCGTAGGGGTCCGTGAGATCCCCGAACCTGCCCTCACGGTAACCGAGGGCCACCCGCCAGACCTCCGAAATCCCGGCGGGATAGTCCGAATCGATGGCTATTTCCACGGTCCGGTACAGCCCCGGTTGCGCGGTGGCAGCGACTGCGGCGGCAGCCTCGCCGGCCGCCGTCGCCGCTTTGACGTCCCGCGACGTCACCTCGGCGCCGGCGTCATGGGAACTGTAGCGAAGAAAGACCCGGTTGTAGCGCCAGTCCAGGTCCGGGTGGTGGTTCTGCTCTTCGGCGAGGCGCCCGACGGCGGCGATCAGCTCCAGTGCCGCGGCCGCCGTCGGCGCCTTGTACACGGTCACCAGCCCGCCGAGGCGGTACCGCCAGTCCGGCAGGCCCGCCAGCGCTTCGTCGAGCTGGGGGCGGGTGAGGACGTCATCCGTGGCTGCCATGACAGTCTCCTTGACTGGTTGACCGACAAGACCGGCGGCCTACCCGGAGCGGCCGGACTCAGAGGAATTCGGCCCGGCCTTCCATCGCCGAGGACGCCAAGGCGTGCTCGCGGCGCGGAATCCTGCCAGCCTTTTTTGCCAGCCTACCGGCGATGACGGCGTGTTTGAAGGCCTCCCCCATGAGCACGGGATTCTGTGCCCGGGTCACGGCCGTAGCCAGCAGCACGGCGTCGCAGCCGAGTTCCATCGCCAGGGCCGCGTCCGAGGCCGTGCCGATCCCGGCATCCAGGACCACGGGCACGGACGCGCGCGAGACGATCAGCTCGATGTTGTGCGGGTTCAGGATGCCCAGTCCGGTGCCGATCGGGGCGCCCAGCGGCATCACCGCCGTCGCGCCGAGGTTTTCGAGCCGGAGGGCCAGCACGGGGTCGTCGTTGGTGTAGGCGAAGACCTTAAAGCCACGGCCCACGAGCTGTTCGGTGGCGTCCACGAGTTCGACGGCGTCGGGCAGCAAAGTGTGCTCGTCGGCAATGACTTCGAGCTTGACCCAGTCCGTTTCCAGGGCCTCCCGGGCCAGCTCGGCGGTGAGGACGGCGTCCTTGGCGGTGAAGCAGCCTGCCGTGTTGGGCAGCACCCGGATCTGGCGGTCCTCGAGCAGCTGGAACAGCGATCCCGTCTCCGCCGGCGAATAGCGCCGCATCGCCACTGTGGTCAGCTCCGTCCCGGAGGCCACAAGTGCCGCGCCGAGCCCGTCCAGGCTCGGCGCACCGCCGGTTCCCATGATGAGGCGGGAGCCGAGCCTCACGCCGTCGACCACGAACGGATCGGCCACCGCACCGGTCACCGGTACGGCCGGTGTTCCTGCGAACGTCGTCTCATTCATGCTGGTCATCCTCCCTGGACTGCCGTAACAAGTTCGACGTCGTCGCCGTCGGCGAGCGCCGTGGCGTGCCACTGGCTGCGCGGCACCACTTCGGCGTTGCGGGCCACAGCCACACCGAGCTTCCGCCCGTCGGCGGCCCGGCCGTCGGCGCCGATGCTCCGCCCCGTGAGCTGGCTGACCAGTGTGCTGACGGAGGCGCCGTCCGCGACGCTCTGCTCCGTTCCGTTCAGTCTGATGTTCATGCTGCTTCCTTCTTGGGGCTGTCCCCGGACAAATCCGGGATGCGGGAAAAACGGTCGGGGCGGAACCCGGACCAGCGCGGGTCCGGAGTCCCGTCCATGAGTTGCCGGCACACTGCGGCCGCCGCGGGGGTCAGCAGGACGCCGTGCCGGAAGAAACCTGTGGCGATGATCAGTCCCGGGACGTCCCCGCCGTCCGGTCGTGCCACCCGCCCCAGCAGGGGGGCGTTGTCCGGTGTGCCGGGCCGGGCCCGGGCCGTGGCTTCCACCAGCTCCAGCTCGGCGACCGCGGGCACCAGCTGCTGGGCGTCCCGCAGCAGCTGGTAGATGCCGCCGGCGGACACCGCGTGCGGATCCGATGGTCCGTCCTCGCGCTGGGTGGCTCCGATCACCACGGTCCCGTCCTGGCGGGGGACGATGTACACGGGGACACCGCGCACCATGCCCCGAACGGTGGCCGTGAGCAGCGGTTGCAGATGCGGGGGAACGCGAAGCCGGAGGATGTCGCCATAGACGGGCCGCAGCGGCAGCGCCAGCCCGGCGGGCAGCTCCCCGAGCCCGGGGGCATCGAGCCCGTTGGCGACGACGGTTTCCGCAGCCCGCACAGAACCGCCGCCGGCCAGCCGAACGCCCCCCACCTGTCCGTCCTGCCACAGCAGGCCTGCCGCGCGGCGCCGGACGAAGCTGCCGCCGCTCTCCGCGCCGAGGACGCCGGCGAGCCGGGCGATCAGCAGGCGGGGGTCCACCTGGTGGTCGGCCGGGATGTCGAAGGCGCACGAGATGCCGGGGCTCAGCAGGGGTTCCCGGCCGCGTGCCTCGCGCACTGTCAGTGGTTCCACGCTGAGGCCACAGGCCAGCTGGACGTCCCTCAGGTCCGCGAGCGCGCGCCGGTCCGCCGCGTCGGCCCCGACCGCGAGGGTCGCCGTCGTCAAATAGCCGGTACCCAGCGGGGATTCCGTGCCGCCGGCACCGGCGTCGATTGCGGCAGCGAATCCTGGCCACAGCCGGGAGGCCTCAAGCATCAGTTCCAGGAGCTGCTCCTCCTGGTAGTGCAGCTCACTCACGGGGGCCAGCATGCCGGCCGCGGCCCAGCTGGCTCCGCTGCCGGGAGCATCATCAATCAAGACCACGGAGCGGCCTGCCCGGCTGGCCTCGAATGCGATGCCATGGCCGATCACGCCGCCGCCGATCACGGCCACGTCGGCACTGATATCCCCCGCGGTGATTGTCTCTGCAGAATCAGGCCCGGTGTCACAAACCTGGGCGGCGGCGTCATTTGCGGCTTCGGCTGAACGGCCGGCTCGTGTGCCCATGAAAAATTCCTTCCCTACGCCGGTACTAGCCGGATCAGGTCAAGCGGTCGGCTCTGACGCCCTCTCAGCCGTGCAGCGGCGACATGGCTGCTGCGGGCTCCCGCGGTATGCGCCCAGTTTAGAGGAACTAGGCTGGTCCCATGAGCCAGGACCCCCTCCACACCACCGCCCGCCTCTACCTCTGCACCGACGCCCGCAGGGACCGCGGCGACTTCGAGGACTTCGTGGACGCCGCCTTCGCCGGCGGCGTGGACATCATCCAGTTGCGCGACAAGTCGCTCGAGGCGTCCGAGGAACTGGAACTGTTGGAGGTCCTGCACGCCGCAGCGCTGCGTCACGGACGGCTGTGGGCCGTCAATGACCGGGCGGACATCGCCTCCTTGTCCGGGGCTCCTGTGTTTCATGTCGGCCAGAAGGACATCTCGCTCGACGCCGCCCGCGGCTTCCTGGGCAAAGATGCCGTTATCGGCCTGTCCACCCACAGCCCGAAACAGGTGGACGCCGCCATTGCTGCCTCGCCCGGCCGCAAAGGACTCGACTATTTCTGTGTAGGCCCCGTGTGGGCGACGCCCACCAAGCCGGGACGCGCCGCCGTCGGCCTCGACTTGGTGCGCTACGCCGCCCAGGCGATCGGCCGGGCGGACACGGAGGGAACCGGTAAGGTCGACGGCGTCATGCCGTGGTTCGCGATCGGCGGGATCGACCTCAGCAACGTGGAGCAGGTAGTCGACGCCGGCGCCCGGCGGATCGTGGTGGTCCGGGCGATCACCGACGCCGCTGATCCGGCCCACGCCGCAGGTGCACTGCTGGCGGCGCTGGACGCCGCAGAATCCTAGGCAGGTTCCCGGCCTGAACCTATCCGGCGAGACCCAGCTCTGCCATCCGGCGCGCGTGGTTCGCTGCGAGCTCGGCCGCCAGGCCGTTTATCATCTCCCGGGCGCCGGCGTCGTCCAGCCCGGACAGGCCGCCGAGGAACGCGTGCTCAGCGCTGACCCGCTGGGCGTGGTTCAGGACCTCGCCCAGCAGGCGCCTGGCCCACAGCGCGAGGCGCGACGCCAGCCGGGGGTCATCGGCCAGGGCCGCCTTGAGGCGCTCCTGCAGCACGGCCGTGGACTCGCCGGTGGAGCGGACCTGCCCGATCAGCTCCCGGGTTCCGGCGTCCACGTACCGGCCAACGACGCCGTAAAAGTCCGCGGCGACTGTGTCAATCACGTAGGCCTTCATGAGCGCCTCGTACCAGTCCGCCGGGCGCGTGCGCTCGTGGAAGTGGTCCACCGAGGGCTGGAACGGCAGCATGGCGGCCTCCGTGTCCAGGCCCATGTGCTCGAGCCGGGCCCGGACGAGTTCGTAATGCTGGAACTCGACCACCGCCATTCTGCCCAGCACCTCACGGTCATGCAGCGTGGGCGAATACCGGGCACTCGAGGACAGCCGCTCGAAGGCGGAAAGCTCGCCGTACGCCAAGACTCCCAGCAGCTCCGAAAGAAAACTGTTGTAGAGGGCCGGATCGTCCGCAGTTGCGCTCATCATCCAAGACTAATAGCGGAAATCGGGCTACCCTGATTTTCGTGTCCCATCATCGTCTGACCCCCAGTGTCCACGAGCAGCAGAACCAGCTTGCCGGGGCTCTCAAGGCGTTGCGCACCACGCTGGAACTGCCCGGCCCGTTCCCGGAGGACGTGCTGCGCGACGCGGAGGCGGCGGTCGCCGAGCACAAGCTCCCGGACCTTGACCTGACGCATGTCGAGTTCGTGACCATCGATCCGGCATCGTCCACCGACCTCGACCAGGCCCTGTTTATCGAACGGGGCGACGGGGGCTACAAGGTCTTCTACGCGATCGCCGATGTCCCCTCATTTGTCGCCCCGGGCGGGGCGCTCGACGCCGAGACCCGCCGCCGCGGCCAGACCTTCTACACCCCGGACGGCAGGATTCCGCTGCATCCGGAGATCATCAGCGAGGCCGCCGGCAGCCTGCTCGCCGGGCAGCTGTGCGCGGCGTTCGTCTGGGAGTTCGAGCTCGACGCCGCGGCCGAGGTCACCTCAGTCCTCGTGCGCCGGGCACAGGTCCGCAGCCGCGCGAAGCTCAACTACAAGGGCGTCCAGGCCGAGCTCGACGCCAGCACCGCGGCGCCCGTGCTGCAGCTGTTGAAAGAAGTAGGCATCAAGCGGGTAGAACTGGAACGCCTGCGCGGCGGCGCGAGCCTGAATATGCCGGAACAGGAGATCCAGCAACTGCCCGACGGCGGCTACCGGATCGTGGCGGCCCCGGCGCTGCCGGTGGAGGACTGGAACGCCCAGATTTCACTCATGACCGGGATGGCCGCCGCCGCGCTCATGCTCCAGGGCAAGGTCGGCATCCTGCGCACCATGCCCGCCCCGGACGAGGCGTCGCTGCGGCACTTCCACCGCCAGACCCACGCCCTCGGCAAGCCCTGGGACGGGGAAATGCGCTACGGCGAGTACCTGCGGACCCTGGACCCGACAGACCCCCGGCAGCTGGCCATTGTGCATTCGGCCGGGATGCTCTTCCGCGGTGCCGGGTACACGTACTTCGACGGCACGGTGCCCGGAGCCGCTGTCCAGTCCGCCATCGGCGCCGCGTACGCCCATTCCACGGCGCCGCTGCGGCGGCTGGTGGACCGCTTCGTGCTGGTGATCTGCGAGGCCCTGAGCAACGGCACCGAAGTTCCGGCGTGGGCCCGGGCGGCACTGCCGTCCCTCCCGGCCATCATGGGCACCTCGGACCAGCTGGCCGCGAAACTGGAGCGGCTGTCGCTGGACACCGTGGAGGCGGCACTGCTCGTCAACCACGTCGGCCAGGAATTCGACGCCGTCGTCATCTCCGGTCCCAAGCCGGCCAGGAACACCAGCGCCAACGGCACCAGCAACGGAAACGGGAACGGGAACGGGAACGGTGGCAAGGCCAACGGCAACGGGAACGGCCCGTCCGGGATCGTCCAGATCGCCGAGCCCGCCGTGACCGCACGATGCCCAGGCGAACTGGAACCGGGCACCCAGGTCCGGGTCCGGGTGGTGTCCTCGGACATCGCCACACGCGAAATCCAGTTGGAGCTCGTAGGCTGACGGTCACGACGACGGACCGCTATCGGTCCGCGGCCGGCACGCTCCCGGGGCGCGATCACGGGTCGAGTCGGGGAACCGGGCCTTGTACAGCTAGACTGGAGAGGTAGATATGGATGCCCGGTCGTTGATTTCCATGATTTTCGAATTCAACAAGCCCGCCCCTACGCGATCTTGAGATACACCCGCTGGTCCCAGTGCCAGCATTTAGATAGCCCGCGATCGGCTTCCACTGGAAATGCTTGCGCGCCTGAGCGTGCTCCGGAACGGCCACCATGGCCGGCCCCGTTGAGCAAGCAGCGCAGCCCAAAATGAATAAGGAAACTCCCCTGTGAGTGAATTGCACACGCACCAGCTTCTGACCGATGAGTCCGGCACGGAGACCATCGAGCCTGAAGAGACCATCATCTCGGACGAAAAGCCGCACGAGATTGCCGAAAAAACCTTTGCCGACTTCAATGTCCGCGCGGACATCGTGGAGTCCCTGGCCGACGCCGGCATCACCCACCCCTTCCCGATCCAGGCCATGACGCTGCCGGTCGCACTGGCGGGCCATGACATCATCGGCCAGGCCAAGACCGGCACGGGCAAAACCCTCGGCTTCGGCATCCCGGCGCTGCAGCGCGTCGTCGGCCGTGACGACGCCGGTTTCGACAAGCTGGCCGTTCCCGGCGCCCCGCAGGCCCTGGTGATCGTGCCCACCCGCGAACTCGCTGTCCAGGTGGCCAAGGACCTCGAGAACGCCGCCAAGAAGCGCAACGCCCGCGTCGCCACCATTTACGGCGGCCGCGCCTACGAGCCGCAGGTCGAGGCGCTGCAGAACGGCGTCGAAGTCGTCGTCGGCACCCCGGGCCGCCTGATCGACCTCTACAAGCAGAAGCACCTGAGCCTGAAGAACGTCAAGATGGTCATCCTCGACGAGGCCGACGAGATGCTGGACCTCGGGTTCCTGCCGGACGTGGAAACCCTGATCGCCGGCACGCCCGCGGTCCGCCAGACCCTCCTGTTCTCCGCGACCATGCCCGGCCCGGTCATCGCCATGGCCCGCCGCTACATGACCCAGCCGACCCACATCCGCGCTGCGGACCCGGACGACGAAGGCTTGACCAAGCGCGACATCCGCCAGCTGATCTACCGTGCCCACAGCATGGACAAGGTGGAAGTCGTAGCCCGCATCCTGCAAGCCCGGGGCCGCGGCCGCACCATCATCTTCACCAAGACCAAGCGCACCGCCGCGAAGGTGGCCGAGGAACTCGTGGACCGCGGTTTCGCCGCGGCCGCCATCCACGGCGACCTCGGCCAGGGCGCCCGCGAACAGGCACTGCGCGCCTTCCGCAATAACAAGGTGGACGTCCTCGTGGCTACCGACGTCGCCGCCCGTGGCATCGACGTCGACGACGTCACCCACGTGATCAACTACCAGTGCGTCGAAGACGAGAAAATCTACCTGCACCGGGTGGGCCGCACCGGCCGTGCCGGCAATAAGGGCACCGCCGTGACCTTTGTTGACTGGGACGACATGCCGCGCTGGGGGCTCATCAACAAGGCCCTTGGCCTGAGCTACCCCGAGCCCGTGGAAACTTACTCGTCCTCGCCCCACCTGTTCGAGGAACTCGACATCCCCGAGGGCACCAAGGGCCGGCTCCCGCGCGACAAGCGTGTGCTGGCCGGCGTCGACGCGGAGGTCCTCGAGGACCTCGGCGAGACCGGCAAGAAGAACTCCCGCACCGGCGCAAAGGACGGCGCCCGCGAGGGCAGCCGCACCGGCGGCCGCGACGGCGCCCGCGAAGGCAGCCGGACCGGTGGCCGTGACGGCGCCCGCGAGGGCAGCCGCACCGGCGGCCGTGACTCGCGCCGCAGCGGCGCCGAAGCCGGCGGACGCTCCGGCGACCGCCGTCGCCGTCCCGCTGAGGCCGACGCCGCCACGGCGTCCACCGCCAGCGGACAGGGGCCGGAAGCTGCTGCCGCCGCACCCGCGAAGGCCCCCACAGAGGTGGACCGGGCGACCCGTGCCCGGCGCCGGACCCGCACCCGCCGGCGCAACGGCGAGGTAGTGGCCGGCGGCGACACACAGCCGAGCGGCGCCGAGGCCTAATCCCCTCCATGACTGACACCGTCTGGGCGCCGGACGGCAGCAACCTGGTGGTTCACGCGGACAACGCGGAATACCTCCCCACGCTGCCGGACGGCGCCTTCACACTGATTTACGTGGACCCGCCCTTCAACACCGGCCGGGTCCAGCGGCGCCAGGAAACCAGGATGGTGCTCAACGCCGGCGGCGAGGGTGACCGCGTCGGGTTCAAGGGCCGGTCCTACGACACCATCAAGGGCGCGCTGCACAAGTACGACGACGCGTTCAGCGACTACTGGTCCTTCCTCGAGCCCCGGCTCGTTGAGGCCTGGCGGCTCCTGGCCGACGACGGCACCCTGTACCTGCACCTGGACTACCGCGAGGTGCACTACGCAAAGGTCATGCTGGACGCGATCTTCGGCCGCGAATGCTTCCTGAACGAGATCATCTGGGCGTACGACTACGGTGCACGGGCCAAGTACCGCTGGCCCACCAAGCACGACAACATCCTTGTCTACGTCAAGAACCCGGCGAAGTACCACTTCGACAGCGCCGAGGTGGACCGTGAGCCCTACATGGCGCCCGGACTCGTCACTCCCGCCAAGCGAGAGCTCGGCAAGCTGCCCACGGACGTGTGGTGGCACACGATCGTTTCGCCGACCGGCAAGGAGAAGACCGGGTACCCGACGCAGAAGCCGGAGGGGCTCATCCGCCGCGTGGTTGCGGCCTCGAGCCGGCCGGGCGACTGGTGCCTGGACTTCTTCGCCGGTTCCGGCACGCTCGGCTCCGTGGCCGCGAAACTCGACCGCAGGTTCGTGTGCGTGGACCAGAACCAGCCGGCCATTGACGTCATGGCCAAGCGCCTGGCCGCGCAAGCGCAGTTCACGTCGTTCCCGACGCTCTGACCCGCCGCCCCGCCCGTTGCGCCGCCCGCCCGTTGCGCTATCACTTGGGGCTGCTATTCGGGCCTCTGAGGGACGCAAAGTGATAGCGCAACGCGGGTCTCAGCGCACTACGGACGAGCCCGTGCCCAGTTCCTCGATCCGGGCAAAGACTTCTGCTGAGGTCAGGTTCTCCCCCAGCAGGTTCGGCTTGCCTGCACCGTGGTAATCGGAGGACCCCGTGACCAGCAGGCCGTAGCGTTCGGCGATGCGGCGCAGGAACGTCCGGCCCTCCTCGGGATTGTCCCGGTGGTAGATTTCCAGGCCAGCCAGCCCGGCGTCGATCATTTCCCGGTAGGTCCCCTCCCCCACGATCCGCCCGCGGGCAGACGCGACGGGGTGCGCAAACACCGGGACGCCGCCGGCTGCACGGACCAGTTCGACGGCGAGCGCCGGCTCCGGCGCGTAGTGCTGGACCCAGTAGCGCGATCGTGCTGTGAGGATGGAACCAAAGGCCTCGGCCCGGTCTTCCACAACGCCGGCGGCGACGAGCGCGTCGGCGATGTGCGGGCGGCCCAGGGTGGCGCCCGGCGCGACGTGGTGAATCACGTCGTCCCATGTCAACGGGTAGTCCTCTGACAAAAGGGTGACCATCTTCTGTGCCCTCGTGTGCCGGGCGTCTTTGGACTTGGTGATTTCCTCAAGCAGTCCGGGGTGCGCGGGGTCGTGGAGGTAGCTGAGCAGGTGGACGCTGATGCCTTCCGCCGTGCGACACGAGATCTCCATGCCCGGGACCAAGGCGACCCCGGTTTTCCGGGCAGCGACGCCGGCCTCCGCCCACCCGGCGGTGGAATCGTGATCAGTCAGGGCGATGACGTCGAGGCCGGCAGCGGCGGCGGACTCCATGACATCAGCCGGCGCCTGGGTGCCGTCGGAAACGTTGGAGTGCGCATGCAGGTCGATCCTCACCTCACCAGCCTAGTAGATGGCAGGATCCAAAGCCCTCGGCTCCGTCGTGCCGGCGCCCCGCAGCCGCCCTGCAGCGCGAGCGCGCCGTTGGCCTTAGCCGCGGCGCTGGTGAGACTATGGGACGGTGAACGATGCAGATAACACCCTAGTCTCCGCTTCCCAGCCCCTCGAAGAGCGCGTCAACAACCGCTCGCAGCGGCCCAGCTCCGACGCCTTCAAGGCCTTTATGGCCAGCAACTGGGCGCCGGCCACGCAACAGCTCCCCGAGCGGGACGCCGTCGCGGGCCACGCCGCAGCCCGGCGCCGCTCCATCTCAGGCCTGTTCAAAGGTGAACGCCTGGTCATCCCCGCCGGCCCGCTGAAGGTCCGCTCGAACGACTGCGACTACCGCTTCCGGCCGCACTCTGCCTTCGCGCACCTTACCGGCCTCGGCCTGGACCACGAACCTGATGCGGTCCTGATCCTGGAACCGGTTGCGGAGGGCACCGGCGACGACGGCGGAAACCACCACGCGACGCTGTACTTCCGCCCGTTGGCCGGCCGCGACACCGAGCAGTTCTACGCCGACTCCCGCTCCGGGGAGTTCTGGATCGGCGCACGCCCGACCCTGGCCGAGTTCAAAGCCAAGCTCGGAGTGGACACGGCGGACATCGCCGAACTCGAACTCGCCATCACCAAGAACGTCGGCGCGCCCGAGATCGGCGGAATCTCCATCAGGCTGGTCCGCAAGGTTGACGAGAACATTGACGCCCTCGTCGACACCGCCCGCTACAACACGGCCAAGGACCCCGACAACCTTGACCTGAGCGTGCTCGACGCCCTGGACGAGAAACTCGCCGAGGCCCTCTCGGAACTGCGCCTGCTCAAGGACGAGTGGGAAATCGAACAGATGAAGATCGCCGTCGCCGCCACCGTGGCCGGCTTCACGGAGGTCGTCAAGGCAATCCCCCGGGCGCTGACCCACCACCGCGGCGAGCGCGTCGTGGAAGGGGCGTTCTTCGCCCGGGCCCGAGAGGAAGGCAACGAGCTCGGCTACGACACCATCGCCGCCTCCGGCAACAACGCCACCGTGCTGCACTGGACCCGGAACACCGGCAAGATCAACGCCGGCGAACTGCTGCTCCTGGACGCCGGGGTGGAGGCCGACTCCCTCTACACCGCGGACATCACCCGCACCCTGCCGGCCAACGGCAAGTTCTCCGAGGTCCAGCGCAAGGTCTACGAGGCAGTGCTCGACGCCGCCGACGCCGGCTTTGCCGCGGCCCAGCCGGGCACGAAGTTCCGGGACATCCACACCGCAGCCACCACAGTGCTGGCCGAGCGGCTCGCCGAATGGGGCCTCCTGCCCGTCTCCGTGGAGGAGGCCGTCAGCACCGAGGGCCAGCAGCACCGCCGGTGGATGCCGCACGGCACCAGCCACCACCTCGGCCTCGACGTCCACGACTGCGCCCAGGCGAAGCGGGAACTCTATCTCGACGGAGTGCTCACGCCCGGCATGGTGTTCACGATCGAACCCGGCCTGTACTTCAAGAACGAGGACATCGGCATCCCCGAGGAATACCGCGGCATCGGCGTCAGGATCGAGGACGACATCCTCATGACGGCCGGCGGCCCGGTCAACCTCAGCGCTGCGCTGCCGCGCAAGGCCGACGACGTCGAGTCCTGGATGGCGGGCATCTACCTGGAGGTCGACGGCCAGACGCCGTAAATCAAAAAGGCCTCGATCCGAAAAAGGCTCAGATCAGAAAAGGGAGGGTTCCGGATGTCCGGACCCTCCCTTTTCTGTTGCCTGTTTTGCCGCCTGGAATCAGTGCTGCTGGCCGTCCTGGCCCGCCGCGGGCTTGTCGCTGTCAGTGACCCTGACCCCGTACTGCGGGCGGCCGTCCGGGAGGTCCGGATAGGTCACCCCCGAGACCCGGCCCGCCGGCCGGGCCGTCTCCTCTGTGGCCGGTGCCGTCTGGGCGGGGCCTGCGGCGCCCTCCTGCTGGGGCGCACCGCCCTGGTACTGTCCGGCCTGCTCGCCGCCGGTCTCCGGCGTCCTCTGGCCGTACGGGTCGTTCCAGCCCGCCGGGCGTTGCGGCGGCTGACTCTGCGGGCCCGGCTGCTGCGGGCCGGGCTGCTGCGGTGCCTGATGGCGGTAGTCGTGCTGCGCGTAACCGCCAGCGGCGGCACCGGACGCGTCGCGCGGCGACATGGGCAGCTGGTGGAGCAGGCGCCGCGCTTCGCCGGCGGCCTCGAAGGAGACCACGACGTCGTAATTGGTCGCCACCACCTGACTGGTTGAGGTGAAGTCACGCTTGCCGCGCTGCATGGCGTAGGTGACGATGCCGAACAGCATGAAGAACGCGGCACCCATCAGCACGGACGTCACAATCGAGAAATATCCTGGCGTCGTGGAGAAGAAGGACAGCATGACGCCGACGAACAGGCCGAACCACATGCCGCTGAGGGCGCCGGAGAGGGCGACGCGGGGGTAGGTCAGCCTGCCGGTCACCCGCTCCACCATTTTCAGGTCATTGCCCACGATCGACACCATCTGCACGGGGAACTGCTGGTCAGCGAGGTAGTCCACCGCCTTCTGGGCATCCAGGTAGGAGTTGTAGGAACCGACAACGTCGCCTCGCGGGACGGTGCGGGCCTCGTCCGAGCCGTTGGGGGCACCGGCCCTGGGAGCACCAAAAATGTTTGACATATGCCCATTCTCACCTATCGGGCTGGGGTGCGGCTGGAAATTCAGCTAAAAGAGAGCAGACTCGGTAGCCTGTAGGAGTGAGCACGAATCTTTCGCGGGTGTTTGTCGCGCGCCTCCTCGGACTGGACGTCTTCGACCCATTGGGCGACCGTCTGGGCCGGCTGCGCGACGTCGTGGTGCTCTCCCGCGGGACCAGGGGCGCCCCGCACGTGGTGGGCATCGTCGTCGAGGTTCCCGGGAAGAAGCGCGTGTTCGTCCCGATGACCCGGATTACGTCCATAGACCAAACCCAGGTCATCTGCACCGGGCTGGTCAATCTTCGCCGTTTCGAACAGCGCGGCGCGGAAACCCTTGTGGTGGCTGAAATGTTCGACCGCCGGGTGACCCTCGCGGACGGCAGCGGCGATGCGACCATCGAGGACATCGCCATGGACCGGCACCGGTCCGGCGACTGGTTCGTCAGTAAGCTCTTCGTCCGCCGTGGCCACTCCCTCTCGCCGCTGAGCCGGTTGCGCCGCAACGAAACCATGATCATCGACTGGGCCGATGCCCTGCAGGGCGCCAAGACCGAGCCGCAGGCCGCCACCCAGTTCGTGGCCACGCACGAGGACCTCAAGCCGGCCGACTTCGCCGAAGCCCTTCAGGAAATGAGCGATAAACGCCGCTTCGAGGTTGCGAGCGAACTTCAGGACGAACGTCTCGCCGACGTCCTGCAGGAGATGCCGGAAGGCGACCAGGTGGAGATCCTCTCGGCCCTGGACGTCAACCGCGCCGCCGACGTCCTTGAGGAAATGGATCCCGACGACGCCGCCGACCTCCTTGCCGAACTCCCCAGTGCGCAGGCCGAGGAACTCCTGCAGTTGATGGAACCCGAAGGCGCCGAGGACGTCCGCCGCCTGCTCGAATACGACGAGGACACCGCCGGTGGCCTCATGACGCCGGTTCCGGTGATCCTGCCCCCGGAAGCAACCGTCGCCGAGGCACTCGCGCACGTCCGCCGGGAGGAACTCTCCCCCGCCCTGGCGTCCTCGATCTTCGTCGCCCGGCCCCCGCTGGAGACCCCGACTGGACGTTTCCTCGGCGTCGTCCACATCCAGCAGCTCTTGCGCTTCCCGCCGCCGGAGCCGCTGGGCAACCTGGTGGACAAGAACCTGGAACCGGTCTCCGATCAGGCCCACATCAGCGAGGTCGCGCGCACGCTGGCAACGTACAACCTCAACTCCCTCCCTGTTGTCAATGAGGACGGACGGCTTGTGGGGGCGGTGACTGTTGACGACGTGCTTGATCATCTGTTGCCGGACGACTGGCGCGCCCACGATGACGACGCCCCGATAAGGAAGCTCGGAGGCCGCATTGGCTGATTCCCCAGCACCACGAACCACCAATGTCCGCCCTGGCAACAGGACCACCGGCGGCCTCGACACGCCCCTGAGCGGCCGGCAGCGGATCCTGCCCAATTTCCGTCCCGACCCGGACGCCTTCGGCCACGCCACGGAAGGCTTCGCCCGGTTCATGGGCACCCCCGCGTTCCTGATGTACATGACGGTGTTCTGCCTTTTCTGGCTGGGCTGGAACACGTGGGCGCCGGAGGAATGGCAGTTCGATTCACGGGCACTGGGCTTCACGCTGCTGACCCTCATGCTGTCCCTGCAAGCCTCTTACGCCGCCCCGCTCTTGCTGCTGGCGCAGAACCGCCAGGACGACCGCGACAAAGTCTCGCTCCAGCAGGACCGCCAGCGGGCCGAGCGCAATCTCTCCGACACCGAATACCTGACCCGGGAACTTGCGTCCCTGCGCATCGCGCTGCGCGAGGTCGCCACCCGCGACTACGTCCGCGCCGAACTGCGCAGCCTGCTGGAGGACATGCTGGAGGCCCAGGAGGAACTGCGCACCCACGATCCCTCCAACGGCGCCCACGAGACCCCACGGGAAAAGGTCAAGGAGAAGATGAAGGAGCGGCGCGACAAGCAGCGCAGCCCCCGGACCCAGCAGATCCCGCGCGTCAAGGCCGGCCGTAAGCGGGATGACCCGGCGAAGGACCCTGCGGCGGGCTCTGCGGAGCCCCCTGCGGAGGACCCCTCGGAGAAACCACTGCCGAACCCTGCGGTGAACCCGTCTGGGGTCGCTGCCGATACAACCCGCCAGCCCGCACACCGCACCTTCCCCGAAAGCTGAGCATCGCCCGCATGAGCACCCCGCTGGAACAGGCAGTGCACGGCGCACTTGCCACCGTGATCGACCCTGAGCTCCGCCGCCCCATCACCGAGCTCGGCATGGTGGACTCCGTGGAGATCGGCGACGGCGGACGCGTGCGGATCGCGGTGCTGCTGACCATCGCGGGCTGCCCGTTGCGCGGCACCATCACGGCGGACACCGAGGCGGCCCTGTCCGCCGTCCCGGGCGTCACCGGCGTGGACGTGGACCTGAAAGTCATGACGCAGGAGCAGCGCGATGCCCTCAAGGAGCGGCTGCGGGGCGCCGGCGGCCAGCGCGGCATCCCGTTTAACGCGCCGGGCTCGCTGACTAGGGTGTACGCCGTCGCGAGCGGCAAGGGCGGCGTGGGCAAGTCCTCGGTGACGGTCAACCTGGCGTGCGCCCTGGCCGCCCAGGGGCTCCGTGTGGGGATTGTGGACGCGGATGTGTACGGTTTCTCCGTTCCGGCGCTGATGGGCATCACGCAGGCGCCCACGCGGGTGGACGACATGATCCTGCCGCCCGTGGCCTACGGGGTCAAGGTCATCTCCATCGGCATGTTCGTCACCGGGAACCAGCCCGTGGCGTGGCGCGGCCCGATGCTGCACCGGGCGCTGGAGCAATTCCTCACCGACGTCTACTTCGGCGACCTCGACGCCCTCTTCCTGGACCTGCCCCCTGGCACCGGCGACATCGCGATCTCTGTCGCCCAACTGCTGCCCAAGGCGCAGATCCTCGTCGTGACCACCCCGCAGGCGGCCGCCGCGGATGTTGCCGAGCGGGCGGGTGCGATCGCCACCCAGACAGGCCAGACCGTGGCCGGCGTCGTGGAAAACATGTCCTACCTTGAAATGCCCGACGGCGGCAGGATGGAACTGTTCGGCAGCGGCGGCGGCGCCGTGCTCGCCGAGCGCCTCTCGGCCACCGTGGGTGAGGACGTGCCCCTGCTGGGCCAGATTCCGCTCGAAGTCCTGCTCCGTGAGGGCGGGGATTCCGGCGTGCCGCTGGTGCTGGGCCGTCCGGAGACGCCTGCGGCCGTGGCCCTGGCGGGAATAGCCGGCAAGTTGGCGTCGGTTCCCCGCGGCCTCAAGGGCAGGCCGCTGGGCCTGCAGCCCCGCTGACAGCGCTCCGGGCGGAATGCCGACGGATATAGGCAGTGCCCCGCAGCATCCCTGCCCAGGTGCCGCGGGAAGTCCTAGGTCGCTTCTGAGTCGAAGGGCGCAGGTTCGCCCTCGGGCAGCCGTTCAAGAACCCGTTCCGGGCGGTGCTCTGCGAACGCAGTCGCGGCGGCGGCCGTGGACACCGCTGTGGGTGCCCCGGCGCTCATCGGCTTGGTGTCATCGTCAAGGAGCGCTTCCTTGATGATCCGGCGGGGATCGTACTGGCGGGGATCGTACTTCTTCCAGTCGACCTCATCGATATCGATGCCGACTTCTTCCTTGATCTGTTCCCGCGCACCGGACGCCATCCGGCGCACTTCCTTGACGATATTGGCAAGTTTCTGGGTGTATTCGGGCAGCCTGCTGGGACCAATCACCAGAAGGCCGATGATCAGCAGAAGTAAGAATTCCGGTCCATTGATTCCAAGCACTTTAGGAAGGTTACCCTCTCGCTCGGGCTGGCGACGATTCCGCTAAGTCCGAAAGCCGGCTATGTCCGGCCCGTCCCTGCCTCACGGTGCCAGGTGCTCCAGGATTCGGCTCAGTCCCCGCTCGATCCGTTCCGGAATTCCGTTGTGCGAGGCCGGCACGGGAGCGCCGCTGCTGGCCCCGGTCAGGGCGGCAACGCCGTCGTCGGCCTGCTCGGCCGGCAGGTCCGAAATGTACGTGTAAGTGGCCGCCGAGGTCTGGTAGATGGCCCGGTAAGGCGGGGCGGGGTTGACCCAGAGAAAGCCGTTTCCGGGTTCGGGGGCGGCCGACGGCGTGCCGGCCTTGGCCGGGATGAACCCGTCCGCCACGGCGGCGTGTCCGGTCAGCACGTTGATGGGTGAAACTTCGGCCCGGGCGGGTGCGGGGTGCGTGCGGGGGGCACGCGTCGAGGCGTGCTGCTCGAGGACCGTGGCGAAGTGCCGGCCATCCGTGAGACGAAGTTCCAGGACCTCGTCGCCGGAGATGACGCCGGCCCGGGCCCAGATGAGGTGGAATCCGAGGTCGCGCAGCTCCGGACAGGTCCATCCCTGCGAACGGAACGCGGCAAGCTGACCGGTGCTCAGCGTCCCGGCAGGGGTGAAGTCGGGCTCACCGCCCAGTCCGAACGCAACACGGGGCGCGGTTCCCTCAGCGCCGGGGTCGTCCGGGTTGCCGGATCCGCTGGCGCCGAACCGCTCCCTTGCACCAAGCGGTTCACCGCCGGCGGGCAGCCCCGCGGTATCCGGATGGGCGAGGGCGGCAGCCTCTGCGCCGTCGGCGGGCACCGCGTCGTCGCCTCCCATGACGTAGGCGGTGCCGGCCATGAGTGCCAAGGCGGCGACGGCTCCTCCGACTGCCAGCACCGGCAGGCGCGGGCCGCGGCGGCGGACGCCTTGTGGATGCGCGGCAGCGGCTGCACTACCGGCTGCCGACCCGGCGACCGTCCCGGCGGTCCCTGCCCGATCCGGCACGGTGTGTTCTGCCGGGAACCAGTCTGACGGCCACTGATGGTGGCCGGCCCGGACGGCGTCCGCCGTGTCCAGCCGTTCCGCTGTGCCCAACGTGTCCGCTGGGCCGGCCGCGTCCGCGCGTTCGGCCTCGAGCCGTTCCGGCGCTGTCCGTTCGGCCGCCGCCCGTTCCGCGGCCAACTGCCCGGTCCGTGCCAGGAGCCGTGCAGTCAGGTCCTCACTGGCCTCGGGCACGGCGGCGCCGCGGAGCTTCTCGAGGTACTGGCGCTCGCGCTGTTGCCGGGCACGGCATTCGGCACACGATTCCACATGATCGTGGCGGCTGGCGGCCCATTTCCGGGTAGCGCCGGCCCTGCCCCAGAACCTGCAGCCCGGTGCTCCCAGTAAACGTCTCAGTAGACCCATTGACCGGTTCAGAGGAGGCCGGCGATGCGCGGCATCTTGAGCCGCGGCTTGAGGGACTGCTTGGCCGGCTGCGCCGGGCGCGGGTCGCGGTGCGCGAGCTTTTCACGGAGCATTGTCCGGCCGCGGTGAATCCGGGACCGGACGGTCCCGAGTTTGATGTCCAGCGCGGCGGCGACTTCGTCGTAGGACAGCCCTTCGAGGTCGCACAGCACGACGGCGGCGCGGAAGTCGGGCGGGAGTTCCTCGAGCGCCGCCTGAACATCGACGTCGAGGTTGTTGAATTCGAAGCTTTGCTCCGGCCCGGGCTCCCGGCCCGGCAGCCGCGACTCAGCGTCGTCGGCCAAGGCATCAAAGCGGATCCTGTTCTTGCGCCGCGCCTGGTCCAGGAACAGATTGGTGGTGATCCGGTGCAGCCAGCCGTCCAGCGTGCCCGGCTTGAAGTTCTCGAGCGAACGGAAGACGCGGACGAACACCTCCTGGGTGAGGTCCTCGGCGTCGTACTTGTTTCCGGTCAGCCGGTACGCAAGGCGGTAGACCTTGGCGGAGTGGTTCGTCACCACTTCCTCCCAGGTCGGCCGGACCCATTCGGCTTCCGCCGCGGTCCGGGACTGGCCGGTTGAATCTGTTGCCTCAGTTGCCGGGACAGGTGCCAGAATCGACATCGTCCACTCCCCTCGTGGATGGTACCTACGCCTGAATTGTGCCTGCTCGCGCAGATTCCTGCACCCTTCATTCGACGCCGATCACCACGCGGATGAGCGGATACCCATCATTTCAAAATAAGCTGGGAATTTCCTGATCCATCGCGGTCTTCCGCCGAAGGCAGAACGACCCCTCCGGCCGGGGCCACGGTGTTGCCGCCTCCGCGTCCCGTCCCGCCGGACACAGTACGCTGTAGGGAACACTCCCCTGCCGCCCAGAAAGCGATATCCCATGAGCGCCGATAAGTCCACGAGCTGGTCCTACGCAGAAGATCTGCCTGCCGAGGATGAGGTCCTGTTGCACGCGCGCGAACGGTCCTTCGAGCTTGGCGTGACCCCGATCGGTCCGGGCGTGGGCGCCGTGCTGACGGTGCTGGCGGCGGCGTCCAAGGCACAGACCGCGGTGGAGATCGGCACCGGCGCAGGCGTGTCCGGCGTGTGCATCCTGCGCGGGCTGGGCCCGCAGGCTGTCCTGACCACCATCGACGTCGACGTCGAACACCTCAAGGCCGCGCGCGAGGCGTTCCAAGAGGCAGGCAGCCCCGCCAACCGCACCCGCACCATTTCGGGCCGGGCCGGGGATGTCCTGCCCCGGCTCACGGACGGGGCCTATGATCTCGTATTCATTGACGCGGACAAACCGAACTACCCCAGCTATGTGGAACAGGCCGTGCGGCTGCTCAAATCCGGCGGACTGCTGATCGTCAACGATGCCCTCGACAAGGACCGGGTCGCGAATCCGGCCGTCCGGGAAGCCACCACCGTAGTGCTGCGTCAGATCGGCAAGTCCATCCGCGACGACGACCGCCTCGCCTCCGCCATGCTGCCCACCGGCGACGGCCTGCTGATCGCGGTCAAGAAGTAACAGCTAAGACGTAACAGCCAGGAGCTAACAGGCCAGGCGCGTCGGGCACGGGGTCGGGCGCAGACAGCAAAAGGCGGGGTCCGCAGCCTGATGGCCGGGGCCCCGCCCTAGTGCGAAGCTCTTGGCGTGACGCTATTCGGTGACGCCGACGAGGCATTCCTTGAGGTTCGTCGCCTCTGCGGCATTGAGTTCGACTACAAGCCGCCCCCCGCCTTCGAGCGGAACACGCATGATCAGGCTTCGTCCCTCTTTCGTCACTTCCATAGGGCCGTCGCCGGTGCGTGGTTTCATTGCCGCCATAAGGAATATCCCCTCCATTAGTCCCTGACATACCAGCCCGGCCGGGCTGCGTCCGCTTGGCCAATCAAGCCGTCCGGCAGCGCTCCAAGAGGCCGCCATGACAGGCAAACTCACAAATAAACTGCTTACAAACTGTGCGCTTCTTGTCCTTGCTTATCCTCTATTATCGCGTAACAATGCGCCCGTAGCTAATCGTTGGACTTTCCAGCGAGTCCCGCCAGGCCGGGCCGGCGCCGCGAAATGGTGCTGTGCGTCACGGCGGGTAGTCTCCTCCGCCCGGCAGCTGCGCCCACGCCCACAGCCACACAATCCAGACGATCTGCAGCAGCACGAACATGACCACCACGGTGCCGCGGTAAGCGCGGGAACGCGAGAGAAGTGCAGCGCTGAGGGCGAGAGGGAACAGCGGCAGCAGCATCCTGAACGTGCTGGTCTGGGGGTGCAGGAAGACCAGCAGATACCCCATGTAGCAGCAGCACCAGAGCCTCAGCTCAGTGCCCAGGGCGACGACGGGCCGGGACATCATCAACAGGGTGAACGCGGCAACGAACACGAAGGGAGCCAGCACGCCGAGCGTCGGCCCGAACAGCATGATGCCGGCGTCGAACCATGGCTTGAACGGCACCAGGTCATCGCCGCGCCATGCGGTTTCGGTCTTGGTATAGGCGCCCAGATCGCCGGTCGCGGCCCAGGCGATGGCCGGCCACAGCAGCGCACCGAGGCCGCTGACGGCGGTGAGACCGCCCAGGGACCAAAGCTCCGCGTTGCCGGGAACCGCGACGTCCTCCCTGCGCTGCGCCGTGACCCGCTGCCAGCAGCGGTAGAGAAACAAGAGCCCCATCATCACGGCAAACGGAACCCCGGTGGGCCGGGAAAGGCACATCAGGACCACCACGGGCATGGCCCACAGGTACCGGCGCTCCATGACGAGCAGCAGCGCGGCGCCGAGGAGCAGAAGGTTCAGGGATTCGGCGTAGGGCACCTGCAGCACCGGCGCCACCGGGAAGGCCGCCAGGAACACGGTCCCCCAGAGCGCCGTGCGGTGCGTGGCCCGGTGCCGGAAAATCCTGTACGCCACGAGGGCTGCACCCATTCCCGAGACCAGGGCGATGGCCGTCAGGGACCACCCCGGACCCGTGCCTGTCAGCCCGGAAACCACCCGGCCCAGCACGGGAAACAAGGGGTAGAAGGCCCACGTGTTCTCTTGGACGATGCCGGCGTCGTCGATCGGCAGGAGCGCCGGATACCCGGCCTGTAGCGCTTGGGCATACCAGCGGGCGTCCCAGATATTGATGAAGTTCCAATAGTCGGGCTTGGCGGGAAACCACGGATTCACGCCCTGGTGCAGGGCTGCGGCCATGAAGATGCAGGCGCTGACCAGCCGGGCGGCGATGTACAGGCCGGCCACCTGAGCCCACCACGGCCACCGCGCCATCCCGGCGCCCGCGGCGGCGATGCGGCTCCACAGCGCCGCGTTCAACCCCTGGGGCTTCGGGGCCTCAGGCGCCGCGACGGTCTCCGGGTCTTCCACGTGGCTCACGGACGCTGTTCGGTCGGCGGACGGAGGCGTTCCAGTTCCTCCCCGAGAGCCTCGATCTTCTGGTCCTTGGCGATGATCTGCTCCCGCAGGTCATCCAGGACCTGATCCACCTGGTCCATCCGGTAGCCGCGGAGTCCGACGGCGAAGCGCAGACGGTCGATGTCCGCCGCGGCCGCGCGCTCGGGCAGCAGCACCGGAGGCAGGGACGCGACCGGCTCGTCGAAGCCGTCGTCAAAAGAACCGCCCGCACCGCGGTCCCGGCGTCGGCTGAAGATTTTCGGCGCCAGGCCGGTGCCCAGGAGGACGGCGACGCCGATCAGCACAATCGCCAGGAAAACCAAAAAGAGACTCACTAGACCATCGTGCCAGAAGCCGGACGCCGGAGCGCTCAGGCGGACGGATCAGCCCCGCGTTCCCTCGACGTTTCCCTTGATGTTCGCGTTGCCGGTCCCGTTGGTGGAGCCGGCGTTCGGGTTCCGGTGGCGAGCGGCGCCTTCCACGACCAGCTCGACGGCCAGCGCGGGGTCGTCCACCACCTGCACGAGGTCCAGGTCTTCCGCCGAAACCATCCCCTCCGCGACGAGGGTGTCACGGACCCACTCGAGCATGGGGCTCCAGAACGCGGTTCCCAGCAGCACGATCGGGAAGGAGGTGACCTTGCGGGTTTGGACCAGGACCATGGCTTCGAAGAGCTCGTCCAGGGTGCCGAGGCCGCCGGGGAGCACGATGAACCCCTGGGCGTACTTGACGAACATGGTCTTGCGGGCGAAGAAGTACCGGAAGTTGATGCCGAGGTCCACCCACTGGTTCATGCCCTGCTCGAAGGGCAGTTCGATCCCGAGGCCTACGGAGACGCCGTTGCCCTGCACGGCGCCCTTGTTCGCGGCCTCCATCGAGCCGGGGCCGCCGCCCGTGATCACGGCCAGTCCGGCCTCGGCCAGGCGGCGTCCGACCTCGACGCCGAGCTCGTAGTTTCGGCTGCCCGGCACGGTGCGGGCGGAGCCGAAGACGCTGACTGCCGGACCAAGATCGGCCAGGGCGCCGAATCCTTCCACGAATTCGCTCTGGATCCGCAGCACGCGCCACGGATCGGTGTGGACGAACTGGCCCGCGCCCGTCGTGTCCAGCAGGGTCTGGTCGGACATCGTGACCTTGGCGGCCTTGCGGCGCAGCTCAAGCGGGCCCTTGTGCCGGATCCCGTTGGGCGCCGGGGTGCTGCGGGCTTCGTGGGCCGGCTTTCCGGCGGGATTCTGTTCGGCGTTTTGCTTGGGGCCGTGCTGCGGATCGGTACTCATGCCCATAGGCTAGCGCGGAACTCGGCCGCCGCCGCGTCGGCGCGTCGGCGCGGGAGCGGGGGCAGGCGGTGGCCGGGCCCCCAGAGGGAGGCAGCAGAGGGAGGCCTGCGGCGGGCCTGCAAGGGACGCTGACGTGCAGGTATCTCTTGAATCACGATCTGCACTAAACGGAGTGATTGCGGTCATATTGCGTCAATCTTCGCTAGATTCTTTCTATGACTACTCAAGTGCCCGGCGATGCTCTCGTCTCCCTGAAGGCCGTGAACAAGCATTACGGCCAGTTGCACGTCCTGAAGGACATCAACCTGAACGTCCGCAAGGGTGAGGTTGTTGTTGTCATCGGTCCCTCGGGTTCCGGCAAGTCCACGCTCTGCCGCGCTATCAACCGTCTCGAGACCATCGATGACGGCGACATCAAGATCGATGGCAAGGAACTGCCCGCGGAGGGCAAGGAACTGGCGAAGCTGCGCGCCGACGTCGGCATGGTCTTCCAGTCCTTCAACCTCTTCGCCCACAAGACCATCCTGGAAAACGTCACCCTCGGCCCGATCAAGGTCAAGGGCGTCCCCAAGGGCGAGGCCGACAAGGACGCCATGGCGCTGCTGGAGCGCGTCGGCGTCGGGCATCAGGCACCCAAACTTCCGGCGCAGCTCTCCGGCGGCCAGCAGCAGCGCGTTGCCATCGCCCGCGCCCTGGCCATGAAGCCAAAGGTGATGCTCTTCGACGAGCCCACCTCTGCCCTCGACCCGGAAATGATCAACGAGGTTCTGGACGTCATGGTCCAGCTCGCCAAAGAAGGCATGACCATGATCGTGGTCACCCACGAGATGGGCTTCGCCCGCAAGGCGGCCGACCGCGTCGTGTTCATGGCCGACGGCCAGATCGTTGAGGACGCGACCCCCGAGGAATTCTTCAACAACCCCAAGAGCAGCCGGGCCAAGGATTTCCTGTCCAAGCTGCTGACACACTGACCGACTACGATTTCGCACCCTGGCTGCCGGACGGCGGCCGCCCAATGAAAGGAATGTCATGAAGGCATTTTTGACCCGAAGGAAATCCCTTCTGGTTGCCGCTTCCGCAGCACTGGCACTCAGCCTGAGCGCCTGTGGCGGCAGCTCCTCCACGACCACCAACCCGCCCGTAGCCGAGAAGCCGAGCTTTCCCGCCGATTCCACCATGGCCAAGCTTGCATCCGCGGGCAAGATCACCATCGGCACCAAGTTCGACCAGCCGCTCTTCGGCCAGAAGGGCCTCGACGGCAAGCCCGTCGGCTTCGACGTCGAAATCGGCAAGCTGATGGCCGCCAAGCTGGGCATTCCCGCCGACAAGATCGAGTGGGTTGAAACTGTCTCCGCCAACCGCGAGCAGTTCCTCAAGCAGGGCAAGGTGGACATGATCGTCGCCACCTACACCATCAACGACAAGCGCAAGGCCGAGGTCGACTTCGCCGGCCCGTACTACGAGGCCGGACAAGCTCTCATGGTGAACAAGGACAACAACTCCATCACCAAGCCCGAAGACGTCAAGGGCAAGAACGTCTGCTCCGTGACCGGTTCCACGCCAGCCTCGACGATCGTGGAGAAGTACGGAGCTGTCCTGGTTCCGGCCGCGACCTACTCAGCCTGCCTGGAACCGCTGCGGAACCACCAGGTTGAAGCCGTCACCACCGACAACGTCATCCTGGCCGGTTTCGTGTCCAAGGAACCGGACGCCTTCAAGCTGGCATCGGATCAGACCTTCACCAAGGAGCCCTACGGCATCGGCCTGAAGAAGGACGACACCGCCTTCCGCGCGTGGGTCAATGACCAGCTGGAGGCCTCCGACAAGGACGGGTCCTACAAGAAGGCCTGGGAAGACACCGCCGGCACCGTCATCAAGACCACGCCCGCGCTTCCCACGATCGACCGCTACTAGCCGGCTGTGGCGGCTGCCGGGCCGCGGATTTTCCGCAGCCCGACGGCCGCCACTCCCGTCTTTCGCTTGGAATCCCCTCAACGCAGCTGAAGGAACTTATGGACGTCATCATTGATAACCTCCCCCAGTATTGGGACGGTTTTCTCCGAACCCTTTTCCTGTCCCTGGTCTCGGGGATTATTGCCTTGGTCTTCGGCACCATCCTGGCTGCCGCCCGTGTCTCGCCCGTCGCCGCGCTGCGTGGCTTCAGCATGACGTACGTCGAGATCGTCCGGAACACCCCGCTGACCATCGCGTTCTTCTTCGCAGCAGTGGTTCTGCCCCGCCTCGGCGTCACGTTCCAGCAGTTCGAGGTCGCCGCCATCATCGCCCTGAGCGCCTACACCTCGGCCTTCATCGCCGAAGCCGTGCGCTCCGGCGTCAACAGTGTCCCGGTGGGCCAGGCGGAGGCCGCCCGCAGCATCGGCATGCAGTTCAGCCAGGTGCTCTCGCTGATCATCCTGCCGCAGGCCCTGCGCACCGTGATTCCGCCGTTGATCAACATTCTGATCGCCCTGGTCAAGAACTCTTCTGTGGCCGGCGCGTTCTATGTGTTGGAACTCTTCGGCCAGGGCAAGCAGCTGGCCAATGCCAACGGCGACGCCGTCATGTGGGTTCTGGTCGGCATCGCATTCTTCTACCTGCTGATA
This sequence comes from Arthrobacter sp. P1_C12_2, assembly GCF_056406415.1. Classification (NCBI taxonomy): domain Bacteria; kingdom Bacillati; phylum Actinomycetota; class Actinomycetes; order Micrococcales; family Micrococcaceae; genus Arthrobacter; species Arthrobacter sp. P1_C12_2. The sequence goes on along the minus strand of NZ_JBFUAF010000006.1, from coordinate 40,198 downwards.
ACCATCCCGCTTGGCTTTCTCGCTAGCGTCGTTGAACGAAAGGTGGCGATCGCACGATGAGCTCTGTTCTCTATGACGTCCCCGGCCCCAAAGCCCGCCGGGTCTCGCTGATCGGCTCCATCATCGGCGTGATCGTGATCGGCGGCCTCCTCGTCCTGGCAGTCGTGACCCTCGCCCAGCAGGGAATCTTCGACCCCAAACGCTGGGCGGTCTTCCAGCTTCCCGAGGTCTGGGCCCTGATCGCCGCCGGCATCGGCGCCACGCTAGCCGCCGCGGCCGTGTCGGCCGTGATTGCCTTCCCGCTGGGCCTGCTCCTGTGCCTGATGCGCATCTCGGACAACGCCTGGATCAGGGTGCCCACCCGGATCGTGCTGGAATTCCTGCGCGGCATGCCCGTTGTGCTCATGATGCTGTTCGTCCTGCTCGTCTTTGCCACCAGCTCGTTCATCGCCGTCGTGGCCGGCCTGGTCCTTTACAACTCGGCGATTTTCGCCGAAATCATCCGCGCCGGCGTCCAGTCGCTGCCCAAGGGCCAGCGTGAGGCCGGCCTGGCTATCGGCCTCACCAGTTTCCAGTGCCGGCTGACCATCGAGCTGCCGCAGGCCATCCGGCGCATGCTGCCGTCCCTGGTCGCGCAGCTCGTGGTGCTGCTGAAGGACACCTCGCTCGGCTACATCGTCGCCTATGGCGAGCTGCTCCGGGCCGTGCAGGTCATGGCCGACTTCCTGGGCCCGCAGTACTTGTTCCCGGTGTTCTTCGTGGCCGCGGCCATCTACATCGCGATCGACCTGGCGGTCTCCCGCCTGGCCATCTGGCTCGAACGCCGCGGCTCCAAGCGGGCCGCCGGCGGCGTGGCGCACGTGCCGGTCGCCGGGATCCCGGCCGCCAAGTAAGCCGCCCCACGCGCAAAGGGTCCGGAACCTCTCGGAGGTTCCGGACCCTTTGTGCGTTGCGCGTTGTGTGCTGTATTTTTGTGCGCTGCCTATTGAGGGTTGCTACGCGCTGAGCCAGGTCCGCAGCGCCCGTAGGCATTCACGGATGGCGTCCGCCTCGACGTGCTCGCTGTCCTTGTGCGCCAGCAGCGCATCGCCGGGTCCAAAATTCACCGCGGGGATGCCCAGTTCACTGAAGCGTGCGACGTCGGTCCAGCCGTACTTGGGCTTCGGCTCCGCGCCGACGGCGGCGACGAAGGACGCGGCGGCGGGGTGCTGCAGCCCGGGCCGCGCTCCGGCCGCGCCGTCGGTACGCACAACGTCGAATCCGTCCAGCAGTTCGCGCACCACGGCCTCGGCGCCGTCCAGGGTCTTGTCCGGCGCGAAGCGGTAGTTGATTTCCACGACACACTTGTCCGGAATGACGTTTCCGGCCGTGCCGCCGTGAATCTTCACGGCGTTGAGGCTTTCGCGGTAGTCCAGGCCGTCAACCGTCACGGTCTGCGGTTCATACGCCGCCAGCCGGGCCAGGATCGGGGCCGCGGCATGGATGGCGTTGCTGCCCATCCAGGCCCGGGCCGAGTGGGCAGCCTCGCCAATCGTGGTCACCTCGAAGCGGCTGGTGCCGTTGCAGCCGCCCTCCACCGTCCCGTCTGTCGGCTCGAGCAGGATCGCGAAGTCCCCGCCGAGCAGGGACCCGTGGTTGCGCACCAGCCGGCCCAGGCCGCTCTTCACGGCCTCGACTTCCTCGTGGTCGTAGAAGACGAACGTGACATCCTTGACCGGCTCCGCCCCGCCGTCGAACATGGTGGCCGCCAGCGCCAGCTGCACGGCGACGCCGCCCTTCATGTCGGTGGCGCCGCGGCCGTAGAGGATCCCCTCCCCCGGGGCCCCGGATGGCCAGTACGCCGGCAACGTGCCGAGCGAGCCCTCGGTGGTGGGGAGCGGCACGGTGTCCAGATGGCCGGCCAGGATGACACGCTCGCTCCGGCCCAGGTTGGTGCGGGCGATGATCGAATCGCCGTCGCGGACCAGCTCCAGCTGCGGCAGCCGGCGGAGGGCATGCTCCACGGCATCGGCCAGGATCCCCTCGTTGCCGGAGACGCTGTCGATGTCAATCAGGGCGGCCGTGAGCAGGGCAACGTCCTGGCGGAGATCCAAATGGACCGGCGTGCGGACAGGGGTGTGGACAGGGACGCTGGCGGTGGCACTGGCAGGGGTGCTCGGGTTCGTGGGGGTCACCGTCCCACTTTATCGGTTCGCCTCCCCCGGGTTGTCATGAGTTTCAGCGCCCGCGGACCCTCTCGATAGACTTGGGCCATGACTGAAACTGCTGCTTCCGCTGTGCCCACCTACGCCCGCTCCGCCTATGGTTACGGGGTGGCCACCGTGTCCACCCGCAACGGTAACGCCACCGTGCTGGACGTATGGTTTCCGGCTCCGGCGCTCGGAGTCGCTGCGGAGCACCTGCGCGAGGTGGAGAACGCGGACCAGTCGCTGATCGACATCGCCGCCAGCGGCATCGACCCGGACCGGGGCACGGAGCAGAAGGTCGTCTTCGCCCAGATCAACCTGGACGAGGCGCCGGCGGACACGGCGGACGCCTACCTTCGCCTGCACCTGCTCTCCCACCGGCTGGTCCAGCCCAACAGCATCAACCTTGACGGCATCTTCGGCAAGCTCCCCAACGTGGTGTGGACCAACTTCGGCCCCGCCGCCGTGGAGGACTTCGAACTGACCCGGGCCCGGCTGCGCAAGCGCGGCGCCGTCACAGTCTTCGGTGTGGACAAGTTCCCGCGCATGGTGGACTACGTGATTCCCTCCGGCGTCCGGATCGCCGACGCCGACCGGGTCCGGCTGGGTGCGCACCTGGCCGAAGGCACCACCGTCATGCACGAGGGCTTCGTGAACTTCAATGCCGGAACCTTGGGTACCTCCATGGTCGAGGGCCGGATCTCTGCCGGCGTCGTCGCCGGCGACGGATCCGACGTCGGCGGCGGGGCCTCGATCATGGGAACCCTCTCCGGCGGCGGCAAGGAAAAGATCGCCCTCGGCGAGCGGGTCCTCCTCGGCGCCAACTCCGGTGTGGGCATCAGCATCGGTGACGACTCCGTCGTCGAGGCCGGGCTCTACGTCACCGCCGGCACCCGTGTGCGCGTGATCGGACCCAAGGACGCCGACGGTGAAGACACCAGCCGGATCGTCAAGGCCGTGGACCTTTCCGGCGTTCCCAACCTGCTCTTCCGCCGCAATTCCACCACCGGTGAGGTTGAGGTCCTCCCCCGCAAGGGCCAGACCGTGGAGCTCAATGAGGCCCTGCACGCCAACTGACCGCACCGGCTGGTACGGTATGGCGGGCGGCGAAGACCGCCCCGGCGGGGCCCCCCGCAACGACGAAGTAGCCGATGACGCAGCCCGCTGGGGCCTGAGGGAGTATGTTCGTGGCACGACGAGGGAGCTGGCGGCGCCGGATCGTCCTTCTGCTGACCCTTGCGATGGTCGGCGGCGCGATCTACACCGCGGTGGCGTTCCTGCAGCGATCGGAAACGTTAATCACCGAACGCTGCACGGCCGCGGGCAGCGGAGGCGATGACCTCGCCACAGACCAGGCGGCCAACGCTTCCCTCATCACTGCCGTCGCGGTCCGGCGCGGGCTTCCCGCCCGGGCCGCCAGCATCGCGCTGGCCACCTCGATGCAGGAATCCAAACTGCGCAACATCGGCCATGGCGACCAGGCCGGTCCCGACTCGCGCGGGTTGTTCCAGCAGCGGCCGTCCCAGGGCTGGGGCACCACGGCCCAGGTGATGGACCCGTACCACGCCAGCAATGCGTTCTACGATGCGCTCGTGGAGGTCTCCGGGTACGAGTCGCTGGAGATCACCGAGGCCGCCCAGCGCGTCCAGCGCTCGGCGTACCCGGACGCCTATGCCCAGCACGAGGCGATGGCCCGCGCCTTCGCCTCTGCCCTGAGCGGCCAGACGCCTGCAGGCCTGGACTGCTCGCTGCGCTCCCCCGACACCGCCGGGGATCCTGCCACCGTCACCGCAGAGCTGACCGCTGCGCTGGGGGACGTCCAGGCGTCCACCGACGGCAGGACCCTGCTCGTGGATGCCGAAGGTACACAGGCCTGGGCCGTGGGTCAATGGGCCGTGGCCAACGCCAAGGCGCTCGAAATCACCAGCGTGGAGGTCGATGGCCGTGCCTGGAACCGGCAGTCCCGCGACGGCTGGCAGCCGGCACAAGTCCCGGCCGGCCAGGTCAGGGTAACCGTCGCCGACGCGCCCGGCACCTGATCCCCCAGCGGCCGGTCAGTTACTGGTCAATCAGTCGTCATTGGGCGGGCTCACACGAGGAGGTCGACCACCGGCTGCACGTAGCTGCGGAACAGCTCCGGCTGGGACAGCAGCTCGTGGCTCATGATGATCTTGTCGGGCTCGAGATACCAGGCCCGCGGCTCCGCAAGCGGCAGCTCGATGATCGTCAGGCCGAAATCCTTTGAAGCGCGTCCCACGTCCAGCAGGCGGTCCTCCACCATGTCGGCCAGCAGTTCGTTGTTCCCGTTGGCGTCGCGCTCCGCTTCGAGGGCCACGTATTCCCCGCGGCGTTCCCGGGCCCACGTCAAAGCCGCCCCGAAATGGGCCTGCAGCACGCGCCGGAGGGCCGGCGAATTGCTGAACGCACGGAAGCCCGGCGGAGAGAGCTCCGGGGACATTTCCGGGTGGGCCTTCAGCAGCTGCTCCCACCAGGCCTCCCATTCGGTCTTGAGCGCAGCCGGGCCGCCGACTTCGGCGATCAGGTGAGAGTGGTCCGAGGCGCGGATCTTCGGTGCCGCATGGCAGAGCGCCGGGTGCCCCGCAGTGTCCAGACCGGCGGCGTCACGAACGTAGAGGGCAATGAGCATGGGACCGGAGGTATCCATCGTGATCCGCCAGCCAGGCCCGCCGGTGTGGTGCATCCAATTGCCTCCTTGGCAAGACGTACGATCCCAGTCTATTCCTGTTGTTATGACGCGTTAAAGGCTGGCTGCCCGGCCGCCACCCGGCGGTTCAGGCCCTCCAAGTGGGCTTCGAGCACATCCCTGCACATCAGGGCCGTCATCCACTCTGGCTGCAGCAGGGCGTGCATCGTCAGACCGTCCAGGACTGCCAGCAGCAGTTCCGCTTCAGTGACGAGCACCTGCTGGTCGACGCCGACTGAGCCATCGCCGTCGGCGTCGGCGCCCTCGGGGCCGGCCAGGCCCAGGATGAGTCCGCCCACGACGGCGGCCACCGCCCGGTGGCTGCGGTCGGCCTCGGCGGCCAGGAACGGCTTCGTCCGGGCGGCATTCTTGAAGGCCATCCAGACGCAGGCGTCGACTGCCCGTTCCTCGTCCAGCGGAAGAAACTCACCCAGCAGTGCCAGGACGGCAGCATGGTGCTCCCCCGACCCTAGCGGCAGGTCGCCCAGCCGGGAGTCCGCGTCGGTGAGGCGGCCGACGATTCGGTCCACCACCACGGCGAACGCGTGGGTCAGCAGCTCGTCGCTGCTGGCGAAATAGTGCCGCACCGAGCCGACGGCCAACTGCGCTTCATCTGCGACTTCCCGCAGGGAGGCCCGCTCGAGACCATCCGCTGCGATGATCCTGAAGACTGCGTCAACTACTTCCTGGCGCCGGATTACGGCGTCGACAAATTTAGGCACTGGTCTTTTTTAGCACGTCCGTGCCGTTGCCGCTCCGGGGCACACCGTTTACCCCGGGGACGTGGCGCGGGTCACAGCGGCATGGTTCACAGCGGCATGGTTGACAGCGGCACGGGGCTCCAGAGGAACGACGCCGGCCGCGCACCTCAACGAAAGGTGCGCGGCCGGCGTCGTACTTGTTATCGCTCGCGTGCCGTTGCCGGCGGGCTACAGCGACGGGTAGTTGCGTTCCGGTTCGCCGACGTAGAGCTGGCGCGGGCGGCCGATCTTGGTGTTGGGATCGCTGATCATCTCGCGCCACTGGGCGATCCAGCCCGGCAGGCGTCCGATTGCGAACAGCACGGTGAACATCTTCTCGGGGAAGCCCATGGCCTTGTAGATCAGGCCGGTGTAGAAGTCCACGTTGGGGTAGAGCTTGCGCTGGATGAAGTAGTCGTCGCCCAGGGCTTTCTCTTCAAGGCGCATGGCGATGTCGAGAAGCTCGTCGTTTCCGCCGAGCTTGCTGAGGACTTCGTGCGCCGTCGCCTTGATGATCTTGGCGCGCGGGTCGTAGTTCTTGTAGACGCGGTGCCCGAAGCCCATGAGGCGGACGCCGTCTTCCTTGTTCTTGACCTTCTCCATGTAGTCCTCGGGCTTGATGCCGTCGGCCTGGATCTGGCGCAGCATCTTGAGGACGGCCTCGTTGGCGCCGCCGTGGGCAGGGCCGAAGAGGGCGTTGATGCCGGCGGAGACAGAGGCGAACAAGTTGGCGTTCGAAGAGCCGACCAGGCGGACCGTCGACGTCGAACAGTTCTGCTCGTGGTCAGCGTGCAGGATCAGGAGCAGGTCCAGGGCCTTGGCGATAACCGGGTCCACCTCGTACTGCTCGGCCGGCAGGCCAAAGCTGAGGCGCAGGAAGTTCTCCACCAGGTTCATCGAGTTGTCCGGGTACAGCATGGGCTGCCCGATCGACTTCTTGTGGGCGTAGGCGGCGATGACCGGCATCTTGGCCATGAGGCGGATGGTGGACACCTCCACCTGCTCGACGTTGAACGGATCCAGCGAGTCCTGGTAGAACGTCGAGAGCGCAGACACGGCCGAGGACAGCACCGGCATCGGGTGGGCGTCACGGGGGAAGCCGCTGAAGAAGCCCTTGAGCTCCTCGTGCAGCAGGGTGTGGTGGCGGATCCGCTGGTCGAAGGACTCCAGCTCGGTGGGGGTCGGCAGGTTGCCGTAGATCAGCAGGTAGGAGACTTCCAGGAAGCTCGAGTGCTGGGCCAGCTGTTCGATCGGGTAGCCGCGGTAGCGCAGGATGCCGGCGTCACCATCGATATAGGTGATGGCCGAGGTGGTGGCGGCGGTGTTCATGAAACCGGGGTCGAAAGCGACGGCGCCGGTCTGCTTCAGCAGCTTGGAAACGTCGTAGCCTTCGTTTCCTTCTACAACCTTGATGCGCGGGAGTTCGAGTTCGCCGCCGGCATGGCGCAGGGTTGCGCTGGTGGTTTCAGTCATGGAGTCTCCTCATGAGGCATCGGGGCCTCTGTCGAAAGCTGGTCCAACATCTGGTGAAGCTGCCCGCGGATCCTGTGCGGACAGGATTTCCAAAGGCCGCGCTGCCTTCTTGTGGAAAGCCACCATTGATCGTCAGTTAAAAAGTACCTTCACTTCGCGGGTGGCACTAATCCGGGGGGCCCGCAAAACGCCAAAAACGTGCCACATGTGGCACGCGTCACAGCATTGTTACGCTTCCGGGGCCAGCCGCGATACGGCGGTGTCGATCCTTTCGTCGCTGGCGGTCAGCGCCACACGGATGAACCCGTTGCCGGCGTCGCCGTAAAACACTCCGGGGCCGACGACGATTCCGCGGTCCGCGAGCCGGCCCACGGTGTCCCACGTCGCCTCGCCGGCGGTGGCCCACAGATAGAGACCCGCCCTCGACTCGTGGATTGCCAGGCCGAAACCCTCCAGCGCGGGCACGATCCGTTCCCGCCGGCCCCTGTACCGGTCTTTCTGGGCCTGGACGTGGGTGTCGTCGCCGAGGGCCACCCGCATGGCCTCCTGGACCGGATAAGGAACAATCATCCCGGCGTGCTTGCGGCTGTTGACCAGGTTCGCCATGATCACCGGATCGCCGGCGATGAATGCCGCCCGGTAGCCGGCCACGTTGGACTGCTTGCTCAGCGAATAAACGGCGAGCAGGCCATCGTGGGAGCCTTCTGCGACCTGCGGGTCCAGGATGCTGGGGACCGGGGTGCCGCCGCGCTGGACGTCCCACTCCCCCCAACCGAGTTCGGCGTAGCATTCGTCGGACGCGACGACGGCGCCGAGCTCGCGGGCCTGCCGGACGATCCGCCGCAGCGACGCGATGTCACGGACGCTGCCGGTGGGGTTGGCCGGTGAATTGACCCAGACCAGGCGCACGCGGGCCCGGGTGCTGGCGTCAAGTTCGTCGAGGTCGTCGGCGGCGACCTGCTCCGCACCGGCGAAGGTGGCACCGATGTCATAGGTGGGGTACGCGACTGTGGGGCGGACGACGACGTCGCCCGGCTTCAGGCCGAGCAGGAACGGCAGCCAAGCGACGAGTTCCTTGGAACCCACCGTCGGCATCACATTCTGCGGATCGATCCCCGGAACGCCGCGCCGACGGGCAAACCAGCCGGCGATTGCTTCCCGCAGGGCCGGCGTCCCGTGGACCGTGGGGTAGCCGGGGGCGTCCGCGGCGGCGCGCAACGCGTCCTGGATGAGGGCCGGCGTCGGGTCCACCGGGGTTCCGATGGAAAGGTTGACGGCTCCTGCCGGGTGCCGGGCTGCCCTGGCGAGATACGGCGCCATGGCCTCCCACGGGTAGTCGGGCAGGCTCAGGCCGAAGGTGCGCACCGCGGATGTCACCGTAGTGCCGTCCTAGTTTTCTTGGTTCTGCGGCGGCAGGGCGGCGATCATGGGGTGGTCGGTGTGGGTGTTCCCGACCTTCGCGGCGCCGCCCGGGGAACCGAGTTCGTCGAAGAACTCGACGTTGGCCTTGTAGTAGTCGGCCCACTCTTCGGGGGTGTCGTCCTCGTAGTAGATCGCCTCCACGGGGCAGACCGGCTCACAGGCACCGCAGTCCACGCACTCGTCGGGGTGGATGTACAGGGAACGCTCACCCTCGTAAATGCAATCGACGGGGCACTCCTCAATGCATGCCTTGTCTTTGACATCTACACACGGCTGCGCGATTACGTACGTCACGTCCCTGGCCTTTCCACGTTGGTTCCGGCGACCGGCCGGATGAATTCCAGGCCCTGAGCCGGGCTGCTGACTTCTGAGCCTATTATCTCCCAGCCTGTTCCCGCGAACCTAGCGGGACGTCATACACGCTCCGCGTCTTACGATGATCTGATGAGCTCGCCTTTGCCCTTGCCCCAACAGTTCCTCTCCGGCGCCCCGCTCGGCACCCGCGTTGTGGTCCGGTACCGGATCGACGGCGGCCTGACGGATGCCCTTGGCGAGCTCGTGGAATGCGCCGACGGCGTGTGTACCGTCCGCACCCGCCGCGCCGACGTCGCCATTGCACTCCCCCTTGTAGTGGCTGCCAAGGAAGTCCCGCCGCCCCCACCGCGCCGGGCCCCGCGCGTTCAGGGCACCTGACCCGCGGTTCCCGGGTGGTTGGTCCAGTGGACATGCCCTCCCCACCCGCCGACCAMTGGACATGCCCTCCGMACMACCCGACCAGCGGACATGTCCAGYCCCACCCCTCGCGACCACTGGACATGCCCTCCTCTCGTTGCCGGAGATGAACATTTCAGCGCCATGCTCATCGCCGCGAGCCAGCGCGGAGCATGTCCAGTGGTGCACTGACAGTGCAAGGGACATGTCCAGTGGTGCACTGACAGTGCAATGGATATGTCCAGTGGTGGCTGAGCGCAGTGCAGGACCACCGTGCCAAGGCGCAGCGCAAGAGCGCACAAAGATGGACGTCGAGCCCGCTTCTAGGCGGCGGCAGACAGCCTGTTCAGTGCTTCCCGGACCATTGTGATGAAATCCTCGGGATGGTCCCTCAGCAGCGGGTACGTCACAACAAGTGTCGGTATTCCCCGGCGGGTCGCGACGTTCCAACGCCGCCGGTCTTCCTCGAAGCTCGCTCTGTCCATGTGGAATCCGGCCCCATCAGTTTCGATGCCGAGACGGCCATCGACCATCAGGTCCAGGTGTCCCATCCCCGGAACGTTGACCTGCGATTCAACATGGAAGCCGGCCCGCCGCAGCAGGAACCGGGCCAGGCACTCAATGACCGACTGCGACTGCGGGACAATCGCCGACACGATCCGGCGCTCCCGGGAGTCGTTCCGGCCATCGAGCCGCTGACGCAACGAACCCAGCGGAAGCCCCTTCAACACGACGGCGGATTCGGCGATGATCAGCCCGTCAGGTTCGGGCAAGCAGCGCAAGCATTGGATAACCGTGTCCAGGAGCGTCGGCGGCACGGAAGCCCGGTGACAGACGAAGCCCTGGTAGTTCCTGCTGTGGGTGAGGGCAACGTGCGGCTGGGCCGGGGCTTCGAGGACCCACAGGCCGCTGAAGTGGGCCGCGGTGATGCACGCCGGTTCCGCCGGAAGCGAGCGTATGGCGATCAGCTGCGCGTCCGCACCGGGCAAGGCATAGATGCCGCGGGCCACCCGGGACACGGATCCCGAGGCCATCGCCGACTTGAGCTGAAAATCGGAAACCCCCGCAGCGGCAATATATTTGGCGCGGGCGACGCCGTCGTAATTCGAGAGCACCTCGATGATGTTGGCCATTCACCCATGTTGGAGTCCGCACTCTGCGCCCTGGAAGTCGGATCCCGCGGTATGTGGAAAACTGTGCCGGCCGGGCCAGGGTCGCGTAAAACTCGGCCGGAGCCAGCGACTGGACATGTCCCGCGCACCAACCGGGCGCCGGACATAATGCCACTGTGCCCACTCGGGCGATCGAGAAATGGGCATGTCCGGGGCGGGGAGCAGGGCCGGCCAGTCCGGGCCGGGCTTAGCCGGTCGGCCGCCTGTAGCGCCGGCACCAGGCGAGCATGGCCACAGTGATGCCTGCGATGCCGAAAACCCAGATATTGCCCGCGGTGTCGCCGATGACCAGGCGCTTCCCGGCTTCCAGGGTGGACCACCAGCCTGCCAGCGCGTAACAGAGGACTCCGCAGGCCACCGTCGGGACGACTGAACGGAACGCCGCCCCGAGCCATAGCTGGACCGAGCCCAGCAGCACGAGCGCCGCGACGGCGCCCCACGGGACGTCCACGCCGCCCAGGACCAGATCGTGGCGGTGCAGCGCCGTCCCGGCCAGGGCAACAAAAAGAGCTGCCGGTACGGCGGCGGCAATGCCGCCTGCCATACCGGCAGCTCTCTTAGTCACGTTGTGGCCGAAGCCCGGAGACCGGGATTAGACCTTGGCGCGGGCGCGGTTGGACTTGGCGCGCTGGTTGATGTCCAGGATGAGCTTCCGGATGCGGATGGAGTCCGGCGTAACCTCGACGCACTCGTCTTCGCGGGCGAATTCGAGGGACTCTTCGAGGGTCAGATCACGCGGCGGTGTCAGGTTCTCGAAGGTGTCGGAGGAGGCTGCACGCATGTTGGTGAGCTTCTTTTCCTTGGTGATGTTCACGTCCATGTCGTCGGCGCGGGAGTTCTCGCCCACGATCATGCCCTCGTAGACCTCGGACGTGGGCTTGACGAAGAAGGAGCCACGTTCCTGCAGGTTGATCATGGCGAACGGCGTCACAACACCGGCGCGGTCAGCGATCATCGAACCGTTGGTGCGGTACTCGATCGGGCCGGCCCAGGGCTCGTAGCCCTCGGAGATGGAAGCTGCGATGCCGGCGCCGCGGGTGTCCGTGAGGAACTTGGTGCGGAACCCGATCAGGCCACGGGCCGGAACGATGAACTCCATGCGGCACCAGCCGGTGCCGTGGTTCGCCATGTTGGTCATGCGGCCCTTGCGCGCGGCCATCAGCTGGGTGACGGCGCCGAGGTACTCTTCCGGCACGTCGATGGTCATGTGCTCCATCGGCTCGTGGATCTTGCCGTCGACGGTCCGGGTGACAACCTGCGGCTTGCCGACGGTCAGCTCGAAGCCTTCGCGGCGCATCTGCTCAACCAGGATGGCCAGCGCAAGCTCGCCACGGCCCTGGACTTCCCAGGCATCCGGGCGCTCGGTCGGGAGCACCTTGATGGAGACGTTACCGATCAGTTCCTTGTCCAGGCGGTCCTTGACCTGGCGGGCCGTAACCTTGGCGCCCTTGACCCGGCCGGCGAGCGGCGAGGTGTTGATACCGATGGTCATGGAGATGGCCGGATCGTCAACAGTGATCAGCGGCAACGGCTGCGGGTTGTCGACATCTGTCAGGGTCTCACCGATGGTGATCTCCTCGATACCGGCGACGGCGACGATCTCACCGGGGCCGGCGGACTCGGCCGGAACGCGGTCCAGGGCCTTGGTGGCCAGCAGTTCGGTGATCTTGACGCTCTTCATTTCGCCGTTGGCACGTGCCCAGGCAACGGTCTGGCCCTTGCGCAGGGTGCCGTTGTAGATACGCAGCAGCGCGAGGCGGCCGAGGAACGGGGAGGCGTCCAGGTTGGTGACGTGGGCCTGCAGGACACCGTTCGGGTTGTACGTCGGTGCCGGGATGTGCTCGATGATGGCCTGGAAGAGCGGCTCGAGGTCCTCGTTGTCGGGAGCCGAACCGTCGGCCGGCTGCTCGAGGGACGCGCGGCCAACCTTGGCGGCGGCGTAGACGACGGGGACGTTGAGGATCTTGTCCAGGTCGAGGTCCGGAACTTCGTCGGCGAGGTCCGAAGCCAGGCCCAGGAGCAGGTCCATGGACTCGTGGACGACTTCTTCGATCCGGGCGTCGGGACGGTCGGTCTTGTTGACCAGGAGGATCACCGGAAGGTGCGCGGCCAGGGCCTTGCGCAGGACGAAGCGGGTCTGGGGCAGCGGGCCCTCAGAAGCGTCGACGAGGAGGACGACGCCGTCGACCATGGACAGGCCGCGCTCGACCTCGCCACCGAAGTCGGCGTGGCCGGGGGTGTCGATGACGTTGATGGTGATGGTCTCGCCCTTGGAGGACGGTCCGTTGTAGGCCACGGTGGTGTTCTTGGCCAGGATGGTGATGCCCTTTTCACGCTCGAGGTCACCGGAGTCCATGACCCGGTCTTCGAGGTGGTTGTGCGCGGCAAAGGAGTTGGTCTGCTTGAGCATGGCGTCGACCAGAGTGGTCTTGCCGTGGTCAACGTGGGCCACGATCGCGACGTTGCGCAGGTCACTGCGCGATGCAGTGGCTACCGCGGTGTTGGTGGTGGTTTCAGACATGCGTTATTGCTCGATTCAGTGGTGAAGTCAGCTGTGGTATCGCGACATTTCCAACCGGAACGCACGACGGATAAGTCCCTTTGGCACAGGGCACCTACTACCATTCTAAACGCTAGGTCATTTATTGGCCTAAAATGCGGAACGGCGACCGGCTGCCGCACCGTCACCAGAGCAGGACGGGTGCACGGAGGTGGTCGGTTACATGTGAGTAAAGTCACTGGATATTCCGGCGCGCATGCACCATCATTGCTCTGATAGCAGCAAGCAAGCCCGGAGACATTCATGCGAAACGCCTCGGCCCTGTCCCGCTTCGTCGCAATGATGATCGCCACCGGCGCGGTTCTTGGCGGCTGCGGACAGGCCTCTTTTTCACCTGCGCAGGACGCAGGCTCTTCCGAAGTGGGCTCTTCCGACGCGGGATCATCAGAGGCGGGATCTTCGGGCGCCCCAATGACTGGCAGCGAGGCGGGATCGGCCATTGGCGCCGGCGTGCCGGTCGCGGCCGGGTCCGCGGCGAAGACGCGTATCGGATCCACCATCGACCCCGCCGCTCTGCCGAGCGGCTCGATCTATCGCAATCCCGCCAACGGCCGCAACGAGATCATCGTGAAGGACACCGGCAAAATCGCCGTGCTGATTGGCGACTCACAATCGGAACCGTCCTATGGCTGGCCCAGGCAGGGTCTGGCCGCGGCTGGGTACAAAGTCTTCTTCTGCGGCCGGGGCGGCACCGGTTTCGTGGCGTCCAGCGGCAAAACCGGCAACTTCATTGACGCACTCCAGCGTGGAGACTGGAAACTCCCGTACGGTACTCCTCCCCTCGTGGTGATCGAAGGCGGCGGGAACGACGCCGCACGCGGCGCCTCGAATGCGCAGATCGTCGCCAACGCGGATCGGCTGATCGCCAGCATCCAACGGCGTTACCCCGCTGCCCGGATGCTCATGGTCGGCACGCTTGCGCGTGGCGCCCACTATGGCGGAGGACGCCGGAGCGAAGTGGACACGCTTCTGGGGCAGGTGGCGGACCGCCACGGGCTGCCGTTCGTCAGCGCGGGCGACTGGCTCACCCGGTACAACCTGACGGGCTCGATGGCGGACCGCGTCCACCTGAACAGGCAGGGCCACGCGGCCCTGGGCGCCGTTTTCGGCCAGCGACTGCAGTTCATGGGGTTTGACTACGCTGACCCCGGCATGCTCGTCGGTTTGTCCCGCTGGCCCAGGACGGGCCACTAGCGTGGGCCCGTCCCGCTAGCGCAGGACGCGGCCCACAGCACAGCAAAGGAGCCGGCGCCCGCCCCAAGGGGAGGACACCGGCTCCGGTGCTGCCAACTGCTGGTAGAGGCTGCTGGCGGCGGACTTGTTCAAGCCCTAAGGAAAGCGGCCGCTCAGGCCACTTCCATTTCCGGCGGCAGCATGAGGCCGGCGCCGGGGATGGCGTTGAGCAGCGCCCGGGTGTAGTCCTGCTGCGGCGACTCGAAGACGTCGTCCGTCGAGCCCGTCTCCACCAGTTTGCCCTTCTCCATGACACACACGCGGTCGGCGATCTGCCGGACCACCGCGAGGTCGTGGGTGATGAACAGGTAGGTGAGGCCGAGCCGGGACTGCAGTTCGGCGAGCAGGTTCAGCACCTGTGCCTGCACCAGCACATCCAGTGCGGAGACAGCCTCGTCGCAGATGATCACCTCGGGATCCAGGGCCAGGGCGCGGGCGATCGCGACGCGCTGGCGCTGGCCGCCCGAGAGCTCATTGGGGTACCGCTGCATGGTGGACTGCGGCAGCGCCACCTGGTCCAGCAGCTCGCGCACCTTCTTCTCGCGGCTGGCCTTGTCCCCGATCTTGTGGGTCCGCAGCGGTTCCTCGATGGTTCGGAAGATGTTGTACATCGGGTCCAGTGAACCGTACGGGTCCTGGAAGATCGGCTGCACGCGGCGCCTGAAGGCGAAGAGCTCTTTGCTGTTCAGCGTGGAGGTGTCCACGCCGTCGAAGATGATCTTGCCGGAGGTCGGCGTCAGGAGGTTCAGGACCATCTGAGCCACCGTGGACTTGCCGGATCCCGACTCCCCCACGATCGCCGTCGTGGTTCCCCGCTTGACGTTGAAGGAGATGTCGTCGACGGCGGTGAAGTCCGTGGACTTGCCCAGGCCCGAACGCAGCTTGAAGACCTTCCTGAGGTTCTGGATCTGCAGGACGTCGTCGGACTTGGCCGGCTCAACCACTCCGGTCTCGCTCGGGGCGAGCATGTCGTCGGTTTCCACGCCGAGTTCCTTGGCGGCCTGGATGCGCCGGGACGCCAGCGACGGCGCCGAGGCGACCAGCCGCTGGGTGTACGGGTGCTGCGGGTTCTGCAGCAGCTCCAGCGAGGGCCCGGATTCGACAACCTGGCCGCGGTACATGACCACCACCTGGTCGGCGCGCTCGGCGGCGAGGCCGAGGTCGTGCGTGATCAGCAGCACCGCGGTGCCCAGTTCCGTGGTCATCTTGTCCAGGTGATCGAGGATCTGGCGCTGCACGGTGACGTCGAGCGCCGACGTCGGCTCGTCCGCGATGAGCAGGCGCGGCTGGCAGGCGAGCCCGATCGCGATCAGCGCGCGCTGGCGCATGCCGCCGGAGAACTCGTGGGGGTACTGCTTGGCGCGGCTGCCGGCGTCGGGCAGCCCGGCCTGGGACAGGACCTTGGCGACGTCGTCGGGGCCGCTCGGGAGTCCGTTGGCCTTCAGCGTCTCGCGGACCTGGTCGCCGATCTTCCACACCGGGTTGAGGTTGGACATCGGGTCCTGCGGGACCATGCCGATGCTGTTGCCTCGGAGTTCGATCATCCGCTTTTCGCTGGCGTTGGAGATGTCCTCGCCATCAAACAGGATCTGGCCTGCCGCGACGCGCCCGTTGCCCGGGAGCAGGCCGATGGCAGCCAGCGCGGTGGTGGACTTGCCGGAGCCCGACTCGCCCACAATCGCGACGGTTTCGCCCGGCATGACGGTGAGGTGGGCGTTGCGGACGGCGTTGACCTCGCCGTTGCTGGTGGTGAACCCGATGGCCAGGTCCTTGATTTCAAGCAGCGGGCGCTCAGTGGCGTACTCAGCTTCCTGGAAGTCAACAGAGGCGCTCATGGTGTCCCCTTTCATCGCTTGCGGGCTTTGGGATCGAGGGCATCACGCAGGGCATCGCCCAGCATGATGAAGCTCAGGACGGTAATGGACAGCGCGATGGCCGGGTAGAGCAGCGGCATCGGGTTGGACCGGAGTGAGGCCTGCGCCGCCTGGATGTCATTGCCCCAGGACATGACGCTGGGCGGCAGCCCGATGCCCAGGAAGGACAGCGTGGATTCGGCCACGATGAACGTGCCGAGGGAGATGGTGGCGACGACGATGATCGGGGCCAGCGAGTTCGGCATCACGTGGCGCATGAGGGCGCCGAACTTCGAGACGCCCAGCGAGCGGGCGGCCGTGACGAAGTCGGCGTTCCGGACCTCAATGACGGCGCCGCGGGTGATGCGGGCGATCTGCGGCCAGCCGAAGGCAACCAGGATGAGCACCAGCGTCCAGACCGTCCGGTTCGTCCGGAACATCGGCAGCTGCATGAGCACGATCGCGCCCAGGATCAGCGGCAGGGCGAAGAAGATGTCATTGATGCGTGCCAGTACGGAGTCGATCCAGCCGCCGTAGTAGCCGGCCACGGCCCCCAGGATGCCGCCGATCAAGAGCACTCCGATGGTCGTGAAGAGGCCCACCGTCACGGAGGACCGGGTACCGAAGATGACGCGGGCGTAGACGTCGCAGCCCTGCTGGGTGAAGCCCAGCGGGTGGCCCGCGGCGGGGCCGGCGTCGGAGTTGGCCAGCTGGCAGGCCTCCGAGGTCGGGTCGATCTGCGAGAAGAATCCGGGGAAGACGGAGACCGCCACGACCACCAGGATCAGGAATGCGGAGATGAGGAAGAGCGGCTGCTTGCGCAGGTTCTTCCAGGCCTCGCCCCAAAGGCTCAGCGGTGCGGCTTCGTCCTTGACCCGGTCCGTCGTCTGGAGCGGGGTCTCGGAGACATCGGCCACGAAGTGCTCGGTACGGCGGGCCGGGCGGCGGGAATCGGCGTGCCGTGCGGTGGTGGTGGTGTTATCAGGCGTCATAACGGATCCTCGGGTCAAGCCAGCCATAAAGCAGGTCAACGAGCAGGTTGGACAGGCAGTAGATCAGGACCAGGACGGTGACGATCGAGACCACCGTGGGCCCTTCCCCGGACAGCACGGCCCGGTAGAGCCGGTTGCCTACGCCCGGAACGTTGAAGATTCCTTCCGTGACGATTGCCCCGCCCATCAAGGCACCGAGGTCGGCGCCCAGGAACGTAATGACGGGAATCAGGGAGTTGCGCAGGATGTGGACGCGGACTACCTGGAACCGGGAGAGGCCCTTGGCGGTGGCGGTGCGCACATAGTCGGCGTTCATGTTTTCGATCACGGACGTGCGGGTCAGGCGCAGGACATAGGCGAAGGAACCCAGTCCCAGCACGATCGCCGGCAGGATGAGGTCCGGGACGGTCGCGGCGGAGCTGACGGTCGGCTTGGCCCAGCCGAGCTGGACGCCGATGGTGAACTGCAGCAGGAATCCCAGGACGAAGATCGGGATGCCGATCACTACCAGGGACGCGACCAGGACCGTGGCGTCAAAGAACTTGCCCTTGCGCAGGCCGGCGATGAGGCCGAAGACGATGCCGAAAAAGGCCTCGAAGATCAGGGCCATGATGGCCAGCCGCGCCGTGACAGGGAAGACCTCGCCGAGCACGGCGGCGATCGGGCGTCCGGAGAAGTCCTGACCGAGGTCAAACGTGAAGATGCTCTTGAGGTAAAGCAGGTATTGCATCCAGAACGGCTGGTCCAGATGGTACTGCATACGCAGCTTGGCAGCCACGGCCTCGTTCACCGGCTTGTCGCCGAAGAGGGCCACGATTGGGTCACCGGGCAGGCTGAAGACCAGGAAATAGACCAGCAGTGTTGCGCCCAGGAAGACGGGAATCAGTTGCAGGAAACGCTTGAGGATGTATGTCGACATCAGCGAGTCACACCCTCGTTGGCAGGCATCCTGTCCAGGGATGCGGCGGAGTTGTTCATCAAAGAACCTTTTCACTATGGATGCAGGCCGGCGCCGGTTCACTCACGGCGGCAGGGCTGCGAAAAGTTCGCCCGAAAGAGCCGGGCATCAAGAAAATAAATGGAGGGGAAGCACGACGACGGCGGAGGCCCCAGTATGGGCGGCCCCCGCCGTCGTTTTGTTGTTACTTACCGGTTACGTTGTAGTACAGCGGGACGCCGTCCCAGCCGTAGTCGACGTTGGAGACCTTGTCGCTCCAGCCGCCCTGGGCAACCTGGTACCACAGGGGGATGGCCGGCAGGTCCTGGAGAAGGATCTCCTGGGCCTTGTTCATGGCCTTGTTGCCGTCGCTGACCGACGCGGCGTTCAGGCCCTCAGAGATGGCCTTGTCGAACGTCGGGTTGGCGTAGTTGGCGTCGTTGGAGCCGGCACCGGTCTTGTAGATCGGGCCGAGGAAGTTGTACAGCGACGGGTAGTCTGCCTGCCAGCCGGCACGGATGGAGCCGGTGAGGGTCTTGGCGGTGGCGTCGTTGCGGGCTTCCTTGAAGGTGGCGTACGGCTTGCCTTCAACCTTGATGCCGAGCGTGTTCTTGAGCTGGTTGACTACTGCCTCAACCCAAGCCTTGTGTCCGCCCTTGTCGGCGTTGTAGGCAATGGTGAAGGTCTTGTTGGCGTCCCACTTCTGGATCGCGTCGGCCTTGGTCCAGGCTTCCTTGGCCTTGGTGGCGTCGAACTTGAGGTTGTCGGCACCGGCGACCGAGTCGCTGTAGCCGTCAAGCACGGGGGCCGTGAAGTCCTTGGCAGGCTGGCGGGCGCCGTTGAAGATCACCTTGGTGATCTCTTCGCGGTTGATCGCCATGGAGATCGCCTGGCGGCGGAGCTTGCCGGCCTCGCCGCTCCACTCCGGCAGGTATTCCGGGATGGCGATGGTCTGGTTGCCGGCGTACGGCTTGTTGATGGTGCGGTCGCCGAGGTCAGACTTGAAGTTCTTCAGCGCGCTGGTCGGGATGGTCTGCAGGATGTCCAGGTTGTTCGACATCAGGTCCTGGTAGGCAGAGTCGTCGTTCTGGTAGATCTTGAAGGTCACGCCGGCGTTCTTGGCCTTGCGCGGGCCGTTGTATTCCGGGTTCGGAACGAGCTGGATCTGCACGTTGTGCTGCCAGCCGCCGTCCGCCAGCTTGTACGGGCCGTTGCCGACCGGCTTCTCGCCGAAGCCCTTCGGGTCCTTCAGGGCGCCGGAGGGAACCGGAACAAACGCGGTGTAGCCCAGGCGAAGCGGCCAGTCAGATTCCGGCTGCTTCAGTTCAACGGTGAACGTCTGGTCGTCAACGACCTTCAGACCGGACATGGTCTCGACCGTGGAGCCTTCTGCACTGGCTTCGTCGTAGCCCTTGATGCTTTCGAAGAAGCCACCGCTGAGCTGGGCGTTCTTCGCTGCGGCGCCGAAGTTCCAGGAATCGACGAAGGACTTGGCCGTGATGGCCTCGCCGTTCGTGAACTTCTGGTCCTTCTTGACCTTGATGGTGAAGTGCTGGCCGTCCTTGCCCTCGATGGACTCGGCGAGTTCGTTGACCGGCTTGCCGCTGGGGTCGTAGCTGACCAGGCCCGCGAAGATCATGTCGATGACCTTGCCGCCGCCAACTTCGTTGGTGTCGGCGGGCATGAGGGGACGCTGGGGTTCGGAGCCATCGGCGAGGATCACTTTGCTGGTGTCGCCGCCGGTACTGCCGCTACCGGTCGCGGAGCCGCTGGCACCGCATCCGGTCAGGGCGAGGGTGGCGATAGCCACCATGCCCAGTGCTTTGGAAGTGCGCGAAAAACGCATTCCGCCTCCTATGAGTTGTGGGAGTTCGTGAGGGAAAAACTTATGCTTCCCCGTAAGCAGGCACAGGGGTATCCCCTGTGACGTGGCCTACATATGGAAGTAGCCTAGCCCTAAAACGTCCAAATGTTGGAACTCTGTTGCCAAACCGTGATCCGACAATCTCATGACCGTTACCGTCAAGTAGGGTGTATTTCAAGTCACACGCTACCGACTGGTAGTATTCGCCCGCGGTGTGACCTGGGTTACCTGCGATTAACTGGAATCTGCCGGTTCTTCGCGCATATTCCGAGCCTCCCGGTAAGCCTTAGCTGGCCCCGGACAGCAGCTGCGCGCGCAGCTCGCGGCGCTCGCGCTGCTTGTCAGGATCCGGCAGCGGAACCGCGGCCAAAAGCCGCTGGGTGTAGGGCTCCTGGGGGTTGCGGAGGATCTGGTCGCGGGTCCCCTGCTCCACGATCCTGCCGCGCTGCATGACACAGATCCGGTCCGCGAGCACGTCCACCACCGCGAGGTCATGGGTGACGAACAGGCAGGCGAACCCAAGCTCCTTCTGCAGATTCTGGAACAGGTCGAGCACCTTGGCCTGGACGGAGACGTCGAGGGCGGAGGTGGGCTCGTCGGCGACCATGAGCTTGGGCTTGAGCGAGAGGGCACGCGCGATCCCCACGCGCTGCTTCTGCCCGCCGGAGAGTTCGTGCGGGTAGCGGTTGCGGTAGTTCCGCGGCAGCTCGACCTGGTCCAGGAGCGCCTCGATCCGCTGCTGCAATTCGGCGCCTTTCGCGACACCTGAGAGAAACATCGGCTCCCCGATGCTTTCGCCGATGGGCAGCCGGGGGTTCAAGGACGACGACGGATCCTGGAACACCATGCCGACGTGCCGGCGCATCTCGTGGAGCTGGCGGCCGTTCTTCTTGGCGGCGGAAATGTCCTGCCCGACCACCCGCATGGTGCCTGCCGCCACCGGCAGCAGGCCGACAGCGGCCCGGCCGATCGTGGTCTTGCCGGAACCGGACTCGCCGACGAGGCCGACCACCTGTCCGGGATAGATGACCAGGTTGGCCCCTTCCACGGCCCGGAAGGCCGGCACCCGGCCCTGCTTCGGGTACTCGATGGCGACATCGCTGAGCTCCAGGACCGGATCACCCTTCGGCTTGGCCGCCTCGGCCGCGGCCAGGGCGGCGGCATTCTCGCGCTCCCTCCGGATCAGCTCGTCTTCCGGAATGGAGAGGATCTCGACGTGGGTCGCAGCGGCGAGGGCGGCGGTGACGTCCACGTCCGCCACGGAATCCGCGCCACCCTGGCCCAGGTGTGGGACCGCAGCCAGCAGCGCCTTGGTGTACTCGTGCTGCGGGTTGTGGAAGATCTGCGCTGCCGTCCCCGTCTCCACGATGACGCCTCTACGCATGACGGCGATCCGGTCGGCGAGGTCTGCCACCACCCCCATGTCGTGGGTGATGAGCACAATGGCGCTGTCCAGTTTGTTCCGCAGGTTGCGCATCAGGTCAAGGATTTCGGCCTGGACGGTCACGTCGAGGGCCGTGGTCGGCTCATCGGCAATGAGCAGCTTCGGGTCGCAGGAGAGCGACTGCGCGATCATGGCGCGCTGGCGCTGGCCGCCGGAAAGCTGGTGCGGGTAAGACCGGAAGGCCTTCTCCGGATCGGGCAGTTCGACAAGTTCCAGCATCCGCAGGGCCCGGAGCCGGGCTTCATCCGGGGAAACTTCGTTGTGCAGACGCACAGTTTCCACAATCTGCGACCCCACGGTGTAAACCGGATTCAGGGCCGTCATCGGCTCCTGGAAGATCACCGCGACGTCTTTGCCGCGCACTGCGCGGATATTGGCCTCATTGGTCCCCAGCAGCTCCCGGCCGGCGAGCTTGACACTTCCTGTCACACGGCTGTTACTGGGCAGCAGACCAAGCAGCGCCATTGAACTGGCACTCTTTCCGGAGCCGGACTCCCCCACAATTGCGAGCACTTCACCGGCCCGGACCTCGTAGTTCAGGCCGATCGCGGCCGGGACCCATTTCTTGTCCACGCCGAAATCCACGCTGAGGTCCCGGACCTCCAGGACGGGTTCACCTCTGCCTGGCACGGGTGACGCCGGCGGATCGATGGTGATGAAGTCAGTCATGATGGGCTATCCTTCCGCCGGGCCGCCGGTGCACCGGGGATTAGTGCTGCGGCTCGGAATACTGAATTATGGGGGGCATGAGCTCTGCGCCGCACGCCGGAAAAGTTGAAGTCTTCAAAGCGCGAACCAACAAATGGTTCGCCTGGCTGTCCTGGGCGGTGGCCGCGTTCGGTGTCGTGGTAACGGTGGTCATGGCAGGTCCGGGGGCGCTGGGCGGCATTGCCCCGCTGGCCTTTATTGCCTTCATGGGCTGGCAACTGTTCTGGATGCCGTCCGTCGTAGTCCACGACGCCGGCGTCACCCTGGAAAATCCGTTCCGCTCGATTGAGGTCCCTTGGGCCGCGCTGGTGCACGTCGATACCCGCTTTGCCCTCACGCTGGTCACCGCCGAGAAGAGCTACACGTCCTGGGCCGCGCCCGCCCCCGGCATCTGGGGTGGCCGCCACGCCCGCCCGGAAGACCTCCACGGCCTGCCGGCCACCACCTACGGTCCTGGCAAGTCGGTCCGTCCGGGAGATCTGAAGACCACAGACTCCGGCCAGGCTGCCATGCTGGTGCGGGCCCGGTGGCAGGACCTGGTGGAGGGCGGGCAGCTCGCCGCCGACGACGCCTCCAGCACCGCGACCGTCACCGTCCGCTGGGTGGCGATTGGCGCCGTCGTACTGCTCCTGGCGGCGAGCTACCTGGCGATTACCGCCGGCTAGAACCGTCCTGCACGGGGCCGGCATCTACTGGCCCCGTGTTCCGTCAGCCGGCCCGTCGTTGCGGGGATACTCGGGCGCGGAAGCGTCGAGGCCAGTGCCGGCGCCTGCCTGCACCGCGGGGTCCCCTTGATCGGCCGCCTTTTTGGCGTTGAACTTCTTCTGCCGCGGGTCAAAGGCGTCCCGCAGACCGTCACCGATGAAGTTGATGCTGAGGCAGATAAGCACGATGAACATGCCCGGGAACCAGAACAGCCAGGGCCGCGTGGCGAAGGCCTGCTGGTTCTGCGAGATGAGCAGGCCCAGGGACGTGTCCGGGGCCTTGACGCCGACGCCGAGGTAGCTCAGCGCCGTTTCGGTGAGGATCGCGGCTGACATTGTCAGGGTCACGTTCACGATCAGCACGCCGACGGCGTTGGGCAGGATGTGCTTGAAGATGATCCGCGCGTTGCTGGCGCCGGATATCCGGGCCGCATCCACGAACTCGCGTTCGCGCAGGGACAGGAACTCCCCGCGCATCAGGCGGGCCAGGGCGACCCAGCTGATCAGGCCCAGGAAGATTCCGAGGGCCAGGACGCCGTTGGTGCTGGCGAACGAAGCGAACCAGCTTCCCTGGTCCCGGCGTCCGGCGAGAGCGGCCATGACGGCGGCCAGCAGCAGCGCGGGAACGATGATGATGATGTCGGTCAGGCGCATCAGAATGGCCTCGGCCCAGCCCCGGAAGTAGCCGGAGATGGCGCCGACCACGACGCCGATGAGGCCCGCGATGAGGCCGATCACGAGCATGATGGTGATGGACTGCTGCGCGCCGCGCATCGTCATGGCGAAAAGGTCGCGGCCGATCCGGTCTTGGCCGAACGGATGTTCGCCCCAGGCCAGCGGCCACAACGAGGAGGTGGGCGCGCCGCCGTTGACCAGGGGCGAGACCTGCGTGTGGTTGTACTTCCACCAGCCGGGGATCCCCAGGTATCCCACCGAGGTGAAGGCCAGGATGAAAATGAAGGAGAAGACCACGAGGCCGATGATGGCGCCGGAGTGTCCGAGGAACCGCTTCCGGACGATCTGGCCCTGGCTGAGGCCCTTGGCCTCAAGGACCGGCTCAATGCCGGCCGCGGCTGATACCCGCGAGGCTTCGTCTTCGGCCATCATTACTTCCTGCTGACTTGGCTGGCTCATGCTTTTACCCTTACACGCGGATCCAGTGCGGAATAGGCGAGGTCCGCGATGAGGTTGAAGACCATGGCCGTGATGGCCACGCAGATGAAAACGCCCATGACCGGGTTGGGATCGGTGTGCTGGATCCCGTCCAGGAAGAGGAAGCCCATGCCGCGGACCGCGAAGACTGTTTCGGTGATGACGGCACCGCCGATCAGTGCCCCGATGTCGAAGGCCACGATCGTGGCGATCGGGATCAGGGCGTTGCGGAAGGCGTGGCGCATAATGACGGTCCGCTCGCTCAGGCCCTTGGCCCGGGCCGTGCGGATGTAGTCCATGTTCATGATTTCGAGCATCGAAGCCCGGGTGAACCGCGTGTAGCTGGCCAGCGAAATGAGGATCAGGGCCAGGGTGGGCAGGATCAGGTGGGTAAAGGAGTCGAGGCTCAGGACCCAGAAGTCGCCCTGGATGTTCGGCGTGCTGGCACCGATGGTGGCGATCGGCCGGCCGCGCACACGGCTGTTGTTGAAGTAGCTGGGCCATGCCTGCATGTACCGGTCCAGCAGGATCAGGAAGCCGACCAGGAACGAGGTGATGCCCGCGGCCCGCATGGACTGTCCGCGGTCGTAGCCACCCACCAGGTAGCCGATGCCCATCCCGATCAGGACGAAGGCGACCGCCAGGAGCACGATCATCAGGAACGTGGCCTCGTTCAGCAGCGGCTGAAGGAGGAAGTAGAGCACAACGCCGACGCCGACGGAGATCAGGGCCGACTGCAGGGCTTTGCGGTTTTTCAATCCGGCAGTGAGCAGGGTCACGGCGAACGCGATACCCACACCGGCGATGGCGATGACCACTGGGCCCAGGCCCGGCGTCTTGAACCACTCCGTGGCGGAGAAGTAGGTGAGCACCGCGGCGACGAAGGCGAAGGCGCCGGCGCCGGCCAGCAGCCGGCGCCGCATGGGTCCGCCCACCGCGACGACCGTCACTGCACCGACGACGACGCCGATCCCGAGGGCCGCGGTCAGCGGCACGTCGGGATTTCGCAGGAAGTCGTTGAAGCCGATGGCGCCGAATTCCTTGAGCAGGACGGCGACCCAGAAGATCGGCAGGGAAAAGAACAGGAAGGCCATGAACGTCACGCCGTAATCCAGGGTGCTGTACTGCCGCAGGGCGGTGATGATACCCAGGGTGATGCCGATCAGGATGGCGAGCACCGTTGCCGCGGTGACGAGGGTCAGGGTCTGGATGAGCGCGAAGCCGAGGGCCTCGGTGATGGGCTGGCCGGCGATGTTTTTCCCGAGGTCACAGGAGTTGGCGAACGGAACGAGGCATTGGACCGCGCCGCCGAACCATTTGAAGTACCGCAGCGGGGCAGGGGTGTCCAGTTGCAGGAGCTCGGTCCTTGCGTCCATGAGCTGCTGCTTCTGCGGCGAGGGGTTGGCGCGGAATTCCTCCAAGGGATCGCCGGACGCCGCTGTCAGGAGATACACGAGGTAGGACGCACCGAGAAGGATGAGGGCGGCAGTCACGAGCCGCCGGAAGATGTAGGTCACCATTGAAATAGAACCTCGGAATTTGGGCCCAGGGATCGCCCGGACCGGTCGCGGAGTTTGGCAGGTTCCCGCCGATGTGGCGGCGGGACCACGGCATCGTCAGGATATCGCCAGAAAGGCGCCGGGACCGAAGAAGCTGTGGTCCCGACGCCTTTCCAGCAGTGTTACTTGGGGTCGCGGGCTACTTCTGTGCCCATTCCCAGAAGTTCCACCAAACGCCGGTCTGGTTCGGCATGTACTTCACACCGGTGACGCGGTCGCTGTACGCGTCCACGCCAACCGACTGGAACAGCGGCAGGCCATAGGCCGAATCCCAGATCATCTTGTCAATCTGCGTTACGAGGCCATCCTGCTTACTCTTGTCGGTGGTGACAATCAGTTCGTCCATCAGCTTGTCGGCTGCGGGGTCGCTGAACTGGTTGAAGTTGGAGTCGTTGCCGGACTTGAAGATCTGCGGAACGCCGGACACGCCGACACCGGAGTTGCTCCAGCCAAAGATCGTGGCGTCGTAGCTGCCGTCGCCAAGGGCCTTGCCCCAGTCAGACTTGCCGAGGCCGCCGTCGACGATCTTGAAGCCGGCCTTGGTGGCGGACTCGCTGATCAGGGAGTAGGCGTCAACACGGTTGGGGTTGTCCTTGTTGTACATGATGCGAACTTCGGGGGTGGCGCCGTTGAGGAGCTTCTTGGCACCCTCGATGTCCACACCCTGGTAGGCAGAGGAACCGTTGTTCTTGGCCGACTCGGAGTACGGGGCCTGGTCCGGAACGAAGAGCTGGGAGTCAAGCGGTGCAGCCTTCGGATCCAGCTTCTTGACGATCTTGTCGACGATGTCCGTACGCGGGACGGCCTTCATGAACGCCTCGCGGACGTTCTTGTCGGCAAACGGGCCCGAGTAGTTCAGGTCGATGTGGTCGTACGCGAGCTGGTTTCCGACGTCGACCGTCACGCCCTGGCTTTCGAGTGCCTTGAGCTGCTCCACGGTGTCCGCGGATGCCTGCGGGGCGATGATGTCGGCCTCGCCGTTCTTGAGCGCCTGGACCTGGGCGGGTGCCTCGCCGATGTAGCGGACGGTGATTTCGTCCAGCTGGGCTTCCGGGCCCCAGTTGTAGTCCTTGTTCTTGACCATGGTCAGGGACTGGTCCTGGTTGACGCTCTTGACGAGGAACGGGCCGTTGGAGAGGTAGAGGCTCGGATCAGCCGGCAGGGTCTTGGTGTCAAAGCCGGTGTTCCACAGGTCCGCCATAGCCTTGAGCTGTGCGTTCGCCGGCTTCGGGGCCTTGGAATCGCCGCGGGGCATGCCCTTGAGCAGGTCAATGAAGGCCTTGGTGTCCGCCAGGCCCGCCTTCTTGGCCAGGACGTGCGCCGGGATGTCGATGCCGGGGCCGCCGATGGCGATTTCCCAGTCCGCGAAGGGCTTGGAGTACTTCAGCGTCATGCTGCGGCCGTCGTCACCGAGTTCCGGGAAGTCGGTGAGGGCGATACCGGTGGGGTCACCGGCGTAGGAGAAGTAGGACGTTCCAGTCTTACCTTCCGCATCTGCATCGTTGTAGTAACCCGAGAAGGCGGCCCACTGCAGCACAAGGTCAGCCGCGGTGACAGGAGTGCCGTCGGACCACTTCACGCCGTCGTTGATGGTGTACTTCACCGTCAGCGGATCGTCGGAGACCTTTTCCATCTTGCCGAACTTCTCATTGCGGACAACGTTGAGCTTGTTGTCGATGTAGAAGAAGCCCGAGTGCGTGGCGTAACTGATCTTCGAGTTGATGTCAGTGTTGCCATCGGCCGTGTTCGGGTTGAACGTATTGAACGCGTTCACCTCTACTACAGTTGCCGATCCGCCTTGCTTGCTTGCTGCCGCCGCAGTGGTCGGGGTTGTCCCGCCGCTGTTGCCCGCGCAGGCGCTGAGGGCGATGGCAGCTGCTGCCGCCACGCCCACTGCTTTGGAAATACGACCCAAGCGCATTCCGCCTCCTTGTTTCTGTGGTGTGGGTGAGACCGGCGCTGAAAGCGCCAGACAGACGTCCACACTCCCCCAGCGGCAGTGTGGCCCGTCTCACATGGCATGAAGCGTAACCCTAAAGGCCGTTCGGAGCCACCAAAGTTGACTCACCGTAAAGTTCGTTATCGAGCTGCAACATTCGGCAGGTTCCGCGGGGCGAGCTTTCCCACAAAACATTGACGGCGGCGTAACAAAAAGGTAAATGTGCCGCACACAGAAAAAGCCCCGATCCGAAAATCGGGGCTCCTCCAGTTAATCCTTAATTACTTGGCAGAATTACCGCGCTGCCGGGCGGCGGGCGTCAAACGTTGAAGCGGAATTCGACGACGTCGCCGTCGGCCATGATGTATTCCTTGCCTTCGATCCGGACCTTGCCGCGGGCCTTCGCCTCGGCCATGGAGCCGGCCTCGATCAGGTCATCGAACGAGACGACCTCGGCCTTGATGAAGCCGCGCTGGAAATCGGAGTGGATCACACCGGCCGCCTGCGGGGCGGTGTCGCCCTGGCGGATGGTCCACGCGCGGGTTTCCTTGGGGCCGGCGGTGAGGTAGGTCTGCAGTCCGAGGGTGTGGAAGCCGACGCGGGCCAGCTGGTCCAGCCCGGATTCATCCTGGCCGTTCATTTCCAGCATCTCGCGGGCTTCTGCCTCGTCGAGCTCCACCAGGTCGGACTCGAGCTTGGCGTCCAGGAAGATGGCGTCGGCCGGGGCCACGAGGGCACGCAGTTCCGCCTGCTTCTCCGGGCTGCCGAGGATCCCCTCGTCGGAGTTGAAGACATAGATGAAGGGCTTGGCCGTGAGCAGGCCGAGTTCCTTGAGGTGCTCCATCTCCAGCTTGTCGCTCTTGATGGACGAGAAGATGGTGTCGCCGCGTTCCAGCACTGCCTGCGCCGCCAGGATGGCTGCCAGCTCGGCCGCATCCCGCTTCTTGATCTTTACTTCTTTTTCGATCCGCGGGATGGCCTTTTCGATGGTCTGCAGATCGGCCAGGATCAGCTCGGTGTTGATCGTCTCCATGTCGGAGCTGGGGTCGACCTTGCCGTCGACGTGAATGACGTCCGGGTCATCGAAGACGCGGACAACCTGCGCGATGGCCTCGGCCTCGCGGATGTTGGCGAGGAACTGGTTGCCGAGGCCCTCGCCCTCGGAGGCGCCCTTGACGATGCCGGCGATGTCCACGAAGGACACAGCGGCGGGCAGCAGGCGCGCCGAGCCGAAGATGCCGGCCAACTTTTCAAGCCGGGCATCCGGCAGGTTCACGACGCCGATGTTCGGTTCGATCGTGGCGAACGGGTAGTTCGCTGCGAGGACCTGATTGCGGGTCAGTGCGTTGAAAAGGGTTGATTTGCCGACGTTGGGCAGTCCGACGATGCCAATAGTAAGAGCCACGAGCATATATTCTACCCGCACCCGCCGGCGATCCTTGCTGCGGCCGGTGCGTGGGCCGGTGTGGGGGCCGCCGAGGCGGGCGCGTGTGCGTGGCAGTGTGGGCCTTGCCGGGGTGTTCCCGCGTGTAGATCCGGGGTGTTCCGGGCGTCGAAGCCAAAACTGTCACAGGGGCATGCCACAGTGAAGTCATGGATGCTTTTGCACTGATTCTTGCCCTGCTCATGCTGCTCACGGGCGCCGTCGCGGGCGCCGCCGCCGTCTATGTCCTGCTGCGCAGGCGCTATCAGGCCGTGGAACAGGACTTCGACGGCGTATCGGCCCGGCTCTCCGACGTCAGCGCCCAGTTCGCCGCCGCCGACGCCGAGAGGCGCCTTCTCGCGGCCCAGAACCGGGAGCTCGGAGAATCCCGGAACCAGGACGGCAGTGTGCTCCGCGCGCTGGCGCCCGTGGCGGAAAAGCTCACCGCCGTGCAGCAGCAGGTGTCCCTGCTCGAACGCGACCGGCTGGAGCAGTACGGCCAGCTCGCCCAGCAGCTGCAGGAGGCCCGCCTGTCCGATGAGCAGCTCCTGCGGTCCACTCATGCGCTCGAGTCTGCCCTGCGCTCCAACAGCGCCCGCGGCCAGTGGGGCGAGGTCCAGCTGCGCCGGGTGGTCGAGGCAGCAGGCATGCTGCGGCACGTGGACTTCCACGAACAGGTCCACAGCGGGCAGGCCCACAGCTCCGGCCCGGACGGCAGCCTCCGGCCCGACCTCGTGGTGCAGCTCCCCGGCGACAAGCAGCTGGTTGTCGACGCGAAAGTCCCGCTGGCGTCGTATCTCGCCGCCCAGGACCTCGGCGCCGCCCAGGCAGGCCAGCAGTCCTCACAGCTGCCCGGCAGCCAGCAGGCGCACCTCGCCGCCCATGCCAAGGCCCTGAAGGCCCACGTGGACGCGCTGGGCAGCAAGAAGTACTGGGACATCCCCGGCAACTCTCCGGAGCTGGTGGTCTGCTTCCTGCCGGCGGAGTCGATCCTGGCCGCCGCCCTCACGGCGGACCCGGCCCTGCTGGACTATGCACTGGCCAAGAACGTGGTCCTGGCCTCCCCCGGAACCTTGCTGGCCGTGCTGAAGTCCGTGGCGTTCACGTGGCGGCAGGATGTGTTGACGGACAGCGCCCGGGAACTCTTTGAGCTCGCCCGGCAGCTCTACGACCGGATGGGCACGCTCGGCGAGAACGTCACCAAGCTGGGGTCCTCGCTGAAGACCTCGGTGGAGCGGTACAACTCCATGGTCGGCACCCTGGAGGCCCGGGTCCTGCCCACCGCGAGGAAGCTGAACGCCCTGGAAGCCGCCGGCCTGGCCACTCCTCCCGCCGTCGAGGTCACGCCGCGGGCAGTCGCAGCCCCGGAACTGCAGTCCCGTGACGAGTCGGAAGAGTCCGCAGCCTAGGGCTGATCAGCGCCCGGGACTGATCAGCGCCCAATGCTGTTCAACGCCGAGGCTGTTCAGTCCCTAGGACTGTTCGGGGCGGGTGCCGCGGCCGCCGAGGGCGCGGGTGACGTCGCCGGCCTGCTTCAGGGTGGCGCGGAGCTCCTTCGGCAGGGAGAACAGGAGGTCTTCCTCGGCCGTGACGACTTCCTCGACCGATCCGTAGCCGTAGTCGGCCAGGAGCCGCAGCACGTCCTTGACGAGGACTTCCGGTACGGAGGCCCCCGATGTCACGCCCACCGTGGCGACGCCCTCGAACCAGCTCTCGTCGACCTCGTTGGCGAAGTCGACCCGGTAGGAGGCCTTGGCACCGTATTCCAGTGCCACCTCCACAAGGCGGACCGAGTTTGAGGAGTTCGCGGAGCCCACCACGATCACGAGTTCCGCCTGGGGCGAGATCTTCTTGATGGCCACCTGGCGGTTGGTGGTGGCGTAGCAGATGTCGTCGCTGGGCGGATCCTGCAGAGTGGGGAACCGCTCCTTGAGCAGGCGCACAGTCTCCATGGTCTCGTCCACGCTGAGGGTGGTCTGCGAGAGCCAGATGACCTTTTCCGGGTCGCGGACCGTGACCTTGTCGACCTCGTGCGGGCCGTTGATGATCTGGATGTGTTCGGGAGCCTCGCCGGCGGTGCCTTCGACTTCCTCATGGCCGTCGTGGCCGATCAGCAGGATGTCGAAGTCATCCTTGGCGAACCGGACGGCTTCGCGGTGCACCTTGGTGACCAGCGGGCAGGTCGCGTCAATGGTGCGCAGGCCGCGGTCCTCGGCGGACTGGACGACGGCGGGCGATACTCCGTGCGCGGAAAAGATCACGAGGGCACCTTCCGGGACCTCGTCGGTTTCATCGACGAAGATGGCGCCCTTCGCCTCGAGGGAGCTGACCACGTGGACGTTGTGCACGATCTGCTTGCGGACGTAGACCGGCGGGCCGTAGTGCTCCAGGGCTTTTTCCACCGCGATGACCGCACGGTCAACGCCGGCGCAGTAGCCGCGCGGGGCTGCCAGCAGGACCTTTTTGGGACCGGCGACAGGGGCCGCCGCCAGGACGTCTTCCGGTGAACGCCGCCGGCGCGGTACGGATGGCATCGGAACGGAAACAGCGGTGGTGGTCATGCTCCCATGCTACCGGTGTTCAATCCTGCTCCGTTTGCGGCCGTCGGCGACGCGGACGGCCACTCCCGCGGCCAGCAGCGCTGCTCCAGCGACTGCGGCAGCGACGATCCACTGGCCGAAGCTGGCAGCGCATGCCGCCACGAACTCGTTCTTGAAGAGCTCCGCCACATCGTTGCCGCTCGAGGTCCCGGCGACGGCGGCGCCGGCGGCATCACTGGCCAGCTTCCATACCCCCGCGAGCACCAGCGCTCCAACGCCCATTCCGACCAGCACGGTCCACCGGCGCCGGGCCGCAACGAACGCCAGCAGGAAGGCGATGGCCGCGCCGACGGCAACGGCGTAGCCCATCGGGGCGTAGGCGATGACGCGTTCGATCATCTGGCGCTGGTTGGACTGCCCGATATGGATCAGCACCTGGCCGGGCGCCTCCAGCGGAAGTGTGGTCGCCTCAGTTACCTGTTTGGCCACCAGCCCGGCAAGCGGGGCGACATCCAGGGTGAGCGACGAGGTGCCGTCAACCTCCGGCGGCAGCGTGCTGGGGTCGGCAAACGTGAGGCGGTGGCTCTTGCGCAGGGTTTCCGCCCAGGCCTCGGCGTAGCCGGGCAGTCCCGTCAGCGAGCGCGCCGCGTTATTCAGGACCGGCCGGGCAAGCTCCGTGAAGACTTCGGGAATGCCGGCGCTGGAGGCCAGCCCGTCGACGGCGGCCGTGGCCAGCCGCTGCTGGAACGCCGGGTCCTTGCCCAGCGGCGCGGTCAGGGCCACGAAGCCCTCTTCCTGGACGATGTTCTGGTCCACCCACATAGCTGGAACGGCGACGGCTGCCATCAGGAGCCCGACAAGGACGGCGACGGCAGAGACAAAAGTGCGCAAGGGATTCCTAGGAGGTTGGTGGCATCCCTTCCATCCTAGGGCGGTGACGGGCCCGGCCATAAAGTCGGGCCCCGGTGGTAGAGCTATGGATAGAGTTGAAAGAGACAACTTCCGGCTGCCGGCCGGCCCACCCGCCGGGGAGCGGGCCGCCGGCAGTCCCCCTCGGGCAAAGGACACGCACGCATATGCACAAGGCACTCCACCAGGCGCTCTCGGCCATGGAGCCCACGCATGTCTGAGGAAGCGGCGGCGGCCACCACGCTACCGGCCACCGCGGCCCAAACCAGCCCCGACAACCCCTGGCCGCTGCAGTTGCTGTCCCAGAAACTCAAGATGCATATCGACCGCGCGCCCTCGGCATGGGTTGAGGGTCAGGTAATTGAGCTCAACCGGCGCGGCAGCAACGCCTACTTGACTCTCCGGGACATCGACGCCGAAATCTCGCTGCCGGCATCGGTGTGGACCACCGTGCTGGACCGCCAGGCCGCCCCGCTGGAACGCGGCTCCCGGGTGGTCGCCCTGATCAAGGCCGAATTTTGGCTCAAGACGGGCCGGCTGAACATGTCCGTGAAGGACATCCGGCCCGTGGGGCTGGGCGATCTCCTCGCCAGGATTGAGCGGCTGCGCCAGGCCCTTGCCGCCGAAGGGCTCTTTGCCGATTCCCGCAAAAAGCGGCTCCCCCTGCTCCCGCACCGGATCGGCCTGATCACCGGCCGCGACTCTGACGCCAAGAAGGATGTGCTGCGCAACGCCGCCCTGCGCTGGCCTGCCGTCGAATTCGAGATCCGCGAAGTAGCGGTCCAGGGGAACACCGCCGTAGCCCAGATGATCGCGGCATTGCGGGAGCTCGATGCCCACCCGGTGGTCGACGTCATCGTCATCGCCCGCGGCGGAGGCGCCCTCGAGGACCTGTTGCCGTTCAGCAGCGAAGAGCTCATCCGGGCCGTCGCGGACACGTCCACCCCCGTGGTCAGCGCAATCGGGCACGAAGCGGACCGGCCCATCCTCGACGACGTCGCAGACCTCAGGGCGTCCACGCCCACGGACGCCGCGAAGAGGATAGTCCCCGACGTCGCAGAGGAGCTCGTCCGGGTCCGCCAGGCCCGGGATCAGCTCCGTCGCGGCGTCACCCGGCTGGTCGAACGCGAGGGCGACCGGCTGGCGTCCCTGCGCTCCCGCCCCGTGCTGCTCTCCCCCGACGTCATGATCAGCCAGCGCCACGACGACGTCGAACGGCTCAAAGTCCGCTCACACTCGGCCATCACCGCCGCCGTCGTGCGGGCAGCGGACCAACTGGTCCACCTCAAGGCGCAGGTGCGTGCGCTCTCGCCGCAAAAGACGCTAGATCGCGGCTACGCGGTGGTCCAGCTCGCCGACGCGGGAACCGCCCCCGCGACGCACCGCGACGTGGTGCGGCACCCCTCGCAGGCACCCGCCGGCACGGACCTCACCGTACGCGTGGCCGGCGGCCGGTTCACCGCACAATCCACCGGCGGCCAGGAACCGGCCGAGGAATAACCCAGAGGACCAGAACCGGGCCACACGGCCACCCTTCAGCACCACCGAACAGCATCACCGAACGGCACTACCGCGGCCGAAACCGCGACAACCAAGGAGCACCCACATGGCAGCAGCATCCAACCCGAACGCCGACATCGAGGCCCTCAGCTACGAGGACGCCCGCGAGCAGCTGGTCGCCGTAGTGGGCAAGCTGGAGGCCGGCGGCGCCAGCCTGGAGGAATCGCTCGCGCTGTGGGAGCGGGGCGAGGCACTGGCCAAGCGCTGCGAACAGTGGCTGGAAGGCGCCCGCAAGCGGCTCGCCGCAGCCCGGGACCAGGCCACCCAGGACAGCTGACGCCGGACTCCGCCGCGGCGCGCCGGTTCCCTCCGTACTAGGAGCGCTCGACCAGATCCCGTTCCAGATCGACGTCGAACTCCGGATTCGGCCACTGCAGCTTCAGCCCTTCCAGGGCGTCCAGCATCAGCTGCTGGACAGCGATGCGGGCGTACCACTTCTTGTTGGCCGGCACGACGTACCAGGGCGCGATGTTAGTGGCCGTCTTCTCGAACGCCTCCTGGTACGCATCCATGTAGTCGCTCCAGAAGGCGCGCTCCTTGAGGTCAGTGTTGCTGTACTTCCACACCTTGGATTCGTCATCCAGCCTGGCGAGCAACCGGTCCTTCTGCTCGTCCCGGCTGATGTTGAGCATGACCTTGACCACCGTGGTCCCGGCTGCCGCCTGCCTTGCCTCGAATTCGTTGATGGCCTTGTAGCGCCGCTCCAGCTCCTCGGGGCTGGCCCAGCGGTGGACCCGGTGAATCAGGACGTCCTCGTAATGCGAGCGGTCAAAGACGCCCACCATGCCGGCCCCCGGCACTGCCTTCTCGATCCGCCAGAGGAAATCGTAGGATTTCTCCTCCGGGGTCGGCGCCTTGAAGGACTTGAGCTGGACACCCTGCGGGTCCATCTGGCCCATGACATGGTTGACGATCCCGCCCTTGCCTGCGGTATCCATCGCCTGCAGGACCAGCAGGACGCGCTTGGTGCCGCCGAACCGGGATTCGGCGAAAAGCTGCTCCTGCAGGGTGGTCAGCTTGCCATCGAGCTCTGCCAGGAGCGCCTCGCCGTCAGATTTCCCGCCCGGGTAGCCCGGGGTGGAGTCCGGGTCGCAGTCCTTAAGCTTGAATTTTTTTCCGACCAGCAGCATCTCGGCGGGGCGCCGTTCGAACATCACAGCATCTGTCATGGAAAGCCTCTTTCCAGTTTCGTGCAGCCACTGCGCGGGCGAGTCCCCGAACTCCGCTGCTGACCGAAGCCTAGTTCCCCTTGTACCGGCTCAGGAAGTCCGCCATGCGGTTGATCGCTTCCTCGAGGTCCTTGACGTTGGGCAGCGTCACCATCCGGAAGTGGTCGGGCCGGACCCAGTTGAACGCCCTGCCGTGGGACAGGAGAATCTTCTGCTCGCGGAGCAGGTCCAGGACAAATTTCTCGTCGTCGCGGATGTGATAGACCTCGGGGTCCAGCTTCGGGAACAGATACATGGCCCCGCGAGCCTGCTGCGTGCTGACGCCCGGGATGGCGTTGAGCATGTCGTAGGCCTTGTTCCGCTGCTCCAGGAGGCGTCCGCCGGGCAGGATCAGGTCGTTGATGCTCTGGTACCCGCCGAGGGCGGTCTGGATGGCGTGCTGGGCCGGAACGTTGGCGCAGAGTCGCATGTTGGCGAGCAGGTTGATGCCCTCCAGGTAGTCCGCGGCGTCCTTTTTCGGCCCGGAGATGGCCATCCAGCCGGCCCGGAAGCCACAGACCCGGTAGGCCTTGGAGAGCCCGCTGAAGGTCAGGCACAGGACATCGTCGCCCGTGAGCGACGCGAGATTTACGTGTACCGCGTCTTCGTAGAGGATCTTCTCGTAGATTTCGTCGGCGAAGAGCACCAAGCCGTGTTTCTCGGCCAGGGCGACGATCTTTTTCAGCGTCGCCTTCGGGTACACCGCACCTGTGGGGTTGTTCGGATTGATGACCACGATGCCCTTGGTGCGCGGCGAGATCTTCGCTTCCATGTCCTCGAGGTCGGGCTGCCAGCCGGTTTCTTCGTCGCAGAGGTAGTGCACGGGCTTCCCGCCGGCCAGGGCAACCGAGGCAGTCCACAGCGGGTAGTCCGGGGTGGGGATGAGAACCTCGTCGCCGTCGTCAAGCAGGGCCATGAGCGACATCGTGATCAGTTCACTGACGCCGTTGCCGAGGTAGATGTCATCCACGTGGATGTTCTGGATCCCGCGAGTCTGGTAGTACTGCGAGACGGCGGTGCGGGCCGAGAAAATACCGCGCGAGTCGCTGTAGCCCTGGGCGTGCGGCAGGTGGCGGATCATGTCCACCAGGATCGCGTCCGGCGCTTCAAACCCGAACGGGGCCGGGTTTCCGATGTTCAGTTTGAGGATGCGATGACCCTCCGCCTCCATCTGCTGGGCGGCCTGAAGAATCGGTCCACGGATGTCGTAAAGGACATTATGAAGCTTGGTGGACTGCTTGAATTCTGCCATTCATCAAATATGCCATATGGAGGATGTACTTCCGTTGAGACATGACTCACAGGCAGGCCCGGCAGTAACAACAACGACGCCGGCGCCCAGGCTGTAAGCCCGGACACCGGCGTCGCAGGGTCGCCAGTGGTCTACTGCTGGGCGAGGCCCTTTTCCTTCAGCCACGCATCGGCGGCATCTTTCGGGTTCTGCTTCTGGCTGCCGCTGACGGCACGGTTGAGGTTGATGAGGTCTTCTGTGGTGAGGACCTTGGACACGTTGTTGAGGGCTTCCTTCGCCTTGTCCGTCATCTTGGCCGTGTTGTAGAGCGGCAGCACCTGCTGGGCGATGAAGTTGTTCTTCGGATCCTCCAGGACCACGAGGTCGTTGTCCGGGATGGACGGGGTGGTGGTGTAGATGTCCGCGACCTGGACCTGGTCCGAGAGGAGTGCCTTGAGCGTGACGGCGCCGCCGCCGTCGCTGAACGGCTCCAGTTTCTTGGGTACGCAGTTGTAGTTCTTCTCCAGGCCGGGCAGGCCGTACGCGCGCTCGGCGAACGTCGCCGGGGCGCCGACGACGAACTCGCTGCAGACCTTCGCCATGTCTTCGATGGACTTCAGCTGGTGCTTCTCGGCCGTAGCCTTGGTGACCACCATGGCGTCCTTGTCCTCGGCCTTGGAGGCATCCAGCACGGCCAGGCCCTGCGGGAGCTTGGTCGGGAGGGCCTTCGCGATGTCCTCGGCCGAGACCTCGGTGGCGTCCTTGTTTACATACAACAGCAGGTTGCCGCTGTAGTCGGGAACGACGTCCACCGAGCCGTCCTGGACTGCTTTGATGTAGACCTCGCGCGAGCCGATGTTCGGCTTGGTGCTGGCCGTGACGCCCGCGGCGTTCAGGGCTCCGGCATAGACCTCGGCCAGGATCTGGCTCTCGGGGAAATCAGCCGAGCCGATCACCAGAGCGCCGCCGGAACCGGAGGCGGCACCGCTGCTGGCCGGGGCCGAGCTCAGCGGGTTTGATGAGCCTCCGCAGGCGGACAGAGCCATGGCCAGGCCGACGCCGACGGCCAGGCCGCCGAATGCGCGCCGGCCAAGGCCTCGTTGGCGGGATTCCTTCATGACGTACCTCCTTGAACAACAGTCCCCGCGATTACGGGGTCTGTGAGATCAACCGCAGCCTGTTGGCTGCGGTTCGGCTGGGACGAGGCGCCCCGTGACAGGAACAGCCTCTGAATAAGGGCAAGGACAAGGTCGACGCTGATGGCAAGGGCGGCGATCAGCAGGGAGCCGCCCAGCATTTGCGGGAAGTCGGAGAGCACGAGCCCGTCGAACAGGTAACGGCCCAGGCCGCCCAGGTTGATGTAGGCGACCACGGAGACGGTGGCGATCACCTGGAGCACCCCTGTCCGGAACCCGCCGTACATCACGGGCAGCGCGTTGGGGAATTCCGCCCGGAACAGGACCTGCCACTCGGTCATGCCCATGGCGCGGGCAGCGTCCACCACATTGCGGTCGACACTGGAGATGCCGGCGTAGGTGCCGGCAAGAAGGGGCGGCACGGTCAGGATCACGAGCGCCCAGATCGGCGGCATCAGCCCGATGCCGGCGAGCAGGACGAACAGGGTGAGCAAGCCGAGGGTGGGCAGGGCGCGCAGCGCGCCGGCGAGTGCCACGATGGCAACCCGCCCGCGGCCGGTATGCCCGACGTACAGGCCGACGGGGACGGCGATGGCGATGGCGATCACCATCACCAGGCCCGTGTAGAACAGGTGTTCGGTCAGCCGCACGGGGATTCCGGCGCTGCCGGACCAGTTCTCCGGATCGCTGAGCCAGGCAAAGGTGTCCGTAACGACGTTGCTCACGCGTTTCCCCCTCCGGTCTTGGGACGCGAAAGCCGCATCGCCGCGGCGGCAGGGCCAGTCTTCTCCGGGGCCGTCTTCTCCGCGCCCGCACCTGAACCGGTGCCGGCACCCGTGGCCGCCGCGGCCCGGGTCCAAGGCGTCAGCAGCCGTTCGAGCAGGACCAGGACGGCGTCCATCAGCAGCGCCAGGATAAGGATGGCGATGATGCCCACCACCACTTCGGTGACGAAGTCACGTTGCAGGCCAGAGGTGAAGAGCATTCCGAGGTTGCCGATGCCGAGCAGTGCCGCGACGCTGACCAGCGAGATATTGCTGACCGAAACCACGCGCAGCCCAGCGAACAGCACCGGCAAGGACAGCGGCAGGTCGATCTGCATAAAACGGGCGAAGGGTTTGAACCCCATGGCGACGGCGGCCTGCCGGAGGTCCTCATCCACCGAGTCAAAGGCATCCAGCGTGGCGCGCACCAGCAGGGCGACGGCGTAGATGGTCAGGGCCACCACCACGTTGACCGGATCCAGGATCCGGGTTCCGAGGACGGTCGGCAGGATGATGAAAAGCGCCAGCGAGGGGATCGTATACAGCAGCGAGGACCCGGTCAGCACCACGGACCGGAGCCCGCCGCTCAACCGGGCGAGCTGCGCCAGCGGGACGGCAATTAGGACCCCGAACACCATCGGCAGGATGGCCAGGACGAGGTGCTGGCCGGCGAGGCTGAAGACTTCCGCTCTGTTGGCCAGGAACCACTCCATCAGAGCCCTCCGTGCCGGACGCTGCGGTCTGACTCGATGACGGCGAGGACTTCGGCGGCTGCGATTACTCCGGCCACCCGGCCGTCGTCGTCCACGGCGACACCAAGGCCCGAGGGTGAGGACAGGGCCGCGTCCAGGGCCCGGCGGAGCGTGTCCCCCTTGCGGAACAGGGAACCTCCGGGAACCATCACGGGGCCGGCTCCGGTGGCGCTGCCTGGCCCGGCCCAGCCCAGGGGCCGGAGCGCGTCGTCGATCACCAGCCGCCATTCATCGAAGCTGCCCTCCGCCCGGAGCTGATCTGGCGTGACGGTGTGGACGGGGTGGATGGTGACACCGTCCGAGGGGCTGAACGCCAGGTGCCGGAACCCGCGGTCGCGGCCCACGAAGGAGGCCACGAACTCGTTCGCCGGGGCCCGCAGGATCTCCGCCGGGGCGGCGTACTGCGCCAGCTT
Source organism: Arthrobacter sp. P1_C12_2 (assembly GCF_056406415.1). Lineage (NCBI taxonomy): Bacteria > Bacillati > Actinomycetota > Actinomycetes > Micrococcales > Micrococcaceae > Arthrobacter > Arthrobacter sp. P1_C12_2. Next base: position 909 of record NZ_JBFUAF010000006.1, on the reverse strand, counting down.
GCCGCCGACGGCGAACACGGCCACTTTGTCGCCCAGGACGGTGGCCTCGTCGATGTCGTGGGTGACGAAGACGATCGTCTTGGCCAGGTCATGCTGGAGCCGGAGCAGCTCCTTCTGGAGTTCATCGCGGACCACCGGGTCCACGGCGCTGAAGGGCTCGTCCATGAGCAGCACCGGAGGATCGGCCGCGAGCGCCCGAGCCACGCCCACGCGCTGCTGCTGGCCGCCCGATAGCTGGGACGGGTACCGCTTGCCGAGGGAGGAGGCCAGCCCGACAACGTCGAGCAGTTCCTGGGCGCGCTTGCGGGCCTCGGCTTTGGACACTCCGTTGAGCCGGGGAACGGTGGCAATGTTGTCCAGCACGGAGCGGTGCGGCATCAACCCGGAGGACTGCATGACGTAGCCCATGGACCGCCGCAGCTTCGCGGCAGGCATTGAAGTGACATCGGCCCCGTCGACGGTGATGATCCCGTACGTGGGCTCCACCATGCGGTTGATCATCCGCAGGGACGTGGTCTTTCCGCAGCCGGAGGGTCCGACGAAGACAGTGATGGCGCCCTTATCGATGGACATGGTCAGCCCGTCAACGGCGGCCTGACCGCCTTGGTACTGCTTTGTGACGTTCTGGAACTCGATCATGGCTTCGGCCATTTCCGGGCTTACCTAACTGTTGGCGGCAACATGGGTCGGGCCAGCGCACTCTTAGTCAGTGTGCTGGCAGTAAAGCAGTTAGCTCATAGACTAACCAGCACCCCGGCCTATGTCAGCGGCGCGGGGCTCCCGTAAGGCTTCGGAAGCACAACGATTTTGGATGGGTGGCGCGCCGGAAGAACTTCCGGCGCGCCCCCGGGACCCGTTGCGTCAGCGCGGGGTGCTTGAGCGGGGGCGCCGCCAGCCCCCCATGCCGCC